>JABURQ010000087.1 GCA_014762625.1 Planctomycetaceae bacterium | reverse complement strand
TCGAATCGGCGGCTTGTTGATGTACGGCATTCCCAACATGAAACTCGAAAAGCATGTGGTCGAACGCCGCGTCAAGCAAATGGAAGACGAAGGGGTCAAATTCGTCACCAACACCGAAATCGGGAAAGATCTCTCCGCGAAGCAATTGACCGAAGAGAACGACGCCGTCGTTCTCGCGGTGGGAGCGACCAAACCGAACGACTTCTTCACCAAGTCACCGGGACGCGATGCCAAGGGTATTCACTACGCGATGGAATTCCTGCATCAGAACACCAAGTCGTTGATGGATTCCGAACTCGCCGACGGCAATTACATTTCCGCCAAAGACAAGGATGTGATCGTGATCGGCGGGGGCGATACCGGGAACGACTGTTTGGGAACGTCGATGCGTCACGGCTGTAAAAGTCTGACGAACTTCGAGATTGTGGAACGTCCTCCGAACGAGCGGTCTCCCAGCAACCCGTGGCCTCAATGGCCGCGCATTTTGCGGGTCGATTACGGACACGAAGAAGCCGCCGCCAAGTTCGGCGACGACCCGCGTCATTTCAGCACGCAGACGCTGGAGTTTCAAAAGGATGCGGAGGGGAATCTGACCGGTGTCAAAACAGTCGAACTCGATTGGGAACATGTCACCGAAGGAGGTCCTCCCTTCACGCCGATTCCGGGCACCGAAAAAATCTGGCCCGCCGATCTTTGCTTCCTGGCGCTCGGATTCTCCGGACCGGAACAGTTCATCGCCGAAGAGCTCGGTCTCGAAACCGATGTTCGCAGTAACTTCAAAGCAGAATACGGTCAATACGCCACCAATATCGATGGCGTGTTTGCGGCGGGCGATTGCCGTCGCGGCCAAAGTCTGATCGTCTGGGCGATTAACGAAGGACGCCAGGTGGCCCGCGAATGCGATCGTTACCTGATGGGCAAAACGCAACTGCCGGGTTAACAGCCTGCATTCGAGATCGAGAGACTAAAAACCGAGTACACGATTTCGTTGAGTCTCATTCACGACGAACGTTGTCGTGCAAGGTTCGACGCGGGATTTACCCGCCTGGAACTTTCTGGTAAGACTGCGAAACGTTCGGGACACCGAGTCACCGGTTTTCGTCTGCTCGTTCCAGTGGGGCATGCGGCATGTCACTTCCTCTCGCGATTCGACGTCTTCCTGAAGTCGTTTCGCAGACCGATGCGCGGACCTTGTGCGGCACATTTGCGGGTGTGGTGTCCTCCGTTCAAATGCACCGCACGTCCATCGATCGGTTGATACCGGTGGGGAGTGGATTGGTGCCCGTTGCCGAGCCCGAAGACGAAAGGCACACGGTCCTGTTTCTATTCGGTCAGCAACGACAGGTCCGAAACGTCTGGGGAAAGTGGGAGTTTCAGTACGGTTTCGGTCGGGAGTATGAGGAAGTCCTGTTGGTGATTCCCGGCTTGCGAACGCCTCCCGGAGTCGATCACCCCGCGTTATCTCCGGTGACTTTGTACGCACGCATCTTTCTCAATAGTCTCTGCTCGTCGATCCTCGGTCGCTTGATGTATGGGTTTTCTAAACATATCGGACGATTCGAGAATGAAGAGGCTTCGTTCACAGCCTACAATCGCCACTCGGAGCGAATCTTCTCGGCCACCTTTTCTCCGACGACGGGCAACGTTTCAGAGTCGGAAGTGGCACGCATTCGCGAGCTGTTTTCCTGCCCGGTGGTGTTTGCCGGCAAACCGAAGAAAGATGCGCAGAGTCCGTTATCGATCCGAAAGTTCGACTACGATATCCGTGCGGACTCGATCGAACCGGTCGAAACCGCCGTCACCGTCGAGCATCAATTCACGAAAAAGTCGCCGCTCCTTTCGTTTTCGAACGTCGGCCTGGATCGCGATTCGAACGGCGCATTTCGTTGCGAATTTCCCTGGGTGATGACAACTTATCGCCCCGCGGCGTAGCAGGCTGTTGAAAAACTTCATCCTGTCTTCATCCCGCTCTTCCGACCGCGACTTCGCTTCGCGTGAAAAAATTGACACTTACCGCTGAAACTGACGATCCGGGGTGATACAGTGGGGCGAGTCGTGAATTTTTGTTTTCAAGAAGGCGAAGACCATGCGTTCTCGATCCCTGATTTCCCTCGTGTTGTCGGTGCTGGTTTCCGGACTGTTGATCGGCTGCGGAGGCGGTGACCCTGCTCCGGTTCAATCGACCGATACCGCGACAAATCCCAGTCCCGCTCCTCCCGCCGCTCCCAATCCCTCCGTGCAGCCGAGTTTCGGAGGAGCGGCTCCCGTTCCTCCCGCGACCTCCGGAGGAACGAACGCATCGAGCGGCGGATCAGGATCGACGCCGGATGCGGCTTTCAAACAGTATTACACCGCCATTCTGAAGCTCGATTTTGAAAAAATCTGGGACAGTTTGCCGAGCAGTTATCAATCCGAGATCAATGGAGTCTTTCAGGAATTCGGCAAGCAAGTCGATCCCGAGTTGTGGGACAAGTCGTTCAATTTGCTGACGCGTTATGTGAGCGTAATGCAAACCAAACAGGATATGGTTTATGAGACACCGGAAGCTCAAGCCGCGATGGGGATGATGCAATTGTCGGCGGGACGCTTTGGGGTCACGCAGGGCGATCTTGCGACACCGGAAAAAGTCAAGGAGATTTTCGCCCCTCTCAATAAGGCACTGTTGACGATTCTGAATAGCGAACTTTCCAAAACGAGCCGTCTCAAAAGTTTTGACGGTCGTGTATTCATGGCGAAGACGGTGAGTCCGGTTGCTGAGAACTTGAAAGAAGTTGCGCGACTCGTGTTGGCGGAACTTCCTCAAACCAACGAGAGCGGAGAGATTCCTCCGTTCCGGATGGCCGAGAGGTATTTGGATTCTGAGTCGTTGCTGAACAGTCTCCAAGTCTCCGTGAAAAACGTTCAGGATGACAAGGCGGTGATCGAGATGACTCTGGACGGAGAGAAGAGCGAATACAGCATGCAAAAAGTTGACGGGAAGTGGGTGATTTCGACGTTGCCGGATCGCGTCATGACGATGGTCCAAATGGCCAAACTACAGATTCCGATGATCGCGCAAAAGATCAATTCCGTCAAAGAACGGGTGATGCCGGCTCTCGAAGAAGTCGAACCGTTGCTCGCCGATCTGCAGAAAGCCAACACGCAGGAGGACTTCAATCTCGCCTACGCCGCCTTCAATTCAGAGGCTCCGCAACTGATCGCCAATGCGGTGGGGATGCCCGGATTGAGTGCCATGATGGGAGGGGGGGCGGTGCAGATCAGTCCCGTGACGGTCGAAGTTTCAGAAGACTTGTCTGAAGAGCGGCTGGGGGCTTTGATTACCGAGCTGGAATCGTTTACCGACGAACCGGAAAAGACCATCTCGCTGCCGAAACGTTCGGGAGGGATGCTGACCATTCAGATGACGCCCGTTCCCGATCCGCAGGCATTCTCCAACAAGCTCGCCTCGGGAAGTCAACTGGCCTCTTCCGTCGATTATAACACTTCGCAGCGAATCATTCGTCTGGAACTGAAGCCTGTTCCCGTGGAGCCGGAAACGACGGAGTCAGAAACCGAAACTCAATGACCGACGAACCAACTCCACTGCATGCGTGGCCCGAGCAGCGTCTGGCCGAGTTGCTGACGGCTTACAGCCGGACTGATTATTGTGTGGCGGCTCCCGAAGGTTCGTTGACGCTGCATGTTGGGGAATTACTTCCCGAGCAAAATCTGGCGCTCCTGCAGGCGGGCGTGATAAGCTGGTGCGTGGTGACGGCGTGGAATCCGCAGTCGCAGCTGCGATCCGCCGATCGGAACGACGCGGCCCAGGATGATCTGAAAGCGGAGATCGAGTCGTACGGTCTGAAGTGGTGGGAAGCGGCGGGTCGCGATCCTGCGGGAGAGTGGCCGACCGAAGAAAGCTGTTTCGTGCTGAATATCTCCCCCGAGCAAACCGGGTCGCTCTGCGAGAAGTTCGGCCAGTTGGCCGCGCTCTACGGTGACGCCGAGAGCGAGCCCTGGTTACTGTTTCCGAATTGGGGGCAGGTTGGTGATGCGGTCGTTGCCGCGGTCGACTGTGATCAGTTGCCCGACGATGTTTCAGAGCGTCTGCAAGCGACTCTGGAACAGAATCGAAATGTTTTCTAAACGGTGAAGGCGGATTCGAGCGCTTTGCGTCGCAGACTGCGAATGGCATCGATGAATTCCAGCATCGACTGATAACGGTCTTCTTTTTTCTTCTGCAGTGCTTTCATGCAGATTTCTTCGAGCGGCTGCGGGATGTCCCGTTCGGGAGCCGCTTCCCGGGCGTTCGGAGGAACGACGTTAACGATGTTGTGGAAGGTATCCTTAACTGTTTTCCCGCGGGAGGCATCCTGCAGGGTGAGTAATTCATACAGCACAACGCCCATGCTGTAGACGTCGGTCCGTTCGTCGATCTCCGTCCCTTCGACCTGTTCGGGGGACATATAGAGCGGCGTGCCCGGCCTTTTCCCGGTCCCGGTCAGGCGATCCAGTTCCTGGTCGGAGGAACTGCTGGGGATGGATTGTTCTTTGGTGATACGTTCTTCTTCCGCTTTGGGAATATCCCAAACTTTGGCGACTCCCCAGTCGAGCAGTACCACTTCCCCGAAAAAACCGACCAGAATGTTGGCCGGTTTGACGTCTCGATGCACGACGCCGTGAGCGTGCGCGTAGGAGAGCGCGTTGCAGACCTGAATCAGGACACCGAGAATCCGTTCCAGCGTGTAGGTGGCGGCGGCTTCCTCGTCGTTTTGCTGAAGCTGGTTGATGACGTCGCGGAGTGTCTCGCCTTCCACCTTTTTCATGGTGAAGTACAACTTCCCTTCGACATCGACTCCGATATCGTACACGGGGACGGTGTTCGGGTGTTGCAGTTGAGCCGTCACCCGCGCTTCGCGAATAAACCGTCGTCGTTCGTATTCATCATCGGAAATCGAACGATGAAGCGTTTTGAAGGCGACCTGTCTCCCCAGGTTTTTATCCAGACAGCTGTAGAGCTCGGCTTTGCCCCCTTTGGCCATCGGTTTGAAGGTGGCGTAGCGGGTAAAGCCGTTGGAAAAGTATTTAGGAAGTGGTTTATCCGTCTCCGAGAGCGAGACTTTCGGGTAGTTGTCCTGCTTTTGCAGCATAAGGAAGTCATCCATTGACGGGGAGTAGGGTGTACGGCTTGTGTGGTCAGTCTTCCCAAGTGTAAATGAAGACATGGTTTCCGACGAGGTTGAAACGTTAAAAAAATGGTTTCGCAGTGAAGTCGGAAAGACAGGGAAACGTTTTGCTTCTCTCCGTCCCGAAGCTCACAATATAGAAGATAGACTCTCAATCAGATCTGGATCAAAAGGATGCAACATGGCTCATGTCAAGGATTTCGGAGCGGTCGGAGATGGTAAGACGGATGACTCCGAGGCCATTCAACACGCCATTGAAACAGGGGAGGGGATCGTCGAGTTCGGACGCGGAAATTACAGGATTACGCGGACCATCAAGATCGATCTCTCCAAACACGGTCGGACGTCGATCACCGGTTCGGACGGCGTCGCCAAGATCATCATGGCGGGCTCCGGTCCGGCATTCTTCTTTCAGGGAACACACGCCAAGACCGCCGATCCGAACGGTTTTCGCCCCGAAGAATGGGAACTGGAACGGATGCCGATGGTCACCGGTATCGAAATCACCGGCGATCATCCCGAAGCGGACGGGATCCGGATCGAAGGCGTGATGCAGCCGACGTTACGGGGTGTGTTGATTCGGCAGGTGCATACGGCGGTTCATCTGACGAGCCGCAACCGAAACCTCATCATCGATCATTGCCATTTTTATCATAATACCGGTGTCGGGGTTCATATGGATGGCCTGAATATGCATCAGTGTAACATCACCGGCAATCACATCAGCTACAATCGACTCGGAGGGATCCGCATCGAGAACAGCGAAATCCGGAATCTGCAGATCACCGGCAACGACATCGAATACAACAACAACCGCGCGTTTCAGGTTCCCGATGCGGATTCGATTCCCACTGCGGAAATCTACATCCACGTAGGCGAGGGGAGCGTGCGGGAAGCGACCATCGCCAGTAATACGATTCAGGCGACCTACTCTCCCAACGGGGCCAACATTCATCTCATCGGCACCGGAGGGGGCATCGACCACAAAATGGGAATGACCTGCATCACGGGGAATCTGATCGGGAGTCAGGAAACCAACGTCCTGCTGGAGTCGGTGCGGGGAATCACGTTGACCGGCAATTACATCTATTCCGGACATCATCGCAACCTGTGGGTTCGCGATTCGCGGAATATCGTCGTCGGAAGCAATGTGATCGGCCACAATCCCGATTACCGGAAGAACGAATTGGCGACCGGTGTCCGTTTTGAAAACTCGAAGAACTGCATTCTGCAGGGGACGTTGATCCAGGATTCACAAGCCGGCAAGCATACCGTCCCCGACACCGTCCCCATCGTGCGCGACGGTCTTGTCGAGATCGTCGACTGTCAGGGGATGACGTTGAACGGCGTGCAGATTCTGGAAGGAGAACCGTACAGTCTTTATCTCGAAGACTGCGAGGATACTGTGCTGACGGGATGTACGATTCTCGATCAACGCTCCCCCAAACAGACGCGCGCTTCGATTCGCTGGAAAGGTGTCGGAACGGGTAATCTAATTGCCGCCTGTCGGATCGGAAGAGGCACGCAGACCGACATCGAAGCCGATGATGAGAGTCTGGTCAAGCCGCATCTCATCGGAGACTGAACGACCAGCGCACCACAGGAAACATCGTTTCAGGGGACACATTCATGATGGGAATTATCTGGGCCATATTGTTGGGAATGCTGGCCGGTTGGCTGGCGGGACAATTCTGGAAAGGGGGCGGATTCGGCCTGTTGGGGAATTTGATTGTGGGGATCGTGGGGAGCGTCTTGGGGAGCTTCGCCGCCAGTCTGTTATCGATTCACGCGACCGGCACACTCGGGAATCTCATCATTTCCGTCCTGGGAGCGTTGCTGTTTCTGTGGCTGGTCAATTATTTCAGCGGAAAGAAATAGAGCCGAGATTCGCGTTTAGTGCGCTCACGACGACTTCAGAAGAATTCGCCGTCTTCATCGAGGTCTCCCTCGGTTAACAGCGTGATATCGCGATCCTGCAATACCTGGATCCCCTGATCGATGTCGTCGACGTAAATGGCGATTGCTTTGCGTCCGCCGCGGTGATAGAGGAGCGGATAAGCGTACTGCAAATTGACCTCTCCTCGCAGCAACGCGGTGCAGATTTCCAGAAACGGCTGGTCGGAATCGGGAAGCTCTACGCCGATGATGTCGGTCTCGAACGTTTTGAAGGGGGATTGTTCCATGATTTCGACGGCGCGTTCGTAATCATCGAGAATCAGTCGCGTGACGGCGTAATCGATGGAGTCGGCAACCGACATCCCCACGATTCGTAAATCCTCCGCTTCGAGAGAGCGGAGAAGTTCCGCTAACTGGCCGACTCGATTTTCGAAGAAGACGCCGAACTGCCGCAGAGCGGGCCAGTCGCGACCTCTCATCGTCGAAGGGAGAGTGGTCTCTCCATCTTCAAAGTCATGTGAGTCGTCATCGAATTGATCAGCCATAGAACATCCATGTGTTGAAAAGTTGGCGGTCTTGCGTTCGTGTGAGTAGGCGTGGAGGCATTATCGCGGCAGAGTCGCTCCGACGTCAATGATAAGATCGGCGTCCGGGGAAAACGCCGGTGACATCGTGGAGCATGAATTGTGGAAATGACAGATTGGTCTTGCAGGATTTACAATCCAGGCCTACCTTTTGTAAATCTTACGACTCGCCCGGATCAGGCAGGATGCTTGTAAACGGCGGCTGTGTCGTAGGTTATGAAAAGTGGTTGTGTTGATCTCCGGATTGGCACACCGCATGCTTAACCACCGAACGACCCGGAGATTCTCCCGCAACCCGAGGAAAGAAGAGCATGGATGCTCGCAAGAATCGATTCGCCGCTGGGGTAGCGGCGATGATGATGTTGGCCGTCATCGGAACTTCCGAAGCGGCCGTTTACCGGACGCCGAATTTCGTGGTCACAGCGCCGACGAAGGAATTCGCCGAACAGGTAGGAAAGGCAGCCGAATTTTATAGGAAAGATTTGGCTGTGAAGTGGTTAGGAAAGCAACTGCCGAAGAATTGGTATCGCCCCTGTCCGATTTCTGTCCGGGTGGGACAGATCGGAGCCGGAGGGGCGACATCATTTCAGTTTGACAAAGGTGAAGTGTTTGGCTGGAAGATGAACGTGCAAGGGACCGAGGAACGCATCCTCGATTCAGTGATCCCGCACGAAGTGAGTCACATGATTTTTGCGACTCATTTTCGTCGTCCTCTTCCGCGGTGGGCCGATGAAGGGGCCGCGACCATCATCGAGCACGAATCCGAGCGGATGCGTCAGATGCAAATGCTCAAGCAGGTGAATAATAACGGCACCCGCTACTCGCTCCGACAATTGATGTCGATCAAGGAATATCCCAGCAGCATGCAACGCGTGCTGACCCTCTACGCGCAAGGTTACTCACTCTCCGACTATCTGATTCAAAAGAAGGGCCGCGAGAACTTTCTCGAGTTTCTGCAAACGGCCCATCAACACGGCTGGGATAATGCACTCCGCAAACACTACAAACTCAAAAGTATCGAACATCTCGAAGGGAAATGGGACAACTGGGTGATGGCGGGATCGCCGCGACTCAATCTCCCGGACGGACATCTGCTGGCGGCGGACGACAGGAAATCTCCTGAGCCGGAATTCTATCGTGGCCAGTCGCCGGAAGAGGATTCCGAAGAGTCCACGTTGGGTTCGGTGGCCGAGAATCGGTCCGAAAATCCCGGCGCTCAATCTGATTCTGAACAAGGGATCCAAGTCGCAGACCCGGCGGAATCGACGGAGTTAGCGGACGCCGAAGAGAAAACACCGTTCCTGAGCGATGCGGAAATTCGACTCAGGGGACGCCGCGAGGTTCTCCAAAGTGGGTGGGAACCGTTGAGTCGGGAAGAAGCGATCCAGCGACGGTCTTCCGACGTGTCGAAAGAGGATGCGGAGCGTCCGCCGTTTGCCGAAGACCTCCCCGTCGCTCAGCGCGATCGCCCGCCGTTCGCGGAAGAGGTTTCCATGACCCGCGAGCGCCCGCCGTTCGTCGAGTGATGGAAACGCTAATTCGACAACGCTTTTTTCAACAAATTCTCCGTGATTTTCTGCACACGTTCGTCCGGGCCGTGGGGTCGGCTCCAGTGAGACCACGGTAACACGTGACCGGGGGGTGAACTGAGCCCCTGAGCCCAGAAGATCGTCGCCGCATTGAAGACGAAATTGCCTTTCGGTCCCGGATAAATCGTGGCGGTCCATTGCTGTGGATTCACGCCTCCTTGCCAGGCGGTTCCTCCCGCGACGACCTCCAGGCCGTCGATGTCGGCGGGCTCCCCGTGATATTCCCAGCCGATTAGCCCCGGGATTTTATCTCCTTGTTTGACGCCGGTCCCCGCGAACATCCAGTGGTTGGGCTTGGTGATGATCCAGTCGCCTCCGCCGTTCACCGGCTCGACATTGCGGGCTCCCATCAAGAGTCCCTCATCGGGGCCGCGGTGAGGGAAGGGGCCGTGATTTTTTTCGCGATTGACGGCGTATTCGTTGTCGCCGCCGTAGGGGCCACCGCGGAAGATGATGCGATTGGGAACGCCGGTGGAACTTTTACGGAACGGCGTGACCCAGCAGACGCTGTTTCCCGAGAGAAACATCAGATCGACGCCGGCGTCTCGCATTTTTGTAACACTTCCGTACTGGCGAATGTCCCAATATTCGTCGTGTCCGACGGAGATAAAGACTTTGCACTTCAGGCCGTGATCGGGAGCGATCATGTCGCTGTTCGAGCAATAGGTGACGTCGTAGCCGTGTTTCTCCAACCAGTAAGCCAGCGGGAATTCGAAGGGCAGGAATTCTCCCGAGCCGACGGTGAGAGGATCGTTCACGACGCCGGTGAACTGGGCTTCGCGTCCGTACGGGCGATCGAAAGAGACATCGGCCCACGGACCCTGATTCCCTTTGGGGTGGGTGTAGATTGAGTAATTGTTGGGCCAGCGGTTATACGCTTGCCAGGTATTATCGGAGCATTGGAACAGAATGTCGGCGGGGCGGTCGTCGGTGACGATGAAGACGACGTAACTTTGCCAATACGCCTCCTGTCCTGCGGGAATCGTCGTCAGGCGTCCGAGATACACGCCGCTGATCCAGTCTTCCGGAACGGTCAGAGAGAGACTCGGTTTCCACCGGCATTCGTGCAGATTCTTTTCTCCCGGTTCGGGTGTCGGCTGGGTGATGCCTTGGAGACGATCGTAGGTTTTCATCAGACGCGCACCCCGTCCGCCGTAATAGCCCATGCGGAAGATTTCCAGTTGAAAGTCGCGCGCGGGATTAGTTGAGACCATGATGTCGATCGTTTCTCCGGCGGAGACCGATTGTCGAGAACAGTACCCTTCGATCCACGGTGAACGAAAGCCATCTTTGTCAGCGCGAACGCGCGTCAGTTGCCAGTCGAGCGCTCCGGTTTTCTGATTTTCCGCGACGATGGGAGAGTCCGGATTCGTCTGCGCAAAAAGAGGGGAACTGCTAATGACAATTGTGATCAAGGCGAGGAAAAATCGGGGCATCTTTCTGTTCCTTGTGGAAGGGGAATTCATGTTGAGGATTGGAGGAGAGCCAGCGTCGCTTTCAACTCGGCGGTGAAACCGTCCACCAGTGAGGGATGTTCTTCACCCGGCATCACCGACCAGGTATAGGTCTCGACTTCGAGGTGCGGCGTTTGATCGAGTTGGGCGACCGTTTGCAGAGCGATTTTCAAATCGTCGCGCGTCGTGCCGAGCGGTCCGAGATCGTCGGCGTCGACCGGAACGTGGAAGTGAATCCGCCATTTGATCGCTTCCGCCATATGAGGCGGTGGATTGTGGCAGAGGTCTTCTGAGAGATCGGTGATCGTGCGGATGTTGCCATCGTCGAAGAGGGCAAACGTCTGATGCAGATAGCGCGGTTCGACGAACTCAGCGAGCAGTTTGCGACCGGCGGGATTGTTGCCGGGATCATCGAGATTGATGGCGCAGGTGATGTGGACTTTATTGATCCGAATGCCGACCGCGTCGAGTGATTTCAGAGACTCCGCGACGTCCTCGAATTCGACCGCCTGATGGCAGACGTCGTAACAGACGCCGAGATACTCTCGCGCGAGTTGCGCCTGATCCCGTTCGATGGCGACTGCTTTGAGTTCCTGGAAAAAATCGATCGTTTCCGCCGTCGTTTCCAGGATGCAAAGCGGTTCGGGCTCGATGGCGAGCCGGATTCGTTTGCCGGTATCCTGGTACAATTGATCGAGGAGCATCGCGAGTTGGAGGAGGTTGTCGATGCAATTCTCACGAAACTCGGATCCGCTGACGAGTTGTTTGAAGCCGAGCGGAACGGTCGAGATGCTCCCTTCGTCAAAGTCGTCCATCAATTCCGCCAGAATTTTGGCGCATTCGTGGGTGTAAGTCAGGCGGTCTTCTTCGCTCCAATCCGGTACATACACCTGCTCTTTGACGCGCTCCGAGTGAAAATTGCCGTACGGAAACGCGTTCAGCGTGTAGCAGACCAGGTTTTGTTCCGAGAGTGTTTGTTTCAGCTCGCCCAGTTTTCTGGCGTCGGAACGAAGTTCATCGATCACCGGCTCCGCCAGCCAGAGGCCGGCGGCCAGCGGTTGTTCGAGATTTTTTTGAATGGGGCCCGCATAGTCGACCAGTCCCTGACAGACTTCATCCACGGTCAGGCCAGGGTGGACGTTGGTGCAATAGCTGAGCGGGAGAGTGCTGAGTGTCATGGCAACTCCGGTGGGATGGGGATGCGGGAAAGGATCATTGTGTTTGCTGGGGAGGGAATCTATTCTGAAGGAAGAATAGAGACTTGCTGTATTCCAGTTTAGCGCGTCTGCCGGATCGGCACCAGCAGTCCATACCGAGTGATGGATTTTCCCCGAAACTTTTTACAGGGCTCGGGGTTTGATCTTTCAGTCAGATTTACCTCAGAAATGTGGTCATAGTGGCAACCAGCGAACTCAAGGCCAGTCAGCCCGCGTACCTCCGCGATCCGGATGTTGCGCTGATGCTGCGCGTGAAAGCGGGAGACGACGAAGCCTTCAGCCGGTTGGTGACCTCTTATCAGGATCGCCTGATCGGCCTGTTTTTTCATCTGGTGCGGGACCGGGCGGTCGCCGAGGATCTGGCTCAGGAGACATTTTTGAGAGTCTATCGTGCCCGACTGGGGTACGAACCGCGTGCGAAGTTTTCGACCTGGTTGTTTCATATTGCCCACAATTTGGCCAGCAACAAACGGCGCGATCGAGGACGCCGAAAAGAAGTGAAACTGAATCCTTCCGATTCCGGCCCGATGGGAGCCCGACCGGAAGAACAGATTCTGAAAGATAAATCGTCATTGATGCCGACACGGCAAGTCGACAAAGCCGAATTACAGAAAATCGTTCAGGAGGCGTTGACCGAATTGAACGAGCGACAGCAAATGGCGGTCTTACTCAACAAGTTCGAGGGAATGAGCTACGCGGATATCGCCGAAACGATGGAAATGACGCCGGCGGCGGTGAAATCCCTGTTGTCTCGAGCCCGTGAGACGTTGCGCGGGAAATTGGAATCCTACGTCAAATAACGAAACCCCAGTGAAGGCTGGTGGGCGACATGGAAAAAATCACACGCTTAAAACCCGAACAACGCGAAGACCTCGTCGCTTATCTGGACGGAGAGTTGGAGTCGGAGAAGACGCAGGCGATCGATCGGGCGTTGGGAGAAAGTCCCGTTGCACGTCACGAAGTGGAAATGCTCACCCGGACGTGGGAAATGCTGGATCTGTTGCCGCAGGAGAAAGCTCCCGAAACATTCACGCAAACCACCATGCAGACCATTCGTCTCGAGGAATCGTCCGGGACGAAACTGGACGTACAACGATTCGCGCCGCAGGTACGCCTGGCGTTGATGGCTGTCGTCTGGTTGTTGTGTGTCTCACTTTCCTCCTGGCTGGGATTCACCATCGCCAATCAATGGGTCGTCAACCCGACGGATCAGTTGGTTGACGATCTGCCCGTGATTCAGAATCTGGAACTGTACCAGTCCCTCGAAATTGATGACGGCGACGGAATCGATTTCCTCAAAGAACTGGAACGAACGGGGGCGCTCAATGAATAATCTGACATCCAAAAGACGCTTTCTATCGCCACCGTGGTTGATGTTCTACTCGGCGATCTTCTGCGTGGTCCTGGTTCCGCTTCTGCACGCGGCGGTGAGTCGAACCGGCGAGCGCGCGGATCGCTTGCGCGAACTGGAGCAGATGACCCGAAGCGAACGGTTACGGGTACAGCATCAATTCGAGAAGTTTGAGAAGCTAACCCCCGAAGAACAAGATCATTACCGACAGATGCACGCACGGCTGAATGGCGAGGAACTTTCTCTCAAATCGACGTTGAGCGATTATCAGGCTTTTCTGACCTCCCTGAATCCGATTGAGCGCGCCGAAATCGAGCGTCAAACCACAAAACGCGAACGGGTTCGCGCCGTCGATCGAATCCGGAAAGAACGGGAATATCGGCAACAACAACTCGAACTCGGTCTGGCGGATCTGGATGAACGGAGGACTTCCTTTCAACAGAACCTCGGACGACACGGGTGGGATGAAGTCCTCACCTCCAACGAAATGGACGCCCTCAGTGATGTTCTGTTGTCGAAATTACCGAAGGAGATCAAACAGCGACTCCAGATCGATCAGCAGCAAGGGGCCGCTCGTTATGCGTTAACCCTGACGGCGGTGCTCAAGACCTGGGGCGAGCGAGCGACGGGCGTGGAACGCGTCGTGATTCCAGAGGAGGTTCTCGAAGAGGTCCTGTCGGCGCTCGGTAACGACAAAATTCAATCTAACCTGCGGAAGATTCCCGAGCCCGAAAGACGGGTCTTTGCCCTGATGATGCTCTCCGAACGGTCGTTGATGCGGGAATATATGAAAGAAGTTCCGGGGACGGCCGAGCTGCAGAAGTTTCTGGAAACTCGGGAGACCGAAGTTCGGAAAGAGCTGATGCAAAAAGAGCCGGCGTGGATGTATCTCGATTTGATCAGGATGTACCGCGAGACGAATCCGACACCTCTCTCTCAAGCGTTGTCCCAATTCAAAGACGAGTTCGATGATCTCAGAAAAAGTATGTGGGCTAGACGGTCTCGCGACGACGATCGCGGACCCGGAGGACGCGGTCCGGGGAGAGGTCCGCGGGGACGTGATTTCGAACGTCGTCCACCGGAGGGAGAGGAATCGTCTGACGATGATTCGCCGCGCAACCGTTTCGAAAGATTTCGGGAACGACGCGAACAGGACTCTACTTCTTCTCCGCCCACAGACTGAGTCTCGGATTGATCGGGTGAGGTTTGTTGCGGCTCTGCTGAGATGGTTGTCGTAATTTTCTTGACTGACTATCTGTTCCCCTCTATGGTAGGCCTGTTGACACAGGTCCGTTTCAGGAGGGCAAGTTATGCTTCAGAGAGATATATTCACGATTGACGACGGTCACTTTTCCCGCTTTCGTTTTTGGACGTACAAATTCATTGCCGGTTTGGTGTTTTGCAGTCTCCTGATCAACGCGGTTCCCGCTTCCGCTCAAGAGGAGAAAGAAGAACGCGAAGACGTTCGACTCTCGAATCGTAAATGGACCAATCTAGTCTATTTTCCCCGAGTTCAGCAGGGAGAAGCCCCAATTCCCGAAGAGTTCCCGGTTTGGAATTATCCCAAAGAATATACGTTTACGGGAACCAAAATCGACCAGCATCGACTGGGGAACTACAAGGTCGATGGAGAATTTATTGTCCGGGATGGTTATCTCGTTCGTGAATTCGGTAACAGTGCATTGCTGCACCTGCCGCCCGCCGAGGATTTTGATCTCGAAGGAATCATCGCTCTCAAAGACAAAGGGGGGTTCCTGATTCTGGTGGGGTGGGATATCAAAAGTCGTTCCGGTTACGCGATCTATCAAACACAGTTGGTCCAGGGAGGACCGTGGTTTCTGATTGAGTTCAAAGACGGTCAGCCCGTCACGAAAGAGGATAAACAACTCGTCAATCGCGATGTTTCCGGAGAAGGCGCGTTTCGTTTGCGCGTCGATGATAAGAAACTGTCGTTACAGGTGGCGGGTGCTTATCTCGTTCGCGACGTTCCGCTTCCCAATTATCAGGAAGGTCACGTTGCAATCGGGACTTACAGTCCCGCGTACGGACCGCGAACTATTGGAATTAAGTCTTTACGAATGAGGCTCCGTTGAATACCGTCAAGATTGCCCCGAGTTCTCACCCGGAAGTGCTTCGTTCTCGAAAAGGTCTGAATCGATGCCGTTGAAACACATGATGACTTGCTTTGTGCTGCTTCTCTCGCTCTTCATCGAGACCGGGGAGACGCACGAAAACGCGAAACTGCCGCAGATTGTCGAGGAAAACTTTTCCGACGGGGCGGCGCGATGGACGCCTACCGACCCGGAAGCCTGGGTGATGAAGAGCGAGGGGGGGAAGCATTTCTATTCCCTCATCAAGAAACGAAGCGACTACGAACCGCCGGTCCGATCTCCCTATAATCGGGCGATCCTGAAGGAGGTGGTCGTGTCCGATTTTGTGATGGACGTCACCTTTCGCTCGACGATCCCCGATTACAATCACCGCGATTTGTGTCTCTTCTTCGGTTACCAGGACGAGTCGCATTTCTATTACGTCCATTTCGGCAAGAAGACCGACGATCACGCCAATCAGATTTTCATCGTCAACGAGAAACCGCGGACGAAAATCTCTACCAAAACGACTCCCGGAACGGATTGGGATGACGAGTGGCACCACGCCCGTATCGAACGCTCGGTCGAGTCGGGAGAGATCAAGGTCTATTTCGACGATATGCAAACACCCGTGATGACGGCGACCGACAAGACCTTCACCTGGGGACAGGTCGGGATCGGGTCGTTCGACGATACGGGCGATTTCGAGGTGGTCCAGTTGAGAGGGACGAAAGTCCGGAAACCGTAAGTCTCTATGGAGTAAATATTATGTCGGAGACGGAGTCCGGTCGAAATCAGGATCGCTCGTGGGGAAGCGTGATCGCCTTTCTTATGATCGGCTTACCGTTGCTGCTGTTTCTGCCGCTGATCCTCGCCGCGGTGGAACACACGATTTGGAAAACGCACCGTGTGGAAGATTTGTGTCGCGATGTGGGGATTCACGGATTCCTGGGAGGAATCTACGAGCCGATCATTTCTCTTCTGAGGACGTTCTTCTAGTAGACCGTCACCGAAAACAATCGAGAGATACCCCTTCTCTGATCTTTCTCACGATCGCCTTCGGTTTCTGATCTCGCCGACGCGAGGAAACTTCAGTGACTCCCCTTACGGCTTGCCCTCTTCATCCAGTTCCCGGATGTAGATGTTCCGGAAGTTGAGCGTGTTACCGTGGTGCTGGAGTTCGATCTGCCCGGTTTTGTAGATCGGCTTGTCGCGTTCCCAGAAGTTTTCCAGCACCACGCCGTCTACGACCAGTTCTTTGTTCAGCCAGACCCACACTTTTTCATCCACCATTTTGATGTGGAACGTGTTCCATTCTCCGATCGGGTTGTCGGCGATTTTAGTCGGTTGGCTGGGATGTTGTTTGTTGTTGTAGAGTCCGCCCGAACCGATCTTCCAGTGGTTGGGATCCCAGATTTGGATTTGCGGCGTTCCGCGGACGTAAATGCCGCTGTCGCCGTCCTTGAGAATTTTCCAATCGACATACATTTCGAAGTTGCGGTAATCTTTGGCGGTACAGAGGCTTTTGCCTTTGCCATCGTAAACGAGGATGCCGTCTTGAACCGACCAATGCGCCCGCATCTCCTCGTCGGCGACTTTCTGTTTTTCCTTCAGTTCTTCGGCGGACATCATGGCGCGGGTTTTCGGATTCCCGACCAGTCCTTTCCAGTTGGTCAGATCCTTGCCGTTGAATAAAGCTTTAAAGCCTTTTGGAGGGACGTTCAGTTTTTCGTCGGCGGAAGCCGAGTAGGTCATCAGGCAGAGCGTGCCGGCAACAGCCAGGAGACAGAACCGGGGTTTCATAACTCGCATCATTTCATTCTCTTCTGGTAGGAATCAAAATTTGGGAAGGTCACATCGAGGAGCTCCGATCATAAAGGAACCGCATTCCCGGATCCTCACTTTTTTGAGAAATGTTGGTCGCGAAGGACTCTCTCTCAATTCCGCATTGAGTTGCGATGTCGACTGAGACATACTGCACAGATCGTATTTTTTCATCGTGAAACAGACCATCATGGCACGACAGTCCATTTTTGAAGCGAGTCTCGATTACTTCCTGGCCCCGATCAGTGAATTTCTGGCTGACGATGACGTCACGGAAATCATGGTGAACGGGCCCCGGGAAATCTACGTCGAGAAGAAAGGGAAGCTCTACGAAACCGACGCCGCCTTCCTGAGCGAGGACGCGTTGCAAACCGCCGTTCATAATGTGGCCCAGTATGTCGGACGCGAAATCGATCGCGATCGCCCTATTCTCGACGCCCGTTTGCCGGACGGATCGCGCGTGCATGCGGTGATTCCTCCTTCCGCCCGCGGCGGTACCTACCTCACGATTCGCAAGTTCAAAAGGGACATCCTGGGGTTGGCGGACTATCTGCGGTTGGGGAGTCTGTCGGAGTCGGCGGCGGAGTTTCTCGACATCTGCATCAAACTGAAAAAGAACATTCTCATATCGGGCGGTACCGGGACGGGAAAGACGACATTGCTGAACGCGATTTCGAAATGCATTCCTCCCGAAGAACGTTTGGTGGTGATCGAAGACAGTTCCGAACTGAAACTGGGACAGCCGCATACTCTCTATCTCGAATCGCAGCAGAAGGATTCCTCCGGGCGCGGGGAGTTAACAATTCGGCAATTGTTCAAAGCGTCATTGCGAATGCGACCCGACCGGATCGTGGTGGGGGAAGTGCGGAGCGGCGAAGCGCTCGATATGGTCCAATCGATGATCAGCGGTCACGCGGGAAGCTTGACGACGGTCCACGCCAACTCGCCTCACGATTCCCTGATTCGACTCGAAACTTTGTCGCTGATGTCGGACGTGCAATTGCCGGTCTACGTCGCGCGGGCCCAGGTCGCCTCGGCGATTCATCTCGTCGTGCAGATCACGCGATTTTCGGAGGATGGTTCCCGTCGCGTGACGAAAATTACCGAAGTGATGGGGCTCGATACCGACGAACAATACACGTTTCACGATTTGTATGAAAACCGTATGCTGGGACGCGACGCGGACGGGAACCTCAAGATGAGCCTCGAGCCGACTGGCGAAAAGCCCTCTTTTGCCGGCGAAGCGAAGGGGCACGGTTTGGATCATCTGATCGATAAAACGCGCGACATGTGGGACTAGATGTAGAATTCACCCCCGATTAACCGTCAAAATCGAATCGTCCCAGAAGTCGAAAAAACCTCGTAAGGTTATTAAAGTAAATAGTTTACGGAATTCTCTGGAAACCATGGAGAGATTCAAAAACACACCCAAAAGGGGATTTTTGGTCTGCAAACGTCGATGTAGTGTTTATAGTAGAGATTGCGGGTCGGCAGGAATCAGGATCATGATGCGTGGACAGCAGCGAACATGTCACGGCAACGCGGGTTCATCGCGTCGCGGAGTCAGTTCAGCGGAGTACGTTTTGGCTCTCAGTACGATGATTGCCATTTCCGCGACGCTGTTGATCTGGACGCGAGATTTGCTGAATGCCGTTTACGAACTGATCTCGGGCTGGGTGGCCTGGCCATTTCTGTAATTGATATCACTGGAAATATTTTCTCCGACGTCGAAAGTCGGAGCTTCACGTCACAGAGGAGTATTGAAACCATGTCAAACTTGCGTCCCATTCGAAGTCTGTTAAAGCGCATCCACAACGATGAACGCGGGGCCGTCTCAATTGAAACGGTCCTGATTGTTGCGGCGGTGGCGATTCCGATTTTGATTTTCATCGTCAATTTTGTCATGCCTCGGTTGAAGAAGAGCTTTAATTCGAACATGAGCGACCTCGATCTGGACGGGCGTGGTATGGCGAACGATCAAATTAACTGATCCTGAATTTGTATTCAGACGATTGAAATTATTGACTAATGGAATTGTCCCCGCGAACGATCTGTCTGCTGGGGCTGCTGATCGTGGCCACGATCACGGATCTTAAACAACACAAAATTTACAACTGGACCACCTATCCCGGCATCCTGCTGGCTTTCGGACTGTCGATCGCTTTACAGGGCTGGGAAGGATTTCAGGCCTCGCTGGTCGGTTTTCTGATCTGCGGCGTCTCGATGGTGGTTTGTTTTGCCCTGTTTGATATTGGAGGAGGGGACGTCAAGCTGATCGCCATGATGGGCGCGTTTTTGGGAATCATGGACGGCATCGAAGCGATGCTGTGGACGTTTATTCTGGGAAGCGTGATGGGAATGGTGATCCTGATTTGGAAATTCGGCGTGATTCATTTGATCAGAAAAAGTACCCATCACGTCTGGTTGATGATGAAAGCCAGAGGTTGGATCAACCCGACACCCGACGAACGGGAGCCGTTACAACGCTGGTTGTTCCTGGCACCCGCCGCATTGGCGGCCACGTTGATTGTGATTTCCAAGTCGTGGCTGGCACAACAGGGAATCATTTACTAACCGCAGGAAGGTTTTTCGACTCAGAGAGTTTTACGCATGCATCGTCAGATACTCGAAGCCTGTCTGCCATTTGCGATCTTGATGATCGTGGCGTTCGGGGTGTTGGGTCTGATGATCCGTTTGAGCCGAGCCTCGTGGGACTGGCGGCGTCTCAAGCAATTGCACCGCGATCAGGAGGGGGGCGTTCAATCGTTGGCGCTCGTGGTGACGTTGCCTGTCTTTATGGCGTTGATCTGCATGATCATCCAGTTGAGTCAGGTTCTGATGGCGACGATGGGCGTCCATTACTCCGCCTATGCAGGGGCGCGAGCGGCAGCGGTCTGGTTGCCGACTTATACCTTTTCGTCTTACGACAGTCTCCGCGAGACTCCCAATCACGTTCTCTACGATGCGGACAATCCCTACATCAACAATGTCTCCGCATTTCTCCATGTCTCCCAACTGGGGCAACAGGTTTCCGAGATTCCGAAAGATCCCGCTGGGGCAGCTAACTATTTTGCGGGCTTACGGGCATCCGGTGTGCCGAACGAAATGCAGATTTATGGAATTCTCGGTCCCACTTCGATCAATTACAGTCCCAAGTATCGTAAAGTCTGGACCGCTTCGGTGCTGGCATTGGCTCCGTTTTGTCCCTCGACAATTCAGCAAGATGTCGATGAGCAGATTCCCGGAGTGGTTCATCCGAGCATGGAGACCATTAATGAGATTGTTCAGGGCTATTGGATGAACCAGCAACCCGGCCTGAATGAGAATGTCCTTCGTCAACGCGTCGGACGCAAACTCCGCTGGGCGGAAGAAAACACGATGGTGTTTCTGGAATGGCGGCGAGCGAAACGAGCCACCGGAGATCAGTTTCTGGTGATGGAAGGTTTGACCTACAATCCCGCCGATTATCCGCCGGACTCCAATAATTATGAACCTCACGAACCTTACGAAGTAGGTTGGCAGGACCCGATCAATGTGCATGTCTACCATCGCTTTGGTCTGATGCCCGGTTTCGGCGCACTCTTTCAGTATGTCGAACGTCAATGGTCTTCTTCGCGGCGTCATAATCATTCGACGTTAGTCGATCCCTATGCCTGGGAGGAATTCATGACGCAGGGAGCCGAGTTGGGGACTCAGGAACAAAATCGAGCGGCTCGCGCGAATCCGGGAGTGTTTGTGATTCATGCGACGGCGACGATGAACAATGACGGGCTGCTACCGATCTATGGGGAGGCGGTCTATGAATATTGATCGATTCCATCCCGTTACCCTCGCCACCCGCTTGCACCGCGACGAACGTGGTGTGTTGAGCGCCATGGGCGTGATCACGATTTTCATGCTGACTTTATTGCTGGGCATGATTTTCAACATGGGGAAGCAGATCGATGAAAAGCTGCGGATGCAGAACGCCGCCGATGCGGCGACTTATAGCGGTACACGCACGTTGACGCGCGGAATGAACGCGATTGCGTATTCTAATCATCTCTTGTGCGAGGTGTTTGCGATAACCGCCTACATGCGGATCATCAACGACGACATCGAAGAAGGGCAGCCGCTGGAATCGGCGCAAGCCGCTCGCGAAGCCTTGAAGAAATGGCAGGAAGTGGCGGAGGTGCTCGAACGCAGAGGAGGAGCGGCGAACATCAAAAAGCTGGAAGCGTTGGGGCAGGCGATCCAGCGGAAGATTCCGTTGGAAGAAGAAGTCGTCACACGGTACGACGAATTCATCCGCGGTCATGCCTGGCAGACGTTGGAGGTGTTCGAGTATCTGCTTCGCGGCGATGGCGTGATCGACTATTACGCCAGCGGGAAAGATCCTTATGTCGGCATTCCCCCACAAGGCGGATTGATCACCGAGTTTCAGCGTTCGGTGATGATGAATACTCCGCTGCTCGCACAATCGGTGGCCGAAGAAGTGGTCCGCCGTCATACCGAAGGGCAAGCCGAAAAACATTTCGGTTTCGAGCCGACCTTCTATCTGTTTCGTGCGCGCGACGGTAGGACGATGCAGGAAGCTCAATCATTCGAAACGATGGCCAGAGATCGGACGCTACCGGTAATCGATCCGACTCCGGCCAATCCGTATTACCAGGATATTGTCGTCAACGTTCAATGTGTCTTTGTCGATTCACAGGGAACCCCCACGAACTCAGGTGGTCCCGCTCCGGTGGCGAATGTCTTCGATCCACAACAGCCAGCCGATCCAGCCGCATTACCGCCCGACCAACTCGTTCTGAAATATTCGTACGACACACGAACGGCGTTAGCCAGGCGATATCTGGACGAACTGATATTTCACTGGGTCGATGTGTATGCCCGGGAACGAACCTCAAACCGTACCACGCCGGGATTCTTCGGTCGCGACCGCGCGAGTTTGTCGCAGTTGTCGAATTTCTGGAGAATCTTCAATTGTCCCGAACTGAATCGGATGCTGCACGAGGAATTCGCGTGTAGCAATCTGCCGTTTATTCTTCGCGGAGAAGTTGAAGACTGGCATGTCGTCGATCCCAAGCGCCGGGGACAACCTCTCTCATCGTTCTACAACAACGTTTACTACAAGCCCCTGCCCGATGCGCGAGCGATGCGAGAAGATTATCAGTTTGTCGGTGCGATCGGTTGGGTGCCGATTCGTCAGTTCGCTCATAAGGTGTTCGATAATCCATTTCGCGAACAAATGACGATGACCTACGCCCAGTCGAAAATCTACCTCCCCCGCAGGATGCTCCGCTATCCCTGGATCGAGCAATCGAGCTCCGATTATTTCGGTTTGCAGGGGATGCATGCCAACGGCAATAACTGGCCTTCCAGCCGGAACGACTGGTCGATGATGACTCAAAACTGGCGTACCAAAATGGTCCCGGCGACCTCAGATCAATTGGTCGACATCCTGAACTCCCAGGTTTGGAATGGAGGGCCCGTTGCGCCGCCGAATCTGACGGGTTTCTCTGCGTCGAATATCCGCCAGATCAGTCCCCACTGATACAGGAACTTACAATCCGAACAGAATGATGAAAAAACGCCATTCAAAATCCGTTCCCTCGCATCCCCGCGCCGGTTTAGCGCCGTTGGAACTGGTTCTGTTCGCGCCGTTTCTGCTGTTGATGGGGGCGCTGATGATCTGTTTTTCGGATGCGTCGCTCTTCAAAATTCGCGCACAGACCGCCGCCCACTATGCGGCGACGCAAACCGAAAGTCTGCGCAATTCGAACTACGCGTTGTCGGCGACAAATATCAACCCGCAACCCGACGATTGGCCCGAACCGGGAACGATTCAGGGGGAAGAGGGCGGGCGACTCCAGAATCTGCCACAGACCTGGAATGTTCCCAACACCAATACCCAGGGACGCTCGAACGCTCTGCAGGGGAATTTGCAGGAACCGGTGTTCGGAAAGAGCCTGCGAGTCAATCGCAAGTTTGTGATGGAAAACGGCATGCGTCGCGGACGAGTGCGACGCACCCGACAGTTTCCGATGTTGCAGCGAATTCTTTCCGACGATGGAAACTATCGCGTCAATCACGAGTACGACTATCTGCAAGGCGACTGGGATTATGGAAACATCGGTCATGTCGCCAATCAGCCGTACAGTGGCAATGTCCGGACGGATCAATGGCGTGCGAATACGTTGTACGATATCAGTTTGATGCCGCAGGAAGTTGGAGCCCAGAATCTCGATAACTTTCTGGCCTTAAAGAGGGCGCTGGCAAACCTGCAGGCACTGACTAACAAAAATGATACCACATCACGGAATGTGGACGACCTGGATGCATTGGACGCCGATTGGGAATGGCTCGATTACCATTCCTCCTGGCCTCCCAATTTTCATCCCCACCCTTCCGGCTGTGTGGATTCGTTTGAAGAATATCGCGACTCGGGGCAGCTCCGGAATTTTCTTCGACGGATTCAGCGGGTCCCCCGTCGGATGGCGACCACCTGGCGCGACGTTTATGACCGGGAACTCCGCAATCGTCAAACGATTGTGGGGTATATTCCTCTCGGTCCCTACTCGGATGCCGAACTGGAACAGAAGATTCGCGATCACGATTTCTTTCTGCAAAGTTTGCCTCCGGGATACTGATTGAAACCTCATGTCGCTCACCGAGAATCAGATGTCTACGGATCTTCCGGAATCCGCTCCTCAAGGGAAAACACGTGCGCAGAAGATCTTCTCGCGGACCAACGATCTGATCGCGATTTGCATCGTCCTCTTCGCCGGGCTGACGATGGGGGAATCCGTCCTCGACTGGTGGAATACCTCGCCCGAGGAAGCGGTCTCTCTCGATAAGAACCGACTGGCGGACGATCTGGGGCCGCCCGATTTTCTCGCGGAAGATTCAGTCCGGATCGAATCCGGTTTCTTCGACGTCGGTTTCGAACGATTCGCGCTCACCGGAACCACAGAAGAGGTCGGCGAGCAGATGGCGGACCGACTCTCCGACAGCGCGAAAAACGTCCGCGTTCCGACGCAGGAGCCGACGGAGAGCGAACGGTCACTTCTGAAAGCGATTCGCGATCAGAAACCGGTGCGGACGACTGCTTCAGGCGTCGAAATCTATTTTCAGGATGCTCCGCTGGCGGCGTTCGTGGCGGTGGACGGGAATTCCGAGGCCTCTGAAAATCGGAGTCAAAATCAGGAGGCTCGTGTGGTAAGCTGGGGCTTCGTCGTTCCGGAGGGAGAGTCTCGTTGGACGGGGTGGGTCTTTTCACCGCAAGGTCGTAGCGATTCTCGGGAGTCGTTTGACTGGAAAACGATTCTGCCGGAAGGAGCGGTTTGCGATCTGGGATTTCAGACCGCAAGCGATCAGAACTTTCTGAGCTTTTCGGGAACGGGAACGTTACCGCAATGGCGAACGGAATTTGAAAATCATCTTTCCCGACATCAATTCATATTGGTGGAGGATTGGTCCGCAAACGGTCCGTCGAGTTCGGCGGAATTCCTGCGGAGGACCGACTCCGCTTCCCAATCACTAACAATACACATCCAAATAGAATCTCAGGACCGGTTGCGAGGAATTCTCAACGTCACCCGGTTACGCGAGGAGTCCCCATGAGAGGTTTACCGGGTTTGATCATTGCCGTGGCCCTCGGCATCATTGGAGCGATCTGCAACTGGGCCTATCTGGCGCGGCAGGCCTCCCGCATGGAGAAGGTTTCTTTTGTGGCGCTACGGGGCGACGCGCAACTGAATCTGGGAGATCGCTTTCGGGACGAGCATCTGACGAAAGTCGATCTCCCCCGCGACCACCTGGGGAACCTGAATGAGGTCGGTATCTTCTGGAAAGACAAAGCGTCGGTCACCGGGATGGCGGCGACCAAAGCCTATCGAGGAAACGAAATTCTGCTGTGGCAGGATTTGCGTACTCCCAGCGTACGGGATTTCAGTCATCTGTTGGCGAAAAACGAGGTCGCGCGCTGGGTCCCCGTCGATAACAGTACCTTCATTCCCGAACGGGTCAGCCCGGGCAACCTGATTTCGTTTATCTTTCCCCGTACCATGTCCCAATCCGCCGTCGGGAATTCCAGCAATCCGGTGGTCCAAACCGCCGGATCGACGATCGTAGGTCCGTTTCGAATTCTTTCGCTGGGAGCACGAACGGGAGATCGCGACCCCCGACAAGCCTACTCACGTTCCGGCGGTCAGGAACACCTCATCGGGATCAGTGTGAAAGTGACCGACGGGAAACTCGAAGCGGAAGCGGAGAAGTTGTTCCAGATGCTCGGCAACAATACGAATCCGCCGCAGGTGTTGTTGCATTCGGCTGAACTGGAGAACGAACCGATCCGATGAAAATCTGGTACAACAAAATTCACGAAAGTCGGCGCGCGTTGCTGGAGACGGAGGAAACCGTCGTCCACATCGGACGCGATCCGTCCAATCTGCTGATTCTCAAAAGTCCGCTCGTCGCCAAGCGTCAGGCCATCATTCGTGAGAAAGAAGACAAACTCTCGATCGAAAATGTCGGCCTCAATAGTTGCATGGTCGGGGACCGGGAATTGATGGGGGGAGAATCGACCGAATTCCCGGCGGGAGAGACGCTGCGCATCTGGCCTTATACGTTGACGCTGGAGACGGAACAGGCGGCTCCCATTTCCCGGACCGAGATGGAGGCTCATCTGCGGTCGGTGATGGCCGATTTGGAATTGCGCGTGCATCGCAAGTTGCTCGAACGGTTCGACGTTTACGAACTCGATGCGAGCCGCATGGGGGACGACGAGAGCATTTTAATGCTCGAACGAAACATCGAGGATGTTTGCCGCGAGATGAAGGTCTTCGATGAAGAGAACGAGGCGTTGCTCGAAGAAGTGATCGGGCTGGTCCTGCGCGATCTGGTCATCAATCAAATGATTCTGGAGAGCGATCGTGAGGAGACGAAGTCGGTCGCCGGACTGACGTACAACGAATTCGACGTCCCGGCGACGCTGGTTCCGGAACGGGAAACGGAACTCGCGAATCTGCTGATGTTTGCCCGCGAGCGGATGGAACTCGACGCCCAGCCGGACCTCTCCTCGCAAATCAATCGCGTGGAGGACAAATTCAACCAGACGTTTCCTTTCCTGCGTCCGCATCTGCATCAGGAACTCAAACGCTACATCGTCTTACGAACCTTAAAAAAAGATTTGAAAGATACCGTCTTCGGGTACGGACCTTTGCAGGACTTGTTGCGGGCTCCCACCATCTCGGAAATCATGGTCGTGCAAAGCGATCAGATTTACGTCGAACGAGACGGCGTGATTGAACTGTCGGGTCGTCGATTTATTTCGGACAAAGTGACCGAATCGATCATCGAACGCATCGTGGCTCAGGTGGGGCGACGCATCGATAAATCACAGCCGCTCGTCGATGCGCGACTGGCGGACGGCTCGCGCGTGAATGCGATCATCCCGCCCCTGGCGGTTCGCGGTCCGACGCTCACGATTCGAAAGTTTCCCGTGCATCGGTTTTCGATGGACGATCTGATTGAGTTGGACAGCATTTCGTCCGCCGCGGCGATGTTTCTCAGAGCCTGTGTGATTAACCGTCGGAATCTGCTGGTCAGCGGGGGGACGGGAACCGGTAAAACCACGATGCTGAATGTGCTGTCGAGTTTCATTCCGCATCGCGATCGAATCATCACCATCGAAGACACGACCGAACTACAACTCCATCAGGAACACGTCGTCACGCTGGAAACGAAGCCGGCGAACGTGGAAGGGACCGGCGAGTACACGATTCGCGATCTGGTGAAAAACGCGTTGCGGATGCGGCCCGACCGTGTGATCGTGGGGGAATGTCGCGGCGGCGAAGCGCTGGATATGTTGCAGGCGATGAATACCGGTCACGACGGGTCGATGACCACCATTCACGCCAACAGCACCGACGATGTGCTCAAACGACTGGAAGTGCTCGTGTTGATGGCGGTCGATCTTCCGGTCTCCTCCATCCAAAGACAGATCGCCTCGGCGATCGATCTCGTGGTTCAGATTACCCGTTTGCCGGGAGGGAAACGCTCGGTCACCCAGATTTCCGAAGTGGTCGGCTATGACTCCGATCGCCAGGAACTGACGGTGATCGATATCTTCAATTTCCGCGACGGCGTGAGTCTGCGTCCCACCGGGTATTTGCCGACATTCATCGATGAACTGATGGATCGGGAGTTGTTGAAACTGGAGTTTCTGTACGGCGATGAAGTGGCGGGTGACGCCGATCGAGCGGGGAGTCCCCGGAAAGCCTCGACTACGAACGGGAGGGCGAAATCATGATTCCCCTCGAAATGATACTGGGCTCCGGCTTTGTAGGAGCGGGGATCAGCTTGCTGGCCTGGGCCGGTGCCGATACCTGGGATGTCGGGCTCGATTTTCTCGAACGCGACTTTACGGAAAAGTTTCGCCGTCTGCGCGTGCGTGTGAAGCGATTGCGGGCTATCATTCTGGCCTGGCTCGGCGCGGTGGGAGCGTTTTTTGTCTTTATGTGGATTGCTCTCGCGATGCCCGTGTTGGGGTTCGTGGCGGCTGTCATCCTGTTTTGTGTGCCGTGGTATCTCGTGCGACGAATGGCCAGACGCCGCAAAGAGAAAATCGAAGATCAACTGGCAGATTCGATGGTCTCGTTAGCCAGCGCGATCAAGGCGGGGCTCTCGTTGCCGCAGTCGCTGGAGATTCTCGCCGATCAATCACCGCGTCCCATTTCCCAGGAATTCCAGCAGATGATGACGGAATACAAGTTGGGAAAAACCCTCGACGAAGTGCTGGAAGAAACCAAAGACCGGTTGAAGAGTGAAAACTTCGCGTTATTCTCCGCCGCCATGCAGGCGAGTCGTGCGAGCGGCGGTCGCCTCAACGACGTGATCGAGCGAATCGCCCGGTCCATTCGGGAGATGCAGCGACTCGAACGGAAGATTCAAGCCGAAACGGCTCAGGCCCGCTCCTCTTCCGTCTATATGGCGTTAGCGCCGTTTATGATTCTGGCGATGTATTACTTTTTCGTGGATCCCGTGAGTACGATGCGACTTTTTACGACAATTCCGGGCCAGTTTATGCTCAGCATGTCGTTGATCCTCGATGTGATGGCGTACCTCTGGGCGCGCAAGATCCTCAACCCCGACATTTGATACTTTTGAAACTCACTCCTACTTCATCCTCGATCTCCTGATATGACTCCAATATCCCTGCATTTTGAAACGCTGGCGGCAACTTCCACGGATCAGATGATCCTGCTGGTGGGATGCGCGTTGATGGGCTTGGGAGCGTGCTTCCTCGTGCGGACCTTGCTCGT
Source organism: Planctomycetaceae bacterium (assembly GCA_014762625.1). Classification (GTDB taxonomy): domain Bacteria; phylum Planctomycetota; class Planctomycetia; order Planctomycetales; family Planctomycetaceae; genus JABURQ01. The sequence continues at coordinate 39,409 of JABURQ010000087.1, read as the reverse complement.
GGCGATGGCGAGCGATGATCTCCAGCAGGATGACGACTGGCGTTACGACGTCTCCCGCATCAACGAGTTGCGTCGCGCGAGTACGTTTTACCGAGTCTTTCAACCGCTCATTCAATTACTGGCGACCCCTTGTCGGAACCTGTTTCGAGACGGATTGCCGGAGGTGAATCGGGAAATTCAAACGTCGGGCGAGTGTCGGTTCTGGATTGCGGAAGAATATCTGGCCCGCAATGTCGTGATCAGTGTGTTGATGTTTCCCGTTTACTTTTATGTGAATATGACGATGATGGGAACGGCGGGCTGGTTTCTGGCGTTAGTGATGACTCTGTTGACGGGAGTTGTCCTGCGTCGCCGACTGTCCCACAATTCTGCGTATCGTCTTCTCAGAATCAAACGCCGATTGCCCTATTTTCTCGACTTGATTACGTTGCTGATGGAGGCCGGATCCGCGTTCATGCAGGCGATGGAACAGGCGGTTCGGGAATTCTCCGATCATCCGGTGGGAGTGGAATTTTCCCGGGTGCTGACGGAGATGAGGATGGGAAAAAATCGAACCGCCGCCTTTCAGGCGATGCGCGATCGCTTGCAGGACGACGAAATCACCAGTCTCCTCGGCTCGATTATTCAGGGAGAGGAACTGGGAACCCCGCTGGCGACAATTTTCCGCTCTCAGGCGGATGTGTTACGATTAAAGCGATCTCAGCGTGCGGAGACTCTGGCGAACGAGGCGGGCGTGAAGATGTTACTGCCGGCCGTGCTGGTGATGTTATCGACTGTGATCGTGATTCTGGGGCCGTTCGTGTTGAATTTTCTGTTGGATAGTTTTTCGTTGTAATTCCGTAGCCTGTCTGTTTCATGTTGGAGTGACTTTTGTCGGAAGCAAAAACGACATCCTTCCTGGCCGTTCTGAAATTTCTCAAAGGTCCCGAAAAAGGGCGGACCTTCGAGCTGCGCGAGGATCTCGTCCATTTCGGACGGGGACCGGAATCCGATTGTCGATTGAAAGCCAAAGATCTCCAGGATTACGAATTGAGCATCGTGTTGCGGAACGAGCGGTATGCGATTTACGCGGCGCGCGGCGGCATGGTGACGGTGGAAGGCAATTTGCTCCCCGGTGAAAAATGGGTCTGGCTCCCCGAAGAAGCTCTGATCAAGATCGGCGAAGAGACCGAGCTGGAGTTTCGCGTGCAAAACCCCTCCGGCACGAAAGCCTCGAAGTCGAAAACCGCGTCGGCCAAAGAGGGCAAGCCGTTACAAGTCAAAGGAATGCCCGCTCCCGCGAAAATGAAAAAAACGCCGGCGTCGGAAGCTTCCGGTTCGAAAGAAAGCCCGAAAGAGAAAAAGTCAAAATCGGCCACCGCCCGTCAAAGAAACGTCGCGAAATTCATCACGGATCAGGTCGGAGATCCGCTCGTCCAACTCGGCGAGGACGGACACTTACCCGAGCTTCATCTGGCGGAAATCGAGGGAGGCGGCAAAGAGAAAAAATCCTCCGAGAAGAAACAGAGTTCGGGAGGAAATCCGCTGTTGCTGGGAGTGGTGTTGGGACTCAGTTTGATTTCTTCCGTGTTGTTGATGGTGATGGCTCCCGAGCCGGGTGGACGATCGTCGGTCGATCAATCAACTGCCAGAATCGAGATTCGCCAGTTCTACGGCGGCGAAGATGACGAACTCGAGGACTATCAGATTCTGCTGCGAGAAGCGGCCTTGGCCCATTCCCGCGGAGAGACCGGAGAAGAGAAGGATTATTATCGTCGCGTCTTGAAAATGCTGATTTCGGAAGACAACCAGGGCCTGATTCGTCTGACCGATTCCCGCGAACAGGATCAGAAACTTCGCGATCTGCTTTCGATTTTACTCGCGAATTGACGTTGCTTCTTCCGGTGATATCTCGGTTTGAGTTTCCAGTTCGCGACGAAGCGTTTTCTTGCGTCGCGCGCCTAACAGCGTCAGACCGGCAATCGTCAGTCCGATCCCCACCGCGGTCAGAGGTGTCATTCGTTCGTTGAAAATCAGTATCCCCGCCAAGGCGCACATCGCGGTTTGCGAGGCGTTCAATAAATTGGCCCTCACCGCAGGAATGTATTTCAATGCGGACGAGACTGCGTAAAACGCAATCGCGTTGCTGACGCCCGCCCAGAACATCGAATTCCATTGGGACCAGGTGATCTCTCCGATGCGCTCGGTCCCCATCATGAAAAATGCCGGGACACCCAGCAAAACGATACCGCTCGTACTCATGATCAGCAGAATCGAGGAGACCGAATATTGTCCGCCGAGAAATCGACGGATCACGATGCTGTTGGCACCGTACGACATTCCCGAGGTCCCGGCGAGAAGCATTCCCGTTCCGATGGTGAACGCGGAGGCGTCGGGGAATGTCCCGTCCGCCGCCAGCGACAGGCAGATAATCGACATCAGCAACAATCCCATCGAAGCGAGAGTCCGCGCGTTGATCGGTTCGCCGAGAAACAGACGTCCCAGAATCGCGCTCCCGGAAATCAACGTCGAGAAGACGATCGGAACCGTCAGGATCAGACCGACCTTGTTCAACGCCCAATTGAAGCAGGCGTTGCCGCCGTACTGCATCATTATGGCGGCCGCAAACAGCATCAGCACGGTATGCCGGGGAGGAAAGGCCTGTTTGCCGGTCATCCAGCGGAAACTGACGAGTACGACGGAGAGTACGAAGCAAGGGATTGCCTTCACGCCGGCCACCCAGCAGGCCCAGACCAATCCATCCGTCCCCGAGAGATTGCGGAGTGCGATGTTGGCTGCAGTATAGGCTAACGCCGAGATCAAACCCAGAATCGTTCCCCGAATCATGGGATCGTAAGTCGCTGCCAGATCGGCGGGAGCGGGGGACGCGGGGGTTGATTGGCGCGGCTGGGAATTCACAAGTGCTATCCTGATGTGGGCAAACTTCGAGCCTCCTGCCCGAAATGTGGTGTCGATGCGTTCTATTGTGTCGATTTCCCGCTCCGAGGGAAGGGAGGGAGCGGTTCGCGATGATTGATCTCTCCCGGAAGGCGGTTTTTTCCCCGGTAGCGTACGAAAGCAGCCACTCTCCAGTTACAATCGATTCAGAATTTATACGGTCTACCCATCCAGAAATATTTGAAGAGTCAGGTTGAGAATGGCGCCCGATCCTTACGCTCTCTGCCCTTGCGGTAGTGGCAAGAAACTGAAGTTCTGCTGTAGCAACATCGTGGACGAGATGGAGAAAGTCACCCGGTTGCAACAATCGGGGCAGATGGAGGCTTGCAGCAAAAAACTGGCCGAATTGTACGAGAAGCATCCCGAGAATCTCTGGGTGGTGACGTCCCGGGCCTCCGTCCTGATTGGGCTCAACGAAGCTCCCCAGGCGAAGGAAGAGTTGCGCGAACTGTTACAGAATAATCCCGACCATCCCCAGGGATTGATGTTGTACGCGATGGCGGCCTTCGATACTGACGGGTTTGAAAAATCCAAATCCGCCATTCACCGTTGCTTCCAGAAATGTCTCAGCGTCGTCCCCGATATGGTCGGCTATCTCGCGGTGAGCATCGCGCTGGAGATGGCGTCGAGTCAGAAAATCATGGCGGCGAGACAATATCTCGTGTTTGCACTCAAAAGTGTCTCGGAAGAGAGCCGTCAGGATGTGTTCGTCAGACTTCACGAACTCGACAGCGACATCCAGATCCCCTACCAGCTCCGTAGCGTTCACGAACTGGTCGAGGTCGAACTCGACGGGGATGATCAGAAAACTCTCGATAAAGCCAAACGACTCACGGAAATCGGATGTTACGGTCCGGCCGCCAAAAAGTTTCGAGAACTGACGGAATCGCATCCCGAATCAGCCGATTTGTTCCAGAACCTCGGACTCTCTCTGGCTTGGGAAGGCGATCATGCGGGAGCGTCGGAAGCGCTCCACAAAGCGGGCGAGTTGGGTGAGGATTCCTTCACGGCGTTGGAGTGTGAAGTCATCGCGCAATTGCTCGATCTCCAGGAAACAGAAGACCGCGTGGAAGTCGGCGCGACGAAGCTGGAGTTGACGTCGGTCTCTCAAGCTCTGGACAAAATGACCGACCAGGATCGTTTCGTCAAAGTCCCGTTGAGCGATGAAGACAAACAATCCCCCGGTGCTCCGACCGAGTTTTTCCAGATTCTCGATCGCAGTCCCGAAGGAATCACTCTGACCGCCGACTCCGATCTTGACGAAGTCCCGCGCGTCGTCGGACACATCGCGTTTTACGACCGTTCGGACGCGGAAGATCTTCCCAGTCGCGCCTATGTGACCGGTTTTCCGAGTCAGGAATTGGCGGCGTCGTTCGACGTGCTGCGAGAGGTACTCGGGGAGACGTTGGTGTCGGAAGCCCCCGATACGGAATCCGGATTCGAGGAATCGGTCGCCGCTGAGGAATACGCTCTGTTCTGGCGCTGGCACAATCCCCCCAATACCCCCGTGATTGTGCGGCGCCAACTTGAGCAACGCCAGTGGAACAAACTGGTCAATGAGGTCTGGCCGAACACCCCACTGCAAGGCCTGGGAGGCAAAACTCCGAAAGAAGCGGCGGAAGCCGGCGATCAATCGATTCCTCTGTTGGCTGCGGCGTACGTCTTCGACGCGTATTGCAGCCGCAATCAGTACGTGCTCGATTTCCCCAAGCTGTGTGAGAGTTTGAATCTCGACGTGCCGGAAAAAATCAGTGTCGATGAAGAGACGCCGATCGCCCATTTCACGTCGCTGCAATTGAAACGGATCGACGTGAAGTCGCTCGCCGACGATCAACTGATCTACGTCACCAATCGGGCGATGATGCTGCGTCACGGCGCGTTCCTGTACGAAGTATTGCAGGAAATTCTGGAACGTCCCGAATGCGAGAAACGGGTCGATCTCAGTCAGGTCTTTCTGGCGTTGGTGGATCTCTGCGTTCAGAAGTACGACCGCGAAGCCGCCTTCGAATGGATCGAGAAGGGGCTCGTTTGGTCGAAAAAACAGCAGAACGCTTTCGAACTCGAACTCCAATGGAAGATGCGGGCACTCACCTTACGCGTCGAGGATCCCGAAGACGCCGAGCTGCCTCCATTATTCGATGAATTGTGGGACAAGTACGGCAAGAAACTTCCCGAGTTGCGGCAGCATCTTTCGATGCTCGCCGAGGCGTACGACTTACCCGTCAAGAAGAAGACCGGCATCATCACTGCGGATTCGGGCCAGAGCGATGCGGGCGGCCTCTTTACGGGGGACGAGTCGGACGAATCAGGCGGCGAGAAAAAACTGTGGTTACCGGGACAGTGATGAGATTTTAGCAATTAGAAATTAGTAATTAGCTGCTCCATTGCCTGAAAGCTCTCAGTCGCTCGGATGCCATCTTTGATGTTGTTGAAGATTGGTTTGGTCTTGCCTCGACACGAAATACAGTGTGCTCCATCATTACTAAATCCTATTTCCTGGTTTCCAGTTTCTAATTTCTAACGCCATGCCCCAATTCCCCGACGATAACGCCGTGATGCGACGAGCCATTGAACTGGCCCGTCAGGGGCTCGGGGCCGTCGAACCGAACCCCCCCGTCGGAGCGGTCATCGTCGACGACGATCTCAATCTCCTCGGAGAAGGATATCACCAACAGTTCGGCGGACCGCACGCCGAGATTCACGCTCTGGAGCAGGCGGGCGACAAGGCGCGCAGAGCGACGTTGTTCGTGACGCTGGAACCGTGCTGTCATGAAGGTAAAACTCCCCCGTGCAGTCGGGCGGTAATAGACGCCGGTTTGAAGCGAGTGGTTGTGGCGATCGGAGATCCCTCGGAACACGTGAACGGGGGCGGCATCCGCGAACTCCGCGACGCCGGGATTCAGGTCGAGACGGGGCTGCTGGAACAGGATGCGAGCTTGTTGGCGGCTCCGTTCATCAAGTTATTGACAACCGGGGTGCCGTTCGTCCATGCGAAATGGGCGATGACGCTCGACGGCAAGATTGCCTCGCGGGCGCGTCATTCGCAGTGGATTTCGAATGAGAAGTCGCGTGAAAAGGTTCACGAACTGCGCGGCCGGATGGATGCCATTCTGGTTGGGGCGACGACCGCCCGGCTGGACGATCCGCTGCTGACGGCGAGACCATCAGGACCGCGCACAGCGACACGGATTGTGATCGACCGCGATCTCGATCTGCCGATGAACAGTCAACTCCTCAATACAGCGCAGGAGGTGCCGTTGTTGATTGCGACCTGTGCGGATGCGATCGAGGAACGCGGCCGCGTCTATTCCGCGATGGGAGCCGAGCTGATCTCCATTCCATTCTGCGACACCCGCCAGCAATATCTGGCCGTGGAAGAGCTTTTGAAAATTCTCGGACAGAGACAGTTCACGAACGTCCTGATCGAGGGTGGCGGCAGCCTGCTGGGAGACTTCTTCGATCGCAGGCTGATCGACGCGGTACATGTCTTTCTCGCTCCGAAACTGCTGGGCGGTTTCAGTGCGGTCACTCCCGTTGGCGGCGGTGGATTGGAACAGGTTCCCCAAATCGATCAATTTGTGACCTACCACTCCCAACAACTCGACGATGACGTCTACTGTCACGGGATGTTGGAAGCCGACTGGTGGCGCGAGTATCGGGAGGGAGATTGGGATTAAAGTGTGATGAGGACCGAGTCGCCGTGTCTTATGGAGCTCAAAGTTAAGCAGGGCCTCGCTGGCGAATTCTCGCTCCGCTCGAAGAATACCTGCCTACTTGTCATGGGGCTGTTGTGGGGATTGGATATCCTCCGCCTGGAAAAAATCTTCCAGTTTGATCGCGCAGTGAGTGAAGACCATCAACAGGAAAAACACGAGTAGAGTAGCGAGGATCGCCACGATCAAACCGAAAACGATCCCGAGCACCTGTCCCCATCGATCGGGGAACAATTCAGCGCAATATCCCCAGTAACCGCCGATTACGAGCGAGATCAGCAGCGCCACAGTGACGGCATTACATCCTGCCTGTTGAGGAGAGGAACCGGTGGTTGGAGATGCGGATGAGTCGTCCATCTCGAAGACTTTCGATCGCTGTCTGAGAAGAAAAATTCATTATGTGGCGATCGAAATGAGGAAGCCAGATCTGTTTCAACACAAAAAAACGCCGATCTCAAATTGAGACCGGCGTTCTTGCCCGGCTATGATATCCAGTTGCTAACGTTCAATCCGACATTGTGGCATCAACTTTTCGAGTTCATCGATTCCTTCGTCTGAAATTTCAGCGTCGATGACTCGTAGACATTTAACGTTTTTAGCCTCAGCAAGAAGCGGGATCGAGCTATCTTTGATTTTGATACCAGTCAAAGACAGCTCTTCAATCTTTGGAAATTCCGACACGATTTGGACGGTCTTTCTCAAAGCCCAGGGTTTGAAGCATTTTCTACGCAAACGCAAGTAGGAAATGGAACCGCTTGGGTTCCACCGAATGTTTGCCACGATTCTTCTTTGGCGATGTGTCAGCGGTTTCAGCGATTCTCTACAGTCATTAGCATTCAAGGATAGTAGATAACCAATCAACAAGATTAAGCAGAGGGTGGCAAGAACTACTATAAACAGAATGATCTCAAACGAAAGCAAGTCTTCAGGATGGTCCAGTATGAGCTCGAACATAGATTACCTCTGTGAGTGAGACAGTCTCAATCAACAAAGGTTCCACAAAAAAACGCCGATCTCAAATTGAGACCGGCGTTTGGAATTTTTCTTCGGAGGGCAGGGGCCTCCCTGCCGAGATCGTCAGGCACAGCCTGACCAACATCTGATCAACAATCACATGTTGGCGATCTTGGCGATCAGGTCGGCGGTGCGGTTCGAGTAGCCGTACTCGTTGTCGTACCAGCCGAGCACCTTCACCATGTTCTCACCGATGACGGTCGTCCATTCCGCATCGAAGATGCAGGAGTGGGTGTTGCCGACGATGTCCGAAGAGACGATCGGGTCGGTGGTGTATTCCATGATCCCTTTCAGCGGTCCTTCGGCAGCGGCTTTCATCGCTTCGTTGACGGCTTCGGCGGTCACCGGTTTTTCGGTGGTGGCGACGAGGTCGGTGATCGATCCGACGGGAACCGGAACTCGCAGCGCCATACCGGTCAGTTTGCCGTCCGCTTTCGGGTAAACTTTTCCGACCGCTTTAGCGGCACCGGTGGACGTCGGGATGATGTTGACGGCAGCGGCACGGGCACGATGCGGATCGGAGTGAATCTGGTCCGAAACTTTCTGGTCGTTGGTGTAAGCGTGCACGGTCGTCATCAGGCCTAACTGGAGGCCGAACGTTTCGTCGAGCACTTTCACCATCGGAGCAAGACAGTTCGTCGTGCAGCTGGCGTTGGAAATGCATTTGTGGTCGGCGGTCAATTGATCGTCGTTGACCCCTTGCACCACGGTCAGATCCGGTTCGTCTTTGGCGGGGGCCGAGATCACAACTTTCTTCGCACCGGCGGCGAGGTGACTGTCGTAACCCGGTTTGTCGTCAGAGGCGCGTTTGGTGAAGATCCCCGTTGATTCGAGAGCCACATCAACCCCGAGATCGCCCCAGGGGAGATTGCTCGGATCGCGTTCGGCGACAATTTTGATGTGCTTGCCGTTGACGACCAAGCCGTCGTCGGCGGCTTCGACGGTGCCGGGGAATTTGCCCTGGATACTGTCGTACTTCAACAGCATCGCCAACGCCTGCGGCGAACCGAGGTCGTTGATGGCGGCCACTTCAAACTTGTCCGGCTGTGCAGCCAGAGCACGAAAAGTAATACGTCCGATACGTCCAAAACCGTTGATTCCTACTTTGACAGCCACGATGGGCACTCCTCTTTTTGTTGAAACCGATACGTGCGGCTGAGACCTTGTCAGCCGATGAGAAAGGTCGGCGAATCACGAACGTACGCCAACCGCAGAAATTTCTTAATGTTGCGAAGAAGCAATTTTATCCGAGGTCGCGCAAACACTCAAGCGAGCGGGGGGCGTGGAATACGACTCTCCCCAGGTTTCGGAATATATATAAACCACATCCATACTTTAGGATGCGACATGCCTCCAATTCTTAAAATCTTCACAGTCCGCTACGAATGCTCTATTCCCCACACCAAACCTCCGCTATAACTCCGGCTCAATTGTGCTCGTGCCCCCGATTTTTGTTGAGTGAATTCCGATGCGTGTCTGTTTCTGGGAAGACGATTCTTCCGCTCAATTCTCTCCGCTGACGTTGTCGCGACCGGTCTTCGAGCTCGTCTGCGGTCGCTTTTCTCAACGAGAGAGAATACAGCGCGCCTGGCAATTGACCGAATGGGGAGCGATCCTGCGTCCGCATTTGACCGCCGTCTATCGCGAAGCGGAGCCCGACGCCCGTCTCAACGACGAACAATGGCTCAATGAGGGAGCGATTCTTCTCCTCAATGGGCGCTGGATGCCGGCGACGTTGACCCAGTTACCCTGCCAGCCTCACCAGTCCGCCTGGGTGGGAGACGAGCCGGTGGCGATCTGGCTAGACGCCGACGAATGGAGTCAGACAGAATCCGGCGATTTGAAAGATCGAATCCGCCGGTTGGCCGACATTCGGAAACGCGTCGATGCCGGCGGCCAACTGCTGGAGCGTCCGTGGGATCTGGTCGATCGCAACCCGCGTCAACTGGTGGACGATTATCCGCTCAGTACCTTTTACTCCCAACGTTTCTCACGGCGAGGTGTGGAGAGACTGGGGCCTGAGTCGAAACTCTCGGTCTCACCGCTCGCGAATGTGGAACCGTTTGTGGTGCTCGATACGCGTTCCGGTCCGATCACCATCGAAGAAGGGGCCAGCATCAAGTCATTTACGCGCATCGAAGGACCGTGCCATATCGGTCGCGAGACTCACGTCTTCCGCGGACAACTCACCGCGGGAACGACGATCGGTCCCGTTTGCCGTGTCGGTGGCGAGATCGAGAACACAATTATGCACGGCTACGCGAACAAGTATCACGTTGGCTTTCTCGGACACAGTTACATCTGCCCCTGGGTCAACATCGGCGCACAATCGGGAACCAGCGATCTGAAGTTCGACTATTCCGACGTACGCGTGCCGCTGGACGGGGACCTCGTCGAGACGAATCGGAAAAAAGTCGGCAGTTTCATCGGCGATCACACCAAAACGGCCGTCAACAGTCTGTTCGATACGGGGAGTGCGGTAGGAGTGATGGCGATGGTTCTCCCCGACGGAGACTTGATTCCCCGCCACGTTCCCAGTTTCTCCCGCTATTGGCGCGGCGAGCTGCTCGAGAGTTGGCCGCTGGAGAAGTTATTCGACATCGCCCGCACGGCGATGGATCGACGCGGTATGGAATTCAGTTCGACGCAGGAAATGCTGTACCGGTTGCTTTATGCCCAAACCGAAGACGAACGCCGTCAGGCCTTCGAACGGATGGCACGAAATTCCATGAATCCACACGAGAGACGTTCCGACGCTGCGTGAATGTGGGCTCTTTGTTTCTTGATGTATTCGGGTAGTGCTCTTGTGTATGCTGTCGTAATGGGTGGCACGGACCAGCGGTCCGTGTCGCGACAGCGACAAGAAATCTTGTCATGATGGTTTGAGCTGTCCTTGATCCACTCTTTAAGCGGCGATCATTCATGAAGCGAAGAACTTATCAAAATGAAAGACACGTCCATTTCGTGACTTTTTCCTGTTATCGTCGCAGAAAGTTTCTCAGTCGAGATCGGTGTAAGCAAATTGTCATTGGTCATCTCGGAAGTTTGCTGGCTAAACGGAAGGGACTCTGCACAGCATTTGTAATAATGCCCGATCATGTTCACGCTTTGGTCTGGTTTGAACAAACTGATCAACTCAGTTCTTTCATGCAGCAATGGAAAGAGCATTCGGCGAAACACATCCAGCAATACCTCGAGCAAAATGGCTCGGAGTATCTGAAATCATTCAGTCATTCTCACACAATCTGGCAGCCTTGTTACTACGACTTTAACGTCTGGTCGAGGCAAAAAATCGAAGAGAAGTTAAACTATCTTCACGAGAATCCCGTGCGTGCTGGTCTCGTTGACAAAATGGTGGAATACAAATGGAGTTCCGCACGTTGGTACGAAAATCGGCAAAGCGTGGGGGTGCCGATCAAATGGCCTCCAGGCATGGAAACCGATGACGATTTTGTTACGAGTGAATGAGTCGGGTATCGCAGGATGTGGTTTCTTGTGACTTCGTCACCCGGACGGATCGTCCGGGCCACCCGACTTCGAACGGATGGCACGCTTGAGAGAAAATTCTCCCGATTCGCATTACCGCGCGGCGTGAATCACCCACCCTGCGTCACCTGATGCCAGTCGTTCATCAGGTAGCCTTTGTGGTTCCATTCGATGTGTTGCGGCTGGGTGCCTCCTGCATTATCGAACGCACGGACCGTAATCGTCTGGTGTGGTTCCAGCGTAATCACCGGCGACTCCCATAACTGCCAGCAGTATTCGCGAGGTTCGCTGGTGAGATGGACCGGCATCCAGGAGACGCCGTTATCGGTCGAGATTTGCACTTCGCGAATCACGACACCTTCCCGTCCGGGAGGAAGGGCGTATCCTTTCACCTTGTAATTGCCGGGAGCGAACTTGCTGCCCGGTTTCGGTTGGGCGATCACCGAGTTCAGCAGGTATTCGTAGATGGGACGCGCTTGCGACCATTCCTTGTCGGTGTTGTCGTAGATCAGTTTGTAGGCGCCGGACACATAGTGATTGCTGGAGGGGCGGTCGCTGACCGTGATGCGTCCCAACCACTTCACGCTCCGCGCTCCGATGAAGCCCGGCACGACCGTTCGTAACGGATAGCCGTGATCGGGCGTCAAATCCTCGCCGTTCATCTGATTGCATAATAGGGCTCCCGGATAGGCATCGGAATCGGCGAACGCTTTGCCAATCGGAATCGAGGCACCGAACGGAATGTTGCCGTCATCGCGTTGGATGTCGTCGAGTCCTTCAAACCAGATATGTTTGGCCTTCGGTTTCACCCCCGCCTTCTTCAACACATCGGAGAGTCGGACGCCGCCCCACTCCGCATTTCCGATCGCGCCGGGACCCCAGGGAACACCTTTGATCGGTTTCATCGCCATCAGTTCGGTGCGTCGATTCCCGGCGCAGGTGAGGGTGCTGGTCATTTCCACTTTCGGAAACTGATCGAACAAGTCAGCGTAAGAGATCGACAGCGGTTTCTCGACGAGCCCTTCGACCGTCAGTTTGAATGATTTGGGATCGATTTTCGGAGCGGGAGCGTGCGAGCGGATGTAAAACTGTTCGATCGGCGTGATCCACTTCTGGATGAGTTGATCGACGTGCGGCTCCGCGTTCGGAATGTCGGTGGTGAGGGTTTGCAGTTTGTCACTGATCTGTCCCCACGCGGATCGATTCGTGAGTAGGGAAGTCGCGGGAAGAACGGAAAGCAGTCCGGCAGTTTGTAACCAGTCGCGTCGATTCCAGAGTTGAGTCATAGCCGCATGCGTCCTTGTTGAGTGAGAGATGTCTGGTTCCAGAAATAGGGGAAAACGCTCCGCGAATCAATGTGATTTTTCGGGAAGCGGAGATTCGACTTTTCCTGAAGACTTGCGAGTTGTGTATCGATTTCCTGTATAATCATTTCCGAAGATCAGTTCCGGGACATTTTTCGAACAGGTGGATTTTTGGTCAAGAAACCCCCGCATCTCGATTTACCCATTATCGGTTGGAAAGAGCAGGTTGATTTACCCGATCTGGGAATCAAGGATGTTCACGTCAAAATCGATACGGGAGCGACGACGTCGGCGATCCATGCCGAAGTGGAAGAAGTCTTCTCAGACAAAGGGATCCAACTCGTTCGGTTCACCGTTAAATATGGAACGCTTCAGGCTCCCAAGGAAAAATCGGTCGAAGCGGAACTACTCGAATATCGTCGCGTGAAAAGCTCCAACGGCCATTATTCACGTCGTCCCGTGGTGCTGACGCACGCCTCCATCGGCGGGCTCGTGTGGGCCATTGAACTCACATTGGCTAATCGTGAGACCATGGGAATGCCGATGCTGTTAGGGCGGCAAAGCCTGAAAAATCGCTTCCTCGTCGATCCCGCAAAGACGTATTTGTTAAGCGAACGGCCAGGCAGGAAAAAGACGGTGAAGATCAAGAAGAAAAAAAAGAAGACTCGCAAAAAATCATCCAAGAAGCTCAACTCTGACAGTTAGTCATCGATATGGAAATCGCTATCCTCTCTCGGGGGGAAAATCTTTACTCGACGCGACGTCTTGTCGAGGCGGCGGAAGAACGCGGTCACGAACCCGAAGTGATCGACTATCTTCGCTGTATGATGGATATCTCCGCTACGAAGCCCACGGTTCGCTTCATGGGACGCACGCTTGAAGAGTTCGACGCGGTTATCCCGCGCATCGGTGCGTCGAAAACATTTTATGGAGCCGCTGTCGTTCGTCAGTTTGAAATGATGAGCACGTTCGTTACCAGTCGCGCCCAGGCGATTACTAATTCGCGCGACAAACTTCGCTCGATGCAGATGCTCGCCCGCAACGGCGTTGATATGCCGGTCACCGGATTCGCCCACTCCACCAAAGATATCGCCGGCCTGCTCGAACAGGTCGGCGGGACGCCGGTGGTCGTGAAACTACTGGAAGGAACCCAGGGGATCGGCGTGATTCTTGCCGAACACCGCAAAGCCGCCGAAGCGGTGATCGAGGCGTTCATGGTACTCGACGCCAACATCCTGGTTCAGGAATTCATCAAGGAAGCGGATGCCTCCGACATTCGTTGCTTTGTGGTGGGAGATCGCGTCGTTGCCGCCATGAAACGCGTCGGTGAACCGGGCGAGTATCGATCCAACCTGCATCGCGGCGGAACGGCCGAAGCGGTCAAGCTGACCGCCGAGATGGAACGTGTAGCCCTCGCCGCCACCAAAGCGGTAGGGTTGAGCATCGCCGGCGTCGATCTGCTTCCTTCCAAACGGGGACCGTTGGTGATGGAAGTCAATTCGTCGCCGGGACTCGAAGGTGTGGAAAGTGCCACCGACGTTGATGTGGCCGGCGAGATCATTGAGTTCGTGGAACGGAGTACCGGTAAGGGGTTCGGCTCGATCTGACTCCCAAGCGTCGAACTGGCTTTTCGTTCGACTTAAGTGCCATGTAAGAAACAGGATATGCTGGATTGTGGCTGTTGCTGTGTCTTTATTGACCCGTGATACCTACAATGAAGCCAGCCGGTTCCGGCATTCGCATTCGCGACTCATTCCCGTCCCACTCCTCTCATAGAAAGTCCTGCTCATGTGGTTCACCGAAGATGCGTGGTCGCCGATTTTTCTGTTTGGAGGCCTGGGGGTCATCGTGGCGTTTGTCGCCATCGCCCAGCAGAAAATGAAACTGATGATCGTGGCCCTGCTACTCGGCATCTCCTGCGGTGCCATCTACGCCATCGAACAACGGATCGTCACTGACGCCGAACAGGTCGAGCTCCAGATCTACGAACTCGCCGACGACTTCCAAAGGGATGACCTGCCCGCTGTGTTGTCGCACTTCTCGACGCAGAATAAAACGCTTCTCGGAGTCGCGACGGCGGCTGTGAGTATGGCCGACATCGAGGAGGATTATCGCATCACTGACTTATGGGTTAAAACTAAAGCGGAAAACACGCTCGCCGAATCCCACTTCCGGGCGAACGTTACCGCGACCGTCGTCGGCTTCGGCAACGTCGGGCGACAACCGACACGCTGGAAAGTCGATTGGAGAAAGGAAGCGGGAGAATGGAAGATTATTGAAGTGACCCGTTTGAGTGTGATCGGCGATGATGAGATGGGCATCCTCGACAAACAGCGATAAGCGACATCGAGACGCTTACTTTCGATGGCTGGCGTCGATGACGATATCCAGTTCGCCGTGATCGAGCCAGATCATATGACACGCCGAGCAACTGTCGATCACGACCGCACCAGGGCCGTAATACGGATGCGTCTCCATCCGCCGCTCGCATGCGGGACAATTCACCTTCCGCTCGTACTCGGCAGGATTGATCGGCTTCACTGGTCCCGTCCCGCGCGATTGCCCCCGTAATGCGTCGACGATCTGCCGGAAGGTTGTGTTTGGGACGTAGACTCCGCGGCAATTCGTGCAGTGCAACACACGCTGGTCGGCAATGGAGGCCAGCGCCAAAGGGCGCACGCAAACGGGACACTCCAGATCGTCAACCGCCTCATGCAGGACGACCACACCTTCCGCATTCTCTTCCGGGAAATGAAAGCTGCCGCAATACTCGCAGTAGAAGTAGTTTCGGTCCTCCATGAAGGTGAGCGTTCCAGCACAGTTCTGGCATTTCATGATGAGTTCTCTATCGGTTTCGTGTCGGTGACTGATTTCGATACGGAGAGCAGGGTGTTTGGGATCTCGAACTTATGAAATTTCTCCAGAGGTCCAATTTCCGAGCCTACCCCGACGGTGCAGTAATGACAAGATTTTGAGAAGCGGGTCGGGTGACTGCCGGAGAACTCTCACGCTTCCTCATTCTGCAGATGATGGGCGATCCGCCAGACGTGATATCCCAACCGACGCAGCGTCCGGGCCGTATCCATCATCCGGATAGACTCCGAGGTTCCGACTTCCCCTTTGGCCGTACGTTCGATCATGAGTCGTCGATAGTCGCGCATACCTGTTTTTAAGACGCGATTCGCCAGATGAATCTGTTCCGCGCACGCTTGATTCACCGGCAACGAACTCTCCCGCAGCAGACCGCTCATCTCCAGTAATTTTTCCGACATCTGAATCAGTTCGTCGTCCGCACGGCAGCGTTTCAAACGCTGTTGCTCGCGAACCCGTTCCGCAATGCGATATAGATGATCGAGGACATGCACGTCAGCCAGATAATCGTGAAATTCAAACGCGCCCTCACCACTCGCCGAGACTTCGCCCAGATAATCGCGACATTCCACAATCGCTTCCGTAATCTCATTCAACCGGCGTTCGGGAGATCGGACTTCTTCGCCACGTAATAACTTCTCCAGCTCACTCAACAACGCCGTCGTCACCTCCCATAAAGTTCCCGTCACTGCCGAGACCGCCAGCGAAGGATCTTTTAAGAGATTCCGATCGAGTTGCCTCGTTAACGGGTTTCCTTCTTCGTTCACCAGACGTTCGATTAATCGTGCAAACGCTCCTGTGAAAGGCAGCACCAGCAACACGCCCAGCGTATTGAAGAACGTATGAAACCCAACCAGTACCAGTTCGGGGTCGCGTTCCATCGACGTCGGTAGCCAGCGGGCCACAGCCTGCATATAGGGCGTTAGGAGAAGAAACGCCATGATCCCCGTCATACTGTTATAGATCACATGCGCGTAACCGGTTCGACGCGCATGCAAGTTCCCCCCGATCGTTGCCAATGCAGCGGTCGCCGTCGTTCCCACATCCATTCCGATGACCATCGCCGCCGCCTGGGGGAGTGAAATGGTTCCGGTGTGGACGGCAGTGAGAGCCGTCGCGACGCCCGCACTGGAAGACTGCGTGATCAAGGTAATTACCAGACCGATCAACACCAGCAGCAGTCGTCCGGTGATCGTGTCGGAGGGGAAGCTCTCAGGCGTGATGCGGCCTTCAAACCCCGAAAGCCCCGCTTGCAGAAAACCGATCCCCAGAAAAATCAGTCCGAATCCCGCGAGAGCCGTTCCCGTTTCTCGCGTTGTCTTTTGACCGATCATTCGCATGATCGCTCCCAGCAGGATCAGCGGCAGCAGAATTTCTCCCAGATCGAGTTTGAAGCCGACCAGTGCCACGATCCAGCCTTTAATCGTGGTGCCGATGTTCGCCCCAAAAATAATCCCCAGCGATTCGGGAAAGGAGAGCAGACCCGCCCCGACGAACCCGACGGCGGCAACCGTGGTCGCGCTGGAGGATTGCAGAACGGTCGTGGCGAGCGCACCAGTTACCGCTCCGCGCGACGGGCTATTGACGGTGGTCTTGATCCATTCCCGGAGCCGCTGGTCTGCCAGAGCGCGAAGCGCACTGGTGATGGAGCCCATGCCGAACAGAAAGAGACCTAATCCCCCCATTACTTGTAATAACGCGAATTCCATGTCTCCAAGGATACTGGGAGCCGCATGAAAAGGCGATCTGTGAGAGGAACTTCCATCGCTCAAATTCTATGTGACCATGCGGAATGGAGGCTCCAGACCGTTTCACGTTGTCGGCAATTCCGCCGCTTTCCAAGCTGACATTCCTCCGATGACGTTAGTGACGTCTTCAAAGCCGTGTCTTTTGAGAAACGATGAGGCGATGGATGCTCGATAGCCGGAACCGCAAACCACGGCCACCGGCTTGTCTTGGGAGAGTTCATCCACACGTTCCTGTAAAGTTCCTCCATGAACGTGAGTCGCGCCGTCAATATGGCCGTCGTTCCATTCTTTTTCGGTCCGGACATCGAGAATCGTCAATTGCTTCTCGGCTCTGCGCAACTTGTCGAGATCATGCACCGACATAGTGTTCAGCGTCGAAAGCGGCAAACCGCCTGTTTCCCAGGAACCGATCCCCCCTTCGAGATAACCTTGCACATCGTCGAAGCCCACGCGGAGCAGATGTGTGACGACGCGTTCGACTTGCGCCGGTTCGTCGGCCACGAGCAAAACAGGGCGATCGTAGGGCAACACCCAGCCGGCCCAGGTCGGCAAGTTCTGGCCGAATGGAATATTGATGGCGTTCGGAATGTGCGCTGCGGCGAAAGATTCCTTCGAACGCACGTCTACGATCAGACAATCTTCGCAGACGCGTTCGTAAACCTGCTTCGCCCCCCAACGTTTGCCACCAGGAAACTCCGGACCAATAATCGCCGGACCGTCTCGGTTTACCTGCTTCATTCGTTTGAAGTAGGGAGGCGAAAGCGGCATTTCGTCCAGCAGGTCTTTCACCCACTGTTCTTCCGGTTTGTTCTGGAGCGACGGATTGAATCGCCGCTCGTATCCGACGGTGGACGATTGCCGGGATCCGATCGCCTTGCCGAACAGTGAACCCGCTCCGTGAGCCGGATAGACTTCCGTGATATCGGGCAAATCATTCAATCGTTGAAATACGCTCTCGTAGAGTTGGTGAGCCAGTTCTTTTTTCTGTTCCTCACCGAGCAGGTCGGGACGTCCCACGTCTCCGACGAAGAGAAAATCTCCGCTGAACATCACCCACGGCACCTCACTGCTGCGCGACGTATCGAACATCGTGATGCCGATGTGCTCCGGGGTATGTCCGGGCGTCGGCTGGAAACCGAATCGTACATCCCCCATCTCAATCGTGTCACCTTCCTTCACGTACTCGTCGGCATAAGGTTGCGTCCAGTCGTCTCCGCCGTAACTGGAACAATGAATCGTCGGTTCGTCGTCCAGACGGGCCTTCAATTCTCTCGAACCGCAGACAAAGTCGGCGTGCACGTGGGTTTCGATGATGTGCCGAATGTGCAAATCGTTGTCCCGGGCGAAGCCGATAAAATCGGCGACGTCCCGGGTCGGATCGATGACGGCAGCGTCGCCGGTTTTTTCGTCTCCGACGATGTACGAAGCGATTGCTAAGCCCGGCACAAATCGTTGATGGAACAGCATAAGATTTTCCTTACCTCAGTGACTTCAGGCCGACTGGGAATGACTATCGACGTAATTTTTGACGAACGATATCAGCTCTTCTTTGTCGCACTCGAAGCCCATCTCCTTGGCTTTTTGCAGCGTCTGGTCTCCACTCATGCCTTCCTCGACCGCCATATGCATCATCACCATTGCTCCGGCGCGTTTGCCACTTTTGCAATGTGCGAAGACTGGTTTTGGCAAATCCTGGAATTCGCTGCGGAATCGGTCGACCAGCTCGGGGCCCATCGATTCCATCGAGATGGGAATATGAAGGTAGTTCATTCCCGCTGACTTCACTTTTTCACCCTCAGCTTGAGGTGATAAAGGCTGTTCATCTTCACCAGCAGTGCGGAAGTTCACGACCGTCTGAACCCCCTCCTGATTAAGTTGATCAATCTCTGCTTCTGAGGGTTGGGGGCCGACGGTGACTTGATCGTTGATTTTCATTTTGTCTGGCATAATTGTCTCCTTTGATCGATCAGGGAACAGGCTGGTAGCAGACCGACCGGATCCGGCACTCGAAATCTCTCAGTGAATTTGTGGGAAGGTAATTATACGGAATACCTTCAGCCTAGATGTCATATACCGCAAATCATGTTCCAAGGACTGCTAATCATGTTCCCGGCGTACTACTGAAGGTCCGGCTACAGACGCTTGAGATCCGTTTCTGGTGATTTCCATGTCGTTCTCCTTTGAGGATGTCGTTTGTGCTTCTGCCAAGAGGTTGCCGATTATCGAGACTGAAAACGCGGCTGCACCGATCGGTTGAATAAACTGTCGACGATCGATTGAGAATTGAGCAGGCGACAGCTTTTGTGATGGCCGATCTGTCAGAACGTTCGAATGCGGTTAGAGGTAGTTTCAAAAGGCAAAACAAAGGGTGACTGGCCAACCGATCGAAGCGACGCCCCCAGTCAACCAAGGCTCTCTGGGGGCTCCCTGCGGTCCTCCCCAGCCACACTGATAAGTGATAAAACCACTTCTAGTCATTGGAAGCCTCCCTGAGAGCAAGTAATGCCGTTCTCTTCACCTTTATATGGTTGGGACTCTTCTGGACAGAGGATAGAACGATCCGTTGCTGTTTTCGTGCTGTATCCTCGACGCTCCGTAGGGCGGGAGGTAGAAACAAACCCGCGACAAGGAGGGGACCAGAATGATTTTGGACCTCGCCGCGGGGCTTTGAATTAGCTTCAGTTCTGGACACGCTCTCAGGGCCAAGTCTAACTGTCGCTGGGAATATGGTGAGCCCAGGCAACGCCCTGACGGGAATCCGGTTTCATCCCGGTCGCTGGCGGAAATTGAGAGGAGAATATTTCCCGCTGCTCTCTTTCGAGACGATATTAGGAAGACTCGAGTCTGTTTCTCAATTCTTCTCTGGGTAACGGCTGGCCTGCGCAAGCATGGCACTTGCAGGTATAGGGAATGAGTCGCAGTCGCGCTTCCTGAATTGGGTGCTGGCAGATGGTGCATTGTCCGAAAATGCCCTTGGAGATCCGTGCCAGTGCGCGACTCAGTTCTAGATGCAATTGAGCCAGCTCCAGTCGGGAGCGGCCGTTATGCAGAGACCACTTTCGACGGGTCGAAAAAATGCCGCGAGGCTCGTCCTCCGAGGAAGGAGGATGGACTAGGAAATTCTGCTCCACCACTTTTCGCATTCGGATCAGCCGTCGCCGATAATAATCGAGCTGGATCGGTTTCATGGGACACCTTTCCCAAAGGGGATTGTTCGATCGCCTCCTGAAGTCTCGAAGACCGACAATCGGCGGGGAGTTCTCGGGATGCGGTACTCTGTTAAGTGGCAAAGAAAGAACGTGGCAAAGAAAGTTTCGAGGTCTTGTGATTCAGATGTCAGAATCGGTCGTCGATCGATGCTTCATTCGCTTCGCTGAGACGGATGCCTCGAACACAGGGCCGTCAGTTGGGAAGTTGCACCTGAATTTCAGGTTCCAGGTGAATCGTGGGAGGCATCCAGGAGGCGTCCTTGGGCAAAGAGGCACGTTTGCGATATTCCCGATCAGACCAGTGGTCGCGGATCTCACTGCATTCCTGGGTGATTTGATCCCGACTCGGCAAATAGACTCCCTCGGGATCAACGTTGGGGCCGAGATCTTCCAGTTCCAGGAGCTCGTAGTCCTTGGTCTTAATGTTGTCGATCATGATGTTGCTCTTTCGGCAGGATAGGATTGAAAAGAGTTGAGAGATAAAATCCGACAATCGATATCAGCTGCTGGAAGCACGTGGCCTGATATTCATCTCGTGTGGATCTCTCCGACCAATCTGCGATCGTAATAGGCAATCGACGCGCCAGAAGTCACGCGCTGTCGGCGGAATTGACGTAAACCTTTAGCAGAATAGAAAATAAATTCAGCAAGAATCTCGAATCGGTATCGCCGGAACGTCTTGACCGAGGCTGTGAGCAATATATGGACAACGGAGAAACGAGAATTGTTCGGTTTCTAAACAAGCGCGGGTACCATCGCGGGTTCCATCCCCCCTCCCTACAGAGGTCCCCTCCGCACGGCGGAAATGGAATTCAGAGTTGATCGAGGGGAGCAATTGCTTCGGTCGGCGGCGGAGCCGGGAGTTGAAATATCATCGCGAATACAGAGAGAGTAGGGCTGGTTTGATGTTTTGACCGGCCTGAAAAACATTCACGCTCTGAGACTTGCTGGCCGCAGGAACCGGCCCAACGGCAACCTGATTCAAACCTTCAGCGATTCGTTAGCGGCGAGAATCACTGGTTCGGCGGACGTGTGCGTCTTCACCGCTTCTGCCCACGCTTCGACGTCCTGTTCGATGGGAGGCCAGGTATTGTAGTGCATGGGGATAACCTGTTTGGGCTCCAGAAATTGAGTCGCTTTGACCGAATCCTCGGGGCCCATCGTGAAGTTGTCTCCGATCGGCAGGATCGCCACATCGATCCCGACCGCGCCGATCAACTTCATGTCGTAAAACAGGCCGGTGTCGCCGGCGTGGAAAATTTTCTGACCGCCGATCGTGAACAATAAGCCCGCCGGGTTTCCGCCGTAGGAACCGTCCGGCAAAGCCGAGCCGTGATGGGCGATCGTCAGTTTGAGATGTCCGAAGGGATGGTTGAAACCTCCGCCGAGATGCTGCGGATGAGTGTTTTCGACCCCCTGATTTCCCAGCCAGTTGACGATTTCAAAATTCGAGATGACTGTCGCCCCGGTCCGTTTCGCAATCTCGACGGCATCCCCGACGTGATCGGCGTGGCCGTGGCTGAGAACAATGAAATCGGGATTCACCTCGTCCGGTTTGACCGTCGCTTGCGGATTGTCGGTCAGGAAGGGATCGATCAGGATCGAATGCTCGCCGGTCTCGATTTGAAAACAGGAATGTCCGAGGGCGGTGAGGGTTGTCATAGGGTCACATCTCTCTTCTCTTCAACAAACTTACGATTCCAGAATACGAGTCATATTATTTTTATACGCTTCGACGCCCGGCTGGCCGTAGGGATTCACTCCCATATAGCGACCTTCCAGAACCGTCGAGAGCATGAAGAACTGAAACAGTTCTCCCAACGTTCCTTCATCGAGTTCGGGAACAATGAGGTCGGTCGTCGGTCGATTCTCATCGGCATAAGCCTGGTTCGTTCCCTGGATCGCTGCCGACATCACTTCGCTCATGGTCTTACCGGCGAAGCGATTCAAATTGTCCTGATCCCGATCGGATTCGGGGATTTGAACGACGTCCGTCTGGGGGCGTTCGATGATCAGGTTGGTGATCAGCTTGTCGCGCTGTCCTTCTTGATGCTGCTGGCCTCGACTATGCAAGTCGCGGGTATTCACAACGGTCAGAGGGGTCGCTCCCCGCTCATCTTTTCCGAGACTTTCCGATAACAACTGGTCGTTCCAGAAGCCGAACGCTTCCATCCGCAGCCCCCAGGTCGAGAGCAATCGAATCGGCATGTTGAAATCATCTTCGAACGCCTTACAGACGACCGTGTAATCGAAGACGGGATTATCGCCCGGCTGCCCCGATTTGAACTTCCGCGTCATCGCAGCGGCGCCTTCGAGCATCTTGACGATATCGAGCCCCATGATCGCCGCAGGCAGCAGACCCACCGCGGTCAACACCGAAAAGCGTCCGCCGATGCCGTCGGGGATCGGAAAGGTGACCGGGTATTCCGCTTCATCCGCCAGATCGCGGAGCTTGCCGGACTCACCCGTCACGGGAATCACAAACTCAGTCGCTTCGTCAGAGTCTTCTCCGTAAAAATCTTCCAGCGCTTCGCGAAACAGCCGGAATGCCACGGCGGTTTCCAGCGTTCCTCCCGACTTACTGATCGGAACCAGCGCCCAACGATCGTCAAACTGTGCGGGATCGTCCCCGAGAATCTCCAACATTTCCAGCGCGCCCGCCGTCGCATCATTATCGACGTTGTGTCCCTGGAAACTGATGCGGGGGACGCCGTCGCGGTAATCGGCGGGCATCTCATTATGATGCGGATGACACAGCGCCTCGAAACAGGCTCGGGCTCCCATGTACGATCCCCCAATCCCGAGGAACACGACGCGATCGACTTCTTCCTGCAGCATTTCAGCAGCGTCGATGATCTGCCCGACGAGACTGTTTTCCTGATCGGCCTGATACTCGAATAACAGCTTCTGCGGCCATTCGATGAACCCGGCGTCGAGCGGTTGTTTCTTCGGCGGAACGTCACCTCCGGAATTGAACAAATCGACGTCGGCAAACAGTTCGGTACGCGCGGCGAGCATCTTTTCGATCACCGCCGAGGGGTCGTAGTCTCCCCAGACTTTTTTCGCGGCGGTGGAGTCGTACTTGACGGAGATCGTCATGAGGTCTCTTTCTGTGGTGATATTCTTTCTGTCTCTATCCCTTGAGACTACTCAGACGCGCGGAAACTGTCCACAGTCAGTCCCCTGTGGAGAGGCATTCTCCTTCAAGAAAGACGCGAGAGGATCATAAGTCAGCCGAGAAACTGTTCCGTTGATATAAAGGCAGATGGCGATAGTAGACCTCCAGCGTCATCAGATTCAGGCAGGTTGTATAGAGACGTCCGCCCTGCGCGGGACCGTGCCCCGTACCCGGATTCCAGCTTCCCATCGCGGGGCCTTTTTTCACCTGCGACTTGACGAGTTGATCGCGCATGATGTGATTCCAGGCCGTCCACGGTTCGCCTCCCCAATGATGCATTACCTGAGTGGCGTAGTAGTTGTAATAGTCGTCTCCCTTGGAGGGACCTTTGTCGGCGAGGAGCTGGACTCCTTTTTTGAGCCCACTCACTTTACGGTCCCAGCCCAGATACATTCGACACAATAACCCGACCGCCGATGTGGAGAGTTTTTTGGCGGCGGTGTTGTACCCGTACCAGGTATGCTTGTCGTCCTGAATCTCCACCCGATTCAGGAATGCCCTCGCTCCTCGAAACACGTTGCGGGGGAACTTGACGCCGGCGTGTCGCGCGCTGATCAAGGCCATCAACTGCCATCCGACGACCGACGTATCTCCCTCGTCCCCTGGGTTGTATCGCCAACCTCCACCGGTCGCGTTTTGAGCGTTGATGATAAACGCAACTCCACCTTCCACCGGGCGGAGCAGGCGACGATCTTTCGTCATTCCGAAGGCCTCCGCCAAAGCAATCACGCAAATCCCCTGGACGTACATGTTTCCCTGATTGCTGGGTGCGCGATAGTCGACGCCGGTCGGTTGGATTCTGGCGTTGTTCATGATGTAAGCGAGCCCTTCAGCGACATTCTCTTTGTACGGGCCATCTTTCATATGGGTATGTCCCGCCCCCAGGAACGCCATCAACGACAATCCCGTCGCCCCCATCTCGCACTGATCGAAGTCGCCTTCATCCGGACTTTCCCCAATCTCCCCGAAGTTCCAGCTCCCGTCCGCTTGCTGCAGATCGGCGATCCACTTCAATCCCCGCACCACCGCCGCTTCGCTCCCTTCGGATCCCCCTTGGGCTTTGACGAGCGATTGGCGGCCTTTGGCGGATCGACCGCCGAACTCACCCTCCTTCGCCAGTTCCGCGAGCGAACTTAAAGAGTTCTCATCGATCTCCACCGCCGGATCAACATCGCTGATATCGATATTCAACGGCTGCGTTTCTTCAATGAGATCCTGGGCGATGTTGAGATCGGGGAGATCTTCGAATTCCTGATTAACGATCTCTTTCGGCTGATGTTTAGAATCGAAAACCTGCTCCAGTTCATCAATCGGCTCTTCAATTTTCGACGAACTGATCTCGAACAGATCGTCCGCCAGTTCCGGCTTGAGAATCACCAGCGCCAACATCATGAGAATCAAGCCGTGGACGACGACGCTGATAAAATAAGTGATCGCCGCGAGACGACCTTCTCGCGACAAGAAATACTCCTTCAAGGATTTTTTTTCCGGGCGGAGATGCTCGAGAACCGTCTGCTTCGGCTGCCCGCTTTGCGGCGTGGAGTTCGGTTTCGCGGGAGTTCCGGATGAGGCGCGCGACGTGTCCGCTGGAGTGGCGGACTTCCGGGAAGAAGGGTTTGTTGAATCGTCAGATTTCGATTGTCGGGCGAGCCTGGAATCGGAAGCTCGATCGGTTGCCATAAATGTGGATTCCTTCCTGAAATGGTGAATCGAACGTCCACCTATTTCGTTGCCGAACGGCACTGATTTCTCGAAGGGAGCTTGTGAGAGGCTTCTTCATAATATTCCTCACAGCGGGCGAAGGGTACGTTGGAATTTGCTAAAAAACGCAAAGTCACGCCGGAAATCTGTCTTCTGGTCAAGCTTACACATTCGCGTAAGTCATTCTGAGACGGTGGCTTCCGAGTTTTCTTTCTGCTCCGCGGGAAGGGGCTGAGCCGGTTCGTTCGCGCGGAACTTTCCTTCTTCCAGAAAGCGGACGGTCGCGTCGATGACGGCAGGATGCCCCATCAGAAATGAATGCAGCGCGGAGACTTTCATGAAGTCAGCGGCACCGGGAAGTTTGGTGTGTTCCAGTTCGACGGTGCCGTCGTCGTCGCCGGGAATCAGGGGGTTGAACCCCTTCTCCGTTCCCCGCGCACCGGCGATGATTCCGAATTCAAATTCGGGGACCGGTAACTGAGGGATCAGTCCCTCGGAATCGGTCACGAGTTGTTGGCCGGCGGGACCGTACAGTAATTTGTAAACCGGCCAGGATTTCACCTTATCGGCGATACCGGCTCCCTGATTTGGGACTCCCAGCATCACCATTCGCCTGATCCGCGGGTCCACCTGCTCACAATTTTTGAGATAGCAGCGGACGACCAATCCTCCCATGCTGTGAACGACAAAATCAATCTGCTCAATACCGTCGAATGACGTCAACACTCGCTCCAGATAGCGACTGGCGTCGGTGATCGGAACCCGCGTACTCGGATAATTGAACCCGAAGACCTGATATCCTTCTTTGACCAACCGCTTTTTCAGCTTATCGAACGAGCGGGACGAACGGATGATGCCGTGAACCAGAATCACGGCCTTACCGGTCATCGGTTCGAGATTCTGTTCTTTGCGAATCTCCAGAAGGGCATCGAGACATTCCCCGTAGGTGCCGGAGGCTTTCCGCACATCTTTTCCGTTGAGCAGGCGATAATGTCCGGTGAAGACATTCTGCTGGATTTTCCATTCATGGAAGAAATAGACATCGCCCCAAAACAGACGACCACCCATGGTTTGCATGTCGGGTTCCTCAAACTCAAGGGGCCGAAAGCCCAAATCAGGTAATTGCGGAACGGTTTCCTGTGCGATCGTGGTTGAGGTCCAACAGCATAACAGGAGCGCCAAAAGGCTGCCGCTTCGTATTCGCGAAAAAGAGCGAGCGTCTCGCTGAGGGGATTTCGATTTCCTTTTCTCTTCCGCCATGCTTCCCTCCTTGGTCATCAGACGTAACATGCTGATCGATCTCACGCTCGTTCCTTCTGATGGTCCCAGAAATCAAAAAAACAACCGCTCCGTGAAATCACGCAGCGGTTGATAGATTCTCTGGCTCGAAATCACTTCGCTTCGTCGCCTAATAATTCGGCCAGTAATTTTCCTAATTCGGGACCTCGTGCCATCGTCGAAACGACCTTCCCTTCTTGGTCCACCAGAATCACCGAAGGAATCCCTTCGATGCCGTAGTAGGTGGCCATTGGGTGGTTCCAACCGCGGGATTCCGGATCCTCGGGGAAAATGTTGACCCACGGAATTTCGCGTTCTTTGACGAAGGTTTCGATCTGAGATTTTTCGTTGTCGAGATTAATCCCGACCACTTCAAATCCTCGATCGTGATATTTTTCATAGTTCGCAAGCACATTCGGCAACTCCTGCAGACAAGGTCCGCACCAGGTCGCCCAGAAATCGACGAGCACCACTTTGCCTCGATACGACTCCCAATCGAACTCGTTCCCTTCGAGGGTTTTCCCGAACACCTTCATCTTGTTACCGGGCAATTCAGCCATCCGCGCTTTCCCGATGAATTTTTCCGCGAGCTCGGCGATCTGTTCGTTCTCTGATTTGGCGGCGAGAGCGGCAATTCTTCGATATAGCGCGGCGGCGTCCGCCGGTTCAGCGGCAGACTCGTAAGCATCGGCCAAACGCATCACGGCACGGAAGTTGAAACGCGTCAGGCCTTCCGCTTCCGGTTCCTCAAGCACCTCTTCCACCAACGCCTGACGTTCTTTGGCGTCCATTGTAGGGAGGAGCGTCAACTTCAGTTGTTGTGTGATGTCCTTGGTGACACTGGAAATTTGAGGGTTCTCGCTGTCGTGATAAGACTCGACAAACGCCATTGCCTTCTGGATACTCTCTTCATCTCCCAGTTGGCTCATGACGACGAGCGAGCGAACTTTCATCACAATGAACGGCAATTGCTCTTCGGGCTTGATGCCTTCGATTTTCAGGCCGATCTCGGAAGCTTCGAGAGTCGTCTTCGCCACCTTTTCCATCAAGGCGATGAATTCCGCTTGCGAAGAAGCCTGTTGTTGAGGGATCGATTGCAGTTTCTGGACAAATTCCGCCAGCTCCTTGGCACTGGCCCCTTCGGGGATCTTGAAGGGATCGGCTGCGGGTTCCTTGGTTTCTGATTCTGGGTTTTCAGCGTCCGCGTCAGCAGACTCGGGAGAGGACGGCTTCTTTTCGTTTTGTGCAAACGCGTACCAGCCAACTGAACCACTCACGACCACAGCAAGTACGGCGATCGTTAGCCAACGGAAGGGATCTTGGAGTTTTTCAAAGAACATATTCTTCTTTCTAAATTCTAAACCGGAACGGCAGCAAGCCCGCCGTTCGAGGGGTAAATCGTAACAAAATTGCCGCCTGAACTCATGAGGAATTCGATAAGTCCCGCGGCCCTCTAATAGGTGAAAGCGAAATTCCTACGTAAAACGGACGCCATTTTCTTGATATTTTGGGGCCGTTTCGAAATTTTCTCTGTAAAACAGTTCACAAACTCGATCACTTCTCCCGTCGGCACACTCTTTTTTTGACGCCACATCCGTTAATGTAACCACCCACCCAATCACTGGTTAACTGACATTCTGAATTCTCAGAGGTTTCCATGAACGACTCCATCGATCAAAACCCACTCTGGCAAACGGCAGGCCTTCCCCGCTTCGATCGTATCGAACCGAGTCACGTTGTTCCCGCCGCGCAGGCGCTGCTCGAATTTGCCGAACAGAAACTGACCGAGATCGAGAGCGATCTGGAGCCGACCTGGGAATCGATCTTCGACCGGCTGGAAGAAATCGACATCCGCTACGAACAGATCTGGAACCCGGTCGGGCATCTGTTGTCGGTGAAGAATTCGGAGGAACTGCGTCAGGCCCACGAAGAGATGCTGGCCCCGATGGTCGCCTTCAGCCTGCGGATGTCGCAAAGCGAACCGATCTATCAAGCGATGAAACAATTGCGCGAGAGCGACGCCTACCCGTCGCTCGATCCCGCCCAACAGCGCATTCTCGACAAAGCGATCCTCGGCGTCGAGCTTTCCGGCATCGCCCTCCAGGGCGCGGAGCGGGAACGCTTTAACGAAATCGCTCAGGAACTCAGCAAACTGGCGACCGACTTCTCCAACAACGTCCTCGACTCCATCAAAGCCTTCGAACTGATCGTCACCGATCCCGCCGACATGGAAGGTTGCCCCAACAGCCTGAAACAACTCGCCTCGCAAGCGTGGAATAAATCGCACGAAGGAACTCCGACTCCCTCGACTCCTGCAGATGGACCGTGGAAGATCACGCTCGATATCCCCAGCTATCTCCCCTTTATGGAACACTGCCGCAACGCCGAGCTCCGCGAGCAGGTCTATCGCGCCTTCATCAGCCGCGCCTCTCAGGGCGATCTCGATAACACTCCGCTCATCGAGAAGATCCTCAAACTCCGAAAAGAGAAAGCCGACCTGCTCGGCTACGACACCTACGCCGATCTCTCTCTCGCCACCAAGATGGCCCCCTCCGTCGACGAGATCGAGGAGATGGAAAAACAGCTCCTCGCCGCTTCCAAGCCGGGAGGGGAACAGGACCTCGCCGACATTACGGCACTCGCTCAGGAAAACGGACACGAAGGCGACTTGCACCACTGGGACGTTGCGTTCTGGGCCGAACGACTTCGCGAAAAGAAATTTGAATACACCGACGACGAACTGCGTCCTTACTTTCCTTTGCCCCGCGTTCTCAACGGGCTGTATGAAGTGATCCACCGTCTGTTCGACGTGACGATCAAGGAATCGAATAACGACGTTCCCGTCTGGAATCCGGATGTCCGTTTCTACCAGGTCTTCAACAACACGGGAGAACAGATCGCCGGCTTCTACCTCGATCCCTATTCCCGCCCGGAAGACAAACGGGGCGGCGCCTGGATGAATACCTGCCTCGACCGCCGCATGACCAACGGACGCTCGCAACTCCCGATCGCCTATCTCGTCTGCAACGGCACTCCGCCCGTCGGCGACAAGCCGTCGCTGATGACCTTCTCCGAGGTGGTTACCCTGTTCCACGAATTCGGACACGGCCTGCATCACATGCTGACCAAAGTCGATTTCGCGGACGCCGCCGGCATCAACGGCGTCGAATGGGACGCGGTGGAACTGCCGAGCCAGTTTATGGAGAATTGGTGCTATCATCGACCGACTCTGCTCGGCATGACGGCCCACTTTGAAACCGGAGAACCGCTTCCCGAAGATCTCTTTGAGAAAATCTGCAAAGCGCGGACCTATCGGGCCGGTTCGCAAATGCTGCGACAGATTCAGTTCGGCCTCGTCGACCTGGAACTGCATCATCGCTTCGATCCGAACGGCGAAGAAACGATCTTCGACGTCGAAAACCGCATCAGCCAACAGACCGCCGTCATGCCGCCGCTCCCCGAGAACCGCTTCCTGTGCGCGTTCTCGCACATCTTCGCGGGGGGCTACTCCGCCGGCTATTACAGTTACAAATGGGCCGAGGTACTTTCCGCCGATGCGTTCTCGGCCTTCGAAGATGTCGGCCTCGATAACGACGACAAAGTGATGGAAACCGGACGCAAATTCCGCGACGAGATTCTGGCCGTCGGCGGCAGCCGCGATCCCATGGAAAGCTTCAAAGCCTTCCGCGGTCGGGAACCGTCGATTGAGCCGTTACTGCGGCATAATGATTTGCAGGGGTGATGTTGTGAGGAGTCAGGAAACAGGAGTCAGGAATCAGTCGTAGCGGACCGTTGTGTTTGACGCAAAGTCACGAAGAGGCAGAGAAACGCGAAGGAAGTAAATGTAGAATTTCCCTCTGCATCGTACATCATCAGCAACTCGAATAGACTATGCCCAAACGAAGTTTTATCAGCGAAGAAATTGAGAACGTTACGTCATCCCTGAAGATTCCAGCGCATCCTTTAGAGAAGATTGAAGCTAAAAGATTAAGGGAGATCATTTACAAGCAATACGAGATTGACTCCAAATCGCCGGGGGTGATGATTAATTCTTCGACATCGTCAGTGCATGATCCTCAAGCGTGGTCACGCATCAGAGAATTTCTTACTGATGGTCAAGCGATTCTATTTTTGCGAGAATGGGATGATGACGAATTAATGTGGGTTTTCCCTGATGGTGAGAGTTTGCATGAATGTCTGGCGGAAGCGTTTGGTTTTGTGTTTTTTGTCACAGACAAATCAGCAAGTTACTTATTAGCATTTGATGACCATGATTGTTTGATTGGAGCAGGTCGAGCCGAAGAATGGGTGCGGTCATTACAAATCCAAAAGGTCGACTGAGAAGAGACTCTGTATTAGATTATCTAGCAAACCGCACGCTATCGCGTTGGCCGCTTGCCCACGGTTTCTAAACGGTTCTTGCCTAACGGGTAGCAGACTCGAATACTATTCGCCATTGTCCTGCGCGATCCCCTGCCGACTCCCGTCGGCGGCTCTAATCTTCGAAATCTTACACATTGATCCAGCAATTCTCTAATCAAGTCAACTTCACACAAACACGATCTGCCTAAGTGAAAATCAGTTTTCCCCGTCTCGTCCGTGTTCCACACTTTGCGTTTCTCTTTTACTCCGCGTCTTTGCGTCAAGAACTAAATCCTAATCCCTCACTCCTAAAACCTCACTCACTGCAACTTCCCACGAGCCGCCGTCGGCCAGACGATCTCCACTTTCTCATTTCGTATGCCGTAGAAGTTCTCATGCAGGATGGTCGTGAAGTCGTTGTAGCCGGGATAAAGCTCGACCTTCTCACCGATCTTCAGATCCTGGGCCTGCCCTTCGAGTTCCACTTTGCAATGCTCGGCGGAGAGGGCGACGACGTTCGCTCCCTCAATCCCCTTCACGCGCGGCATGAAGACGTCGGGATTGATGGTCTTGCGACCGATGTCGAGAATCGCCCGTTCCAGAACGGGACGACTGTTGACGGTCGCCAGCACCGTTACCGCGGACTCCAGACCCGCGACGGTGCATTCCTCCAGATAGAACGGCTCGGCAAAGATGCCGCCTCCCGCCTGTAGCTCGGTGATGCAATCGACATCTGAGGTGATCTGATACGAACCGGTCCCGCCGGCGGAAACGATTTCGCAATTCAGTCCGTGCTTCTCGAAGTCGTCTTTGGCTTTGGCGAGAATCTGCATCGCTGCGCCGATTTTGGTCTTCTTCTCCTCCTGATCCTTGATCCGCAGCAGGTGCCCTTCGTAACCCATGATGCCGACCAGTTCGATGCCGGGGAGCTTGTCCATCCCCTGAGCGAGTTCGAGCGTATCGTGTCCCGGCTTGATGCCGACCCGTTCCAGGCCGATATCGAGTTCGATAATCGTGCGACATTTCACCCCCATCTCGACGCAGATGCGGGAGAGCATTTCGGCCTGGGCGTAGTGGTCGCAGGCGAGGATGGGGTCGGCGATTCTGCAGAGGGCCGCGATGCGACGATGCTTCTTCTCGCCGATCACCATGTTGGCGATCAGGATGTCGGTGATGCCGGCGAAGGCGAAGACTTCCGCTTCGGAGACTTTGGCACTGGTGACGCCGATCGCTCCCGCTTTGATCTGCTGCCAGGAGATGGCGGGGGTTTTATGACATTTGACGTGCGGTCGCCATTGCTTGCCCCGTTCGGTCATGTAGGAGGCCATTTTCTCGATGTTGGACTCCATGATGTCGAGATCGATGCAGAGGGCGGGCGTGTCGAGATCGTACTTGTTCGTACCGACGATGGTTTGAGTCACGGCAGGTCTTTCGTGTCAGGGAGGGAGGGAATGAATGACGCGAGGCGGGATGTCTATTGTTCGTGGGTAATTGCTCATTCGAGCCACTTGCGCGAGCGGCTCAGTTAACTCTCACTCCACAAAACAAATGTGGCGGTTGGGCACGTTCGTCTTGCCGAAAAACCACAGGAGGATACAGGGATTCGAGACTCAGCTTACTCACTGCCTGCGCGAGATTCCATCATCAGATCACAGAGAGAGGGATTTCCTGGGAACGGGCTGCTAACGATCCTCAATCTCGTCCCACAACCATTCCGCCGTCTCCTTGACGGTGCGTTTATCCTTCTCTCGATCCACGCGTAAGTTCGCGCGACGCATCTGGAAGGGCTTGATCTCCTCGATCAACGGCGAGAGCGCGTCGACAACATCTTGATTGTCGGCCACATCTTCGGAAAGCAGGATGGCCGCATCGTACGGAGGGATCGCCTGACGCGGATCGTCCAGGATGACTAATTCGTAAGCCTCGATGCGTCCATCGGTGGAGAACGCCGAGATCACATCGACTTCGTCCCGCTTGATCGCTTCGTACATGAAAGTCGATTCGTAAGAGGTCTTTTCGCCGAAGCTCAAACCGTAGCTTTGTTCCAATGCTTTCCATTCCGGACGCCCGAAGAATTCGAAGTCCCCCCCGATGGTCAGATCGGGAGCCTGTTCGGCGAGATCGGCGATCGTTTCGATCCCCAGGCGTTGGGCATCTTCTCGTCTCATGGCTAATGCATAAGCGTTTTCGAAACCGAGCGTGCCGAGCGTGCGAATGCCGTGCTCCTCTTCCAGCCAAGCCGACATCTCCACCAGAATCTTCCACGGAGCTTTTGTCCCTTCGCGCTGCATATGATTCGACCAGATCGTTCCGGTGTAATCGACGTAGACATCAATCTCACCGGTGGTCAAACCGTCAAAAATGATCGTCGATCCGAGCGATTCTTTTTTGGTCACCGGAAGCCCGGCTGCTTCGAGACGCTGAGTCATCAGTTCCGCGAGGATGAATTGTTCCGTGAAGGTTTTGGCTCCAACGACGATCGGTTCCTGTTCTGCCTGAGTGGTTTCAGACGTCTCGGAGATCGCTTGCGGCGAGGATCCTTCCGGCGCCTGTTGGAAAGCGGCGAAGAGAGCCGGAGCCGACAGGCCGAACACCAGAATGAACGCCAGAACGCCGCCGGTTCGTTTGATGGTGGTCGTCTTTCGGTCTTCGATTGCCTGCTGCAATCGTCCGATCAAACTGTCCAAAACGATCGCCAGACACGCCGCGGCGACGCAACCGACCAGCACCGACGTCCAGTTCCGAGTCTGCAAACCCCGAAAGATGAAGTTCCCCAGACATTTCTGACCGACCGGCGTGGCCAGCGTGGCAATCCCCACCGTCCAGACGGTCGCCGTCCGAATCCCCGCCACAATCACCGGCAACGCCAACGGCAACTCCACTTTCCAGAGAGACTGTCGGGGAGTCATGCCGACCCCTTTGGCAGCCTCCTTGATCGCGGGATCGACATTCAACAACCCGGTCACGGAGTTTCGCAATATCGGCAGCAGGCTGTAGAGGGTTAAGGCGACGATCGTGGGAATAAAACCGAGTTCCGGTAGCGACAAACCGGTGACCGGCGTCAACAGATAATTCACCCCGACCAGCACCGGCACCATCAGCGCCAGCAACGCCAGCGACGGGATGGTTTGCACAATACTGACGAAGGTCAACACCGGAGCCTGAAACGATTTTTTGCGAATCGCCAAGAGCGCCAGCGGAAGGCTGACCAGAATCCCCAACAGCAACGACAAAATGCTGATCAGGAGATGATGAGAAAGATTCGCGGGCAGATCGACCAGTTCCGTCCAGAGAGAATTCATGCGCTGCCTCCCTGATTCGCCAGGGCTTCCAGGCGGTCCGCCTGGCGTTTCGGTGTGGCCACAAATGATTCGACTGTGTCATTCCGGGGATTGGTCATCAATTCTTGCGGAGTTCCGACTTGCATCACTTGCCCTGCCGACATGACGGCAATCCGATCCGCCATCAGCAACGCTTCGACCATATCGTGCGTGACCATAATAGTCGTCAGGCTCAATTCCCGGTGCAGTTGTTGATAGTCTTCCTGTAATTGGTCACGGGTCATCGGGTCGAGCGCTCCGAACGGCTCATCCATCAGCATGATGGACGGACGACCGGCCAACGCGCGGGCCAGACCGACCCGCTGTTGTTGTCCCCCCGAGAGATCCTTGCTGCGACGATCCCGATAATCTTCGGGCACTAGATTCACCAAATTAAGCAATTCGTCCACGCGACGGGAAACATCCCCCTCGTCCCATTTCAGCAGCCGGGGAACGGTTGCCACGTTTTCGCCAACCGTCAAATGCGGGAACAGGCCGATCCGTTGAAACACGTAACCAATTCGGCGTCGCAGCAAAACGGGATCGAGAGCCGAAATATCATCGCCGTCAATTTCGATGGTTCCCGACGTCATCGGATTCAGTCGATTGATCGACTTCATCAATGTCGTTTTACCACAGCCCGATTCCCCCACGATCGCCAGAAATTCGCCGTCCGCAATCTCCAGCGAAATCCCGTCCACAGCAAAAGTTTTTCCGCCGTCGTAAGATTTCCGGATGTCAGAGAGAGTAATCATGGCTCTTCAGGGTGAGGGACGCCCCCCGGCTTTGTCAACAACTTCTCCGATTCGCGTCCTAAACGTTCGCAAATCGCGGCTGTTTCGTTGAAATCGACTTCGAGAGGTGAGATTTGCTCCGGTTTGACCATCGCCACGCACCCGTTCCAGGGATCGGGAGCGCCGGGAAGATACACGATCACCAATCCGTCCGGAGTCCGTCCCGACTCGTAACCGATCTGAATACGATCCTGCATTTCCACGCGTACGGGAGTTAAAGACGGAGTTGCATCCTCCCCGCCGATATTGCCGGCGAGGATGTCCTTATAGATGGCGTATTTGGGAAAGAGCATCGTCAACTGTCGCTCGACCGTTTTGGTAAAACGCCTCGCGAGAGCGCGTCGGGCCAGGATCCCTGCCAGGAAGCAAAGGCAGATTAAAATTCCCACCGCCATTGAAAAAAGTATCGCGACGCCGCTCGCCGTACTGACCGGGATCCATTCCTTCAGCGGCTCGTAGATCACGATCACCATCGAGTAGAGGTAACCCAGGATACCACCGATCACCGCCAGCGGCAGAAGAAATAGAATTCCTCCGATGGCCGTCGTCCGCAGGAAACGCCACGACTCGTTCACGTGTTCTTTCATCGGACCACACTATTATCGAAGCCGAAATCTGCTCGCAGCCTATCCGGCCTTTTCAGACACTTTTTCCAATTCCGCAGACGCCGCGGAAGGCTTCCTGGGAGAGTCTGTTTTCAACAGGTACGGCTGAGAGACAGGTTGCTTAACGCTCGGCGCGGCGGTGTCGGGAGCCGGGTAACCGAACCGCTCATAGAAGGCCTGCAATTCCTCGTAGACGCGGTTGACCCAGGCGGGATCGTCCGCAAATTGATTCTTACGATACGCCCTCAGCTTCTCGATCTCCGGCGTCAGGGCTTTCTCGACGACATCAAAGCCGGGCAGCTCCAGCGATTCGTAAATGGATTCAATCGTCGCCAGCGGATCCACTTCCAAATCTTCGAAAGCGACTTCGTGCAACCGATTATCGGGAATCAAACGACGATCCCGTTCGTACTTTTCAAAGCCGTACTTGAAGGAAGCGATCACATCCTCTTCGTGTCCCTCGAATTCGAACTCCGATTTCCCCAAACAGTTTTCTTCGATCCCGCGGCGTCGAAGATGGACCGACGAGCGAAAGACGTGATACGGATTGCGATGGATATAGACAAATCGAGCATCCGGAAACAGTTCGAGAATCTGCGGAATGTGATAGGTGTGACTGGGAGACTTGATCAAAATCTGACGACGATCCCGATACGTCAATCTTTTGAGGAGACCCAGGAATGAATCCTTCCAGTTCTGATATTGATCCGACGACAGTTGGCTCAAGTCGAGACATTTCCAAAACCAGTCGCGTTGCACAGGATCCGCGAGCAGCATATAAGCGGAGATCTGGCTTTGAATACACAACGCCATGTCGTCTTCCTGAGGGGAAGTCCACGTCACCTTCATGTTATCCATCGGCCTGGAAGAAAAGAGGAGCGGGATCCGCGTGACGAGTTTTTCCGTCAGTAGAAAATGACTCGGGAAGAGAGCCTGGTAGGTGTTCAGGCTTTGAAAGTTGGGATCCTGATGCAACAGATTGTGCAGTAGCGTCGTTCCGCTTCGCCAGTAACCGAGAATAAACAACGGCGGTTGTTCGATTTGTGTGTTGCGGACCCGGGAATCATAAATGAGAGAGTCCAACGTCCCGAGCAGCGAGTTATAAGCTCCCGAGAAGGGAAGCCCCATCAGGCGGGCCATCTTCGTCCAATGCAAAGCGGGGCGTTTTTTGAAAAAACGCCGCAGATCTCCCAGGGTCATTCCATGCCAAAGCATAAAACCGTACTGTGAATTTTTGACAGGCTTCGAGTCTCTCGTCATGATTGATCAACCTGTGGAGTCCTCTGTCCCTGGGACTCGCCGAATCGAGTTTTTTCAATGGTATATTTTACATCTCCGCTGATTCCGCTGTCGTCTCCAGTGACTCGTGGAACTTGACCGCCTTCTTCTTCGATTTTCTCACTTTGAGATTGAGCATCTCGACGAAGACGCTGAAGCCCATCGCGAAATAGATGTAGCCTTTTTCGATGTGCTGTTCAAAACCTTCGGCAATAAGCGTCACTCCAATCAACAATAAAAAGCTCAATGCCAGCATTTTCACTGTAGGATGTCGCTCGACAAAGTCCGCAATCGGTCCAGCCGATATAAGCATGACTCCCACTGCAACAATCACAGCCCCAATCATCACTGCGATCTCATCGACCATACCGACTGCGGTGATGACCGAATCGAGCGAAAAGACGATATCCAGCAGCATAATCTGCACGAGCACACCCCAGAAAGTCGCCGTCCCCTTAACCTCTGAACGGTCGTCCCCTTCGAGCTTGTGGTGAATTTCCGTTGTCGCCTTCCCCACAAGAAAGATCCCGCCCGTGAGCAGAATCAGGTGCTGGCCGGTAAAGTGGTGTCCCATGACCGAAAACAGCTCCTCGGTGAGTCCCATAATCCAACTGATCGCCAACAGCAGCAGGATGCGCGCCCCCATCGCCAACAACAGACCGAGATTACGGGCTTTCGCTTGCTGTTCCTGGGGAAGTTTCCCGGACAGAATGGAGATGAAGACGATATTGTCGATACCGAGAACAATTTCGAGACTCGTCAGCGTCAAAAACGCGACCCAGTTAGCGGGATTCGTCAGTAGTTCAACCATGAGACGGCGGCTCTCGTTGCGGGGTCAGGATGTCAAGCGGCCCGACTAGTGTAACGAACGTCGGCGCATGATTCATGCGCTCTTTCATCGCCTACGTGAAGAGATCCGCATCAGATCACGAGTTTTCGCACATCGGACGTGACGACGCGAGGGAATTATTCCGCTTCCGGACGTTGCGGTCGTTCGGGACGCTCTCCACCACCGTCACCACCTCGGCCTCCGCCGCCACGCTGTGGCTCC
The DNA here is from genome assembly GCA_014762625.1 of Planctomycetaceae bacterium. Classification (GTDB taxonomy): domain Bacteria; phylum Planctomycetota; class Planctomycetia; order Planctomycetales; family Planctomycetaceae; genus JABURQ01. The sequence goes on along the minus strand of JABURQ010000087.1, from coordinate 1,560 downwards.
GGGAGATCGAAGTCCGCCCCCTGCAATTCCACCCACAATGCTTTCTGGTCGTCCGTCAATACGGCCAGAAATTCGGCATCATACTTATCCGTGACGGTCTGCCGTTCTTCTGGCGAAGCTTGGAATCCCAGCTCCCGCATCTCGCTTTGCCGACTCTCGTTCAACTCAGCAAGTTTCTTCTGCTGCTCTTCGGTCAGTTCCAATTTCACGGCCACGGCATCCGTCGCCAGCGCCGCGGTCCCTTGACGTTGCCATTCGATCTGCATCAAACGATTCAACTGCTCTTCGTCGAGCATGTCGGCCAGTCCGGCAGCAACCTTCTGCTCAATCTCATTTCGTAAGGATTGAATCTGCTCTCTCAGCTTCTCGCGCTCCTCGTCGGTCGCCTCCCGCATTTGACCGAAGATTTCCCGCATGCCCGATGAAGACATTTCCGCCTGAATCGTCTCGGCGAACGCCTCTACCTTCGATATCTGATCGTCGGTCAGATTGAGTTCCGTCATCACTTCGTCAATCCCCAACAGTCCGAGCAAGCCGTTACGACGACCGCCGCCACGACGACCTCCCTCGGCTCCCTGACCTCCGCCTTCTCCACCAGCCATCGCTCCGGAGGGAGGTCCGCCAGCTCCCGGGCCACCACCGCCCGGCCCCCCCGGCATCCCTCCGTCGATATCGCCATCCTCGTCGTCTTCGCTCGGTTCCGGTGCGGGCGGCTCGGGAGGATCGGTCGTCTCGACGAACAGAAAGGTGCCGTCCTCATCAAAGATCAGCTTCAAGCGGTAAGCATCCGGCTTGGCCAGAGAGTACCATTCGATCCAGCGAGCTTTCTTCAGATTGCCGTCTTCTTCGACCTCGTGAAGTTTCGGACCGAACTTGAGATACGATTTGACCCCATCCATATCCATACTGAGGCTGTCCCCCTCCGCGGCGTCAATCTCCTCCAGCCGCTTAGTCAAACCACTCAACGTCATGTCGTAGCCGAGCTTGGCCCGCGCTTCGATCGCCACCACAATCAGACCGACGGCGATCACTCCCCAGACCAACATCTTCTCGACCGGGTTTCGCTTTTTCTTCTCTTTGGAAGCACTGGACTCTGCGGGGGGAGCACTGGTCTCCGCAGACGACTCTGCGGGGGTTTCAGCAGGTTGTTGTTCTTCGTTCTCACTCATTTTGGATACCTTCACGGAGAGATGGTTCGGAAGTCATCGCGGGCGATTGCTCTTCAAGCTAGAGCTTAATCCCGGAGGACCGGCGATGCACCACAATTCCCGTCTCGTAGAGATGAATTCTTGAGGTACTCGAACCGGCGTCCTGAGGAGTCGCTTTTCCACCCTCTCGCAAAAAGTCTGAAAAACCGGGAAATTTTTCCGGTCCGTGTGCGTTGACATCGAACCTTCTGCCGATAAGATCTGTCCTTCCCCGATGGGGAGCCGCTGGGAAACACGCTTTCCCTTCTCGCGGTCACTCGCGAGATCACAGCGATTTTGGACAACACCGTTGTCCTTTGATCTTTGACAATTTGGTTGGTGGATAGATGATTGTGTGGCCCTTGCAGGTCGG
>JABURQ010000056.1 GCA_014762625.1 Planctomycetaceae bacterium | reverse complement strand
TCTCCCGATCACCCCATCCCCCAATCTTCTGATGTGGTCTCACAATTGACTGTAAACGCAGCACAACGGGCCATTCCCAGACAGACGCGATTTCAGATTTCGCGGCGGACGATCTCAAAACCGGGCAAAACTCTCGGGTTTCGTCCAAAGATCTCAATGATTCAAAGATGGGGTCTTGCAAAAAGCTCATCTTTGAAAACCCTCGGGGTTCAGCCATTAAACAATGAAATTTCTTTCAGACGCGACAAGGCGGTGACATCACGAATTTCTGTTTCCTGAATCCCGTTTCCCGAATCCTCACGTCGCTAACAGAGAGAGTAGGGCCGGTTCCACCGGCCTGAGAAACATTCACTCGTTAAGATCTGCTGGCCGGTGGAACCGGCCCTACGGCAACTAAATCCTCTCCGCTGTCTGACAACAAATTGCCGTTAGGTAGAGAGAGTTCGATCTTTGACAATTTGAATTTCAGCAATCAACTTTCAGCCATCGGCAGACTCAGTGAAGCCCATCGTTCGAACATGCCCGACTTCATCTCCTGATTGTCCGCAGACAAGCTCAAATGACCTGAAAGTCGTTGAGGTCGGGGGCGTCCGGGTCATCGCCGTGTTCCGGCGTGGAGGAAGCGGTTTCCGCTTGGCGGATTTCATCGAGCCACTCGGTGTCGGGAAGTCCGTACGGGCGAAACTTCTCGACGCTCCCCATCGAATCGCGATAGAGCAGGGCCCGGTTTCGACCGAGTCGGCTGGCAGCGGGAGAATCGACCAGGTTGCTCGAATCGGTCCCTCCCATCTGGAAGGCGATTCGGTATTCGAACTCGCGCAGCGAACTTCGCCCCAGCCAGCGATCGAAGTTGTTGTAGGAGTGGCACCACATCATCACGTGGATGCCGAGCGTCGGTCCCTCTTTCAGAATGTCCTGAAAACGGGCGGACGGGCTGACTTCCTTCTCTTTGTCGAAACTGCCGAAGCCGAAATCGTCCTCGCTTTTCCGCAAAACGCCGAACTTCGTCAGATCGACAATCGTCAGGAACAACGGAATCGCCGCCCGTTCATCGTCGCACCGTCGCAATTCCATTTCGGTCGTGATCTCTTCGAGGAAGCTTTCGACATCGTTGGGCGTTCCGACTTTGAGATGCGATTGAGCGCGGGTCACCGTTTCCCGCCAGCGCTCGCTCGTCAAAGTTCCCCCATCGAGCAGGAATCCGCCCGGTAAATCGTCGTCGGCATGACTGCGTTGATTGAACAGAGAGACCGCCAGCAGACCGCTCACATCGTCCCCTTCCGTCCCCACGATCAACAGATTCTGTCCCGGTTGAGACGAGAAGGTCAGAGAGGCCGGCTTTCCGATCGTCACCGGATCGCCCAGCCAGAGTTGCAGCGGAGCGGACGGTTCGGTTTCGCCGCGGATTTGAGAAACCAGTGACGCATTGAGGGCCGGTTCGGCGAGTACATTCCCCTCGAAGACGACGCATTCGTGATCGGCGAACGACGCATCCGATTGACGTTGGCGTTGGGTCGCCTGTTGAATCCGGTCGAGTTGAGTTTCTCGCTCGCTATCCTCCAACCAGGCGATCTGAAAGGGACTGTTCCCTTCCATCATGCCGTTGGCATCGTTGTAGATCGCTTCTCCCGGTCGGGTCAGCAGCCGAGCGGCGGTGTTCTCCTCGCTCAAGATGAGGTGCGCGTCTGACTCGCTGCACTGTAACGCGATCCGAACTCCCATTTGACTGAGGGTGGTTCGAGCCAGCGAATAGGCTCCTCCCAGAGTCTGAGATCCCAGCAGAATGTGGATCCCGAACGCACGGCCCTGACGGACGAGACGGTCGAGCAGTAACGTGGCGTCCTGAGCGATGCGGTCGTCTTCGACGAAGAACTCCTGGAACTCGTCGATCATCAGGATGATCCGCGGCATCTTCTGATCGGGATGTTTGTTTCGCCATCCGGCGATATCCTGCACGCCGACTTCGCGGAAGATATCTCCTCGTTCTTTCATCACTTGATCGAGCTTTCGCAAAGCGGACAGACCGAATTCGCGATCGGATTCAATGGCGATGACGCGGGCATGCGGGAGTTGATGCGATGCGTACGTTTTGAACTCGACCCCTTTCTTGAAGTCGATCAGGTAGAATTCCAGTTCGTCGGGCGAGTAACAGAGGGCCGCGTTCGTGATCATGATGTGCAGCAGCGTCGATTTCCCGGAACCGGTTCGCCCCGCGATCAGCACATGTTGCGACGTCCCCTGTCCCAGACGGAGATGCTGCAAGCGAGTGGCCCCCGCACGACCGAGAGGAATATCGATTCCGTCGCGGGAATCGGACTTCCAGAACTCATCTTCGTTGGGCGCGATCCGATAAAACGGAACTTCCACCTTTTTCATCGTCGTCGAGAGTTTCCCGATCTTCTTTACGATGGCCGAGAATTGCGCCGCCGCCGGAGGTTCGTCGGGAGAGAGCAACAACGGCGGGTGTCCGAAACTCGAAGTTTCAAAGTGGTCGTCGCGCCAGTCGAAGACGGTGGCGTTGTCGACGATCGAATCGAGTTCAAAATCGCGCGGGAGATTCCGTCCGGTATCGCGACTCAACAGCAGATACACGCCGCACCGCGGTCCGCTACTCGCAATGCTGGCGAGCCTTTGCGCGGCCCGCTCACTGAAACTCTGTGGGAAACCGGAGACGACGAGAATACGATACGGCTCAGCCACCTCGCCGGCGTGTTCGTTGTATTCCTCGATGCTGGCGAACTGGTTTCGCAGATACGTCTGGAAGATGTTTTCCATATGCTCGGTCAGATCGGCGAGTTGTTTGTCAATCTGATTCGGTTCCGTCCAGATGCGGTTGGTAATCAGCAGTTCGTTGTCATCGGCGAGGTGCATGAACGAGGAAAACGGCTCCCCCAACCCGACCGGATCGAGGACTGTGAAACGAACATTGCCGGGTGAAATACTGGTCAACAGACGCAACATCGCCACCTGCAAGAGCGACTCGGCAGCCGCGCGTCCTTCCGCGCCGTCGTAGTTAATAAGAAATGAAGGACGTTCGGGGAACGGCAGGGCGGCAGATGTCGTCCAATCCGAATTGTGTGGTGGCAGGAATTCCTGAGTCGCTTGTCCCTGCTCGAAGAAGCCGAGCATCGTCCCGAACATGCCGAGCGGCAAATTTTCCGGAATCTCATCGGGAGGTGTCCAGTCGTCGGAGGCGATAGTGTCCCATTCGGGCGGCTGTCCGGTCTGTTCCTCGATGTCGCGACAGAGGCGGGTCGCTTCGTTCAATCCGGCGATCCAACCTTGAGTCAACACATTCTGGGCGGCGGCGAGTTGCTCGTCCCGCTCCTGCACGCGACGGTCATAATCCTGTTGGGCGGCGGAGAGGGCACTCTCTTTTTTCTTCTTCAGCGAATCGATCTTTTCCGCATAGCGGGATTTGAGGGTTTCCTTGTCAGCTTCGAACTGTTGGAGGATCGGAGCCAGATCGGCGTCGTGTTTTTCGTCGGCGGCTTTCAGACTTTGCCGATGTTTTTCCTCGAGCGTCTGAATGCGGGTGTCCCGTTCCTCTTCAAACTGCTCGATGGAACGTTCGCGATGTTCGACCAGTTGGCGGTATTGTTTGTCGTAAATGTCCTGTTGTTTCGCACGCTCTCGCTCCGAGATCGCTTCCCAGCGATTCATGGCAGCTCGCGTTTCGTAGAGTCGGGAGACGAAATTTTCGTAAGCATCCGCCGTTTGACGTCGCGACAGATCCCAGCAGATCAGAGCGGTCAACACACTGATCAGCGCTCCCGCCCCTCCCATCAAGGCAAACCAGACGTTCTGGTCGATACTGGAAAAACCGAGCGATTCACGGTCGACAAACAGGATCAGACCGCCCCCCAAAAATCCCGCCAGAAGCAACATTTGCAACAGCAAACGACCGCCGGAAAACCAGTAAGCAAATTTTTGCTTTCTGAGGGTTTCGAACGTCGCCCGGCATTGTTCTTCCGATTCCAGGAACAAATCGTGCGCTTCGCCGGCGGTGGTGGTTTTAGGGATTTCCGCAGCAGGGGGCTCGGTAATGCCGTGTCGTCGCTTTTCGACGAGTTCCTTCGCCCGAACGTTGAGGTCTTCGAGGTGATCGATTTCGACCCCCATCTCCATGCGTACTTTCTGTTGGCGATGGATCAAGTTTTCGAGCTTGCGTTTGGGGCTTTCCTCCGCATCGTCATCGACGATGGAACTCATCATCCAGCTTTTTTGCTGGTACTCCTCTCCGGTCTGTGACTCCTGTTGCTTGTAGTCGGCGGTCAGTTGCCGAATGCGTTGTTGATGTTCGGACTCGATCCGAGACGTCTCGGAGTTGTAGCTCCCTTCGAGTTCATTCAGTTCGTTCGTTTTTTGCTCGTAGACCGTTTGTAGTCGATCGTCGAAGTCTTCGGATATCCGTCGCTTCTGTTCTTCGAGTTGCTGCGGAAAGGGACGATTATCGGCATTTACGATCGCGTTTAATGCGGCTTCGTGTTCGAGACGACGATCGATCGTCGCCTGAAGCTGATTCAACAGACCTGCATACTGTTCGACTAAAGAAGAATCGTTCAACGGACACCTCGCTGTAAGGGACAGAGAGTTTGAAGGATAAAGTCATGCGGCCCGATGAATTGGTGGGTGCTGGTTTCAGACATAATCTCGTTCCTGATCCGGCAGACATTCCCGCTGAGCGTGTCGCGTCATGTCCGATATGTGTTGCATGACCAGGAGGGCATTTTTCAGTTCGAGGAAAAACGGTTGTAAGTGTTCTTTTTCAAACTGCTCGCTGTTGGAATCATTCCAGAATTCCGTCGTTTCCTTCCACGACGAATCCACGGTCTCGCCAATTTCCCGCAAGCGACCGATATGAGACGTGAGATCGAAATGCCGCATCTTATTCTTCCTTTCCCGAATTGGACGAATCCGCGTCGGAGGAGCTAATCGTTCGGCCCAGGTAGTTCTCAAGTGACTGCACGGTTCGTTCGAGCAACGCCAGAGACTTTTCCAGGTCGTGATCGAGCACTTCCTGAAATTTCCCCAGCCGCCCGCGACATTCTTCCGATTCTTCCGCGTACTTTCGGCGCCACGTTTTGACTTCCTCGATTTTTCGTTCGCCCTCCTGCAAGCGACGTTTCGCCCGGTCGTATCTCTTTTTCTCGTCGATACAACTGGAGCGCTGACCGGCGACCGTTCGCATTTTGCAGGTCTCATATTCGGCTCGCGCCTGTGACATTTTGTCATAGCGACGCCGGAGTTCCTGTTTCCAAACGAGGGGAACTTCATTTTCAAACCACTGCACGACCCGATGCAGTTCGCGTTTGTAGGTATCGAGAACTTCCGCCGCCCGGTCGCGTTGCGTGCGCAACACGACCTGAAAATTGTCGATCGCTTCCACGGATGTGATGTTGGCGGATTCTCCCACAATGTCCCTTTATCGTTGTTGCAGGTATTCGTCGATACGATCGGCTTTCCGCATCAGAAACGGAATGTATTCGTCGTTCACTTCCACGATTCGCGACATCGATTTCATATTCTGTTCGAACTCTTCGACGAATCGTTTGTTTTCCTGATCTCTCCAGGAGGTGGAGAGGGACTGCATTTTTCCCGCGAGGGCGGTCATCTGTTCCTGAAGTCCCGAATTGAACTGTTTGAGTTGCTGTGCGAATCGGCGAAGTTCTTCGGGATTGACGATAGCTTGAGACATGGGACACCTGTCGTAGAATGCGACTGGAAAGGACGTCTCCATTCTAAGGGGTGAGACCGCCCACAGGGCAGACTTTTTCGCAAATCACCGGGGATCCCGAGGCTTTCCCCATTCTGACCACTCTTCGACACTTAGATTCCCAGTCGTTTACGACGTAGGACCGTGAGAAGAGAACTCTCTTCGCGCAAACGTGTCAGTCTTCTAAACTTCCCTCGCTCTCCCTCCGGAAGATCGCCGCGAATGGAATCGACGCTCCACCGACAACTCAAGACGCTCTACGCTCCCACCTCGGAAGAGACGGAAGTGCTGGTGGACGGCTATCGAATTGACGCGATCTCCGACGGAAGATTGATCGAAATTCAGGCTGCCTCTCTCTCTTCATTGGCTCCCAAACTGAAAGTGCTCCTCAACGATCATCTCCTGACCGTCGTCAAGCCGCTCGCCGCGAAGAAATACATCATCAAACGACAGAAGCCGGACGGGAAAGTTCTGACGAAACGTTACAGTCCGAAAAAGGAATCGCTACTCCATCTCTTCGACGAACTGGTCCACTTCAAGGATCTATTTCCCCACGAGAATCTGATCATCGAAGTCTTGCTGACCGAACAGGTCGAACACCGGGTTCCCAAAAAGAAATCCCGGCGTTGGCGCAAAGATTACAAAGTCCTCGACCGCGAACTGACCGAAGTTCGACAGCGGGTCTCGGTCGCGACGCCTGCCGATCTGTTGGGGCTACTGCCCGTGTTGCCGGCGGAGCCGTTCACAACCAAGGATCTCGCCGACGGTTGTTCGATCCCTCGCTGGCTGGCTCAGAAGACCGCTTATTGCCTGCGGAAGGCGGGAAGCGTGGAAGTGACCGGAAAACGAGGTAACGCGATCGAGTACTGCTACACACCGGGGTCACTCAAAGAAGTGGCTTGAATGCCCACTGCCCACGCCTGATAGTGACAGGGAACCAGCCTCACGCACAGGATTGCCGGAAAATGGCACGCGACGAATCAGACCGTGAAGATCTACTCCGCGAAGCGGTCGCGCTGTCGCGACGCGCGGAACTGGAATTCGAGGATCGCGAGGAGCCGGTCTTCCTGGGCTTCAAACGGGACGGCGGTCTCTCAATCTACCTGGGACCGGATCCGGTCTATCAATTCAACCCCCTCGGCCAACTCAGACGAGCCTACCGCAATGGTCTGCTCTATCGAACACAGGGAACCACGCTCGCCGAATTGAATCGTGACCGTTCGCAACAGGATCGCGTCACACTACAACGTCGGGATCTTGAGGAACGGGAACTCGGGGAATTTCTGGAGGAAATGACGGCGAGGCTCCACGGTCTGCAACAACGACTCTCTGCACGATCGTATCAACGTTTCTCCACCGTACCCGAGGAGGCCGACCTGATTCCCGAGTTTCTCTCCGCGTTGGAACTTGTCTTCTCAGCGGCCCCTCGTCTGGCACCAGCCATCAAAGGTCGGCGGTGAGTCGAACGAGACACTTCCGCTCAATCAGCGAACAAACAGGGCTTGAGTTGCCGGGGGCCATCCGTTCTGAAATTTGCTTTCGGTGTTTGTCAGGGATTCCGTCGTTTGGTTGCTGAATCCCGAGAGTTTCCAACTTGACAATTTTGCGAGTTGTTAAGTTGCAAAGTTGAAAACACGAGTGGAAAACGACCGTTTTTGACCTGAATTTTCACATCTTGCGCGGAATTTGTTATTGAACACTGTTTGGGACGCGAGGAGTCGGGAAACAGGATTCAGGAGACAGATTTCAGTGATGTGACCTCCTTGTCTTTCTTTAGTTGCTAATTGCCAGTTTCTAGTTTCTTCTCGGCAACTGACCACTGACCAATAACGACTAACAAATATTCAAATTGCCAAAGATCGAGATGTGTGGACCACCGGATTGCAAAATCGGAACTCGAAAATCAAAAATCGAATAACCCCGAACGCTAACTCTGGTACGCATGAATCGGCAAGGTCAATTTTGAATGGTCCGTAGTGCCGACCATTGTGAAGACGTACGCGAAAGGAACAAGTGAGAACACGAATGAGATGCAGCAAACGGAGACTCACGGAAGAAGGAAAAGAATGGCCACAAAAAACGCAAAAAGGCACGAAAATTGAGAATCTTTTTTGGTGTCTCTTCGTGGCCATCATAAAACCAAAGAGATGGAGACCGCGGATGACGCGGATGAACAACTTCACCTTCCCCTGAATTTGGGGAGGGGAAGCACTTCCTCTTCAGAAGTCCCTTCTGTGGTTTCGTTGAGCCACCGACGACAAATTCGGGGATTGTGGCTGCCAGTGCAGAAGCGGCCTGTCAAAAAAAAATCATGTCACCGAAAGCACGTGAGCCACGGAAGTTACAACAAATCCGTTTTGGGCGAGAGAGGCTGTTTCCATCTAGACGAAATCACCAGGATCTGAGAAACTTCCCGCCCTGATACCGCAAATCTCCGCAAGACAGCCGATTTCCGCGAGGAAAGGATTCCTCCATGTCATTCAGTGTTTCCGTCGTTGTTCCAATTTACAACGAAGAAGAAAATGTACCGTTGATGTATGACGCGTTGAATCGCGTGCTCCCCGAGACTCAACGGGATTACGAGATCATTTTTGTCGATGACGGTTCGACCGATCGTTCCTTGCTCGAGCTGGAACGCATTGCCGCCGAAGATCGTACGGTCAAAATCGTGGAGTTCCGAGGAAACTTCGGGCAATCCGCCGCAATGGGAGCCGGCATTCAGTATGCGAGTAAAGATGTCGTCATCACGATGGATGGTGATCTTCAGAATGATCCGACCGATATTCCGATGATGATGGCCAAAATTGAGGAAGGGTACGATCTCGTCCACGGCTGGCGAAAAAATCGCCAGGATGCGTTCATCAATCGCAAACTCCCCTCCCAATGTGCGAACTGGCTGATTTCCAAAGTCACCGGTTTTCCGGTCCGCGATCTCGGTTGCACTCTGAAAGCCGTCCGCAGTGAAGTCGCCAGGGAAATTGAACTGTACGGAGAAATGCATCGCTTTATTCCGATTCTTGCGGCCTGGCGTGGGGCCAAATGTGTCGAGGTTGTCACCAACCATCATCCCCGCCAATTCGGAGTCAGCAAGTACGGTATCGGTCGCGTGTTTCGTGTGGTGCTCGATCTCATCACGGTCAAGTTCCTGATTCAATACATGATCAGCCCGATGCGACTGTTCGGGACAGCCGGAATCAGTTGTCTGGGGATCAGTGGTCTTTCCGGACTGGCCACCATCGGCATGAAGCTGATTGGAGGTGTCGACATGACCGGGAATCCGCTATTTACGTTAGCAGTCTTTTCGGGCATGGTCTCCCTGCAATTTTTCGTGCTGGGGATGCTGGGAGAAATGGGCTCTCGGATCTACTTTTCCAACGATCGTCGCCCTCCCTTCGCCGTTCGGGATACGGTGAATTTTGAGAGTGAAGATTCCGCGAAATACTCACCCTCCTTCAAACGTGCTGCTTGAATTCCAACACCATGAGTTCACAACATTCATCCTTGCTGGTCCGACTTTCCAAAATCCCTCCTGAAGTGATTCTCGTTCTGCTGCTGGTCATTGTCAGCGCCAAAATTCTTCAGGGAGAACGACGAACCGTCACACGGTCTTACGATCGAGCGGCGCGAAACTGGGTCTCGGGAGAATCGATGTATCTGACCGAGAAAGGAGTCGGTTTCCTCTACTTCCCCCAAGCGGCGATCCTGTACGCTCCCTTCTCGCAACTTCCCCAGCCCTGGGGGCAAATCGGCTGGCGATGCCTGGGAGTTGCTCTCCTGGCGGTGTCGTTGCGTCGGCTGAATGGAGTCACCCATTCCGGAGATCGCGCGATCCATTGGGGAATCGTTTTTATCACCGTGCTGTTGGGCAGTAGTGCGATCCGAAACGGCCAATCGACCGTGCATATGACGGCGTGCATGGTTTTGGCGGCTGTTTGCTTGTCGCGAGAACAATGGAACCAGGCGACGGTTTGGTTGATGATCGGTCTGGCGATTAAGCCGTTGATCTTGGTGATGGTGCTGCTCGCGGGAGCCGTCATCCCACCGATGCGGAAACGAGTTGGGGTCGGGATCCTGGCGGTTGCGATCTCTCCCTTCCTGTTTCAGCGTCCTGAATATGTTGTTTCTCAGTATCGCGATTGCTTCAGTATGTTGGAGTCCGCTCACAACCTGGGTGTGGAAGCCTGGTGGGCTCAATTATTTGGAATGCTGAGGAACGCCGGAATCACAATCGCCAGTCACTGGCAAACCGTGATACGAGTGTTGGCAGCTCTGGTCACTTTGGGAATGACAGCTCTCACTTATCGTCGCTTACCGAGTTCGCGGGCTGCCATCTGGTTGTTTGGCTTTTCCGCCGTCTACATTCTGTTGTTTAACCCACGCACGGAGCACAACACCTACTGTTTGCTGGGGCCGGCCCTGGGTCTCTTTTACGCCGAGGAAATCGGTTCGAGAAAACGAATTCTGGCTGGATTCGGATTACTCTTGCTGGCTGTTCTGACGGTCGGAAGTTATGAGATCGGAAAATTCTTCACGCCTGAAGGAGGACACGCCATCTGGCTGGCTCCGCTGTGCTGCTGTCTGTTTGGCGGATATCTGGTCTATCGCTGGCGGGAGGAAGATCGAGAAAACCGGCCATTAGCTCTGTATCCAAACTGCGAATCAAACAATTCGTCATCAGCTCGGGCCGCTTGAATCATTCCGGCAGAATTACGCCGCACGAGGAAGAGATCGATCGGATTCCGGGAGAGCAATGATATCGAAGCGATCTCCGGGAGGATCGGCCTCAGGAAGACTCGTTTGACGCCAGATTCGCCACAAATCGAGACCGGCGATCAGAAAGTCCCGCGGACGAAGTTTCGACCCGGCCACTTCTTCCCACGATTCGAGCGGTTGTTCCCAGAGGGGAACTCGATTGAAAAAGTCGTTTCCATGAACCAGTTTCAAACGCTTGATCAATTCGACATCAAAGACCCAACGCGACAGAAACGGCGCGTTCAACGCCGACTCCAACTCGGGGCTGACTCGGAATAGTTTCATTCCACATTGGGTATCGCAACATTTCGCTCCCAGGACCCAACTGGCCAAGCGAGCAAAGCTTCGTCCGATCAGAAAGCGATGTTTTTTACGCTGAATTTCGTGCCCCAGCAGAGGCAGGCGTACTCCCAAGGCACATTCCACATCGGGATGCCGATCGAGAACCTCATCCAACAGCATCACTTCCTCCAACGGTGTCGCCAGATCGGCGTCGGCAAAACCGACTCGCTCCGCCGCAAATTGGGTGATCGCACAGAACATTCCGGTCCGGACCGCTTCCGCTTTGCCGGAATTCTGTTTCAAGGACAAAATCGCCGTTTGCAATGGCTCTTGTTGATGAATCTCGTTCAGGAGATCCAGAGTGGTATCCCGACTACCGTCATCGACAAAGACCAGGGTCCAGTGAGGGTTGTCGCGCAAGAATTCCAGTATCCGGTCGCTGGGAAGACGTTCGGCCTCATTGTAACAGGGGATGACCAGATGGCTGACCATGGAAAACTCCGGTGAAACGCCGGGGGAAGTGGCCGGGATCATAGAACGGCGACAAAAACGAGGCAAGAGAAATCGCTTCGTAGCGGTATTGTCTCGCCTGCGAGTCCCGCTTGACCGGGAATCGGAACGGTGCTAAGAACTCGACAATTCAGTCATTCAGCCAGAGATTGCGTCCATGTCCGCCCACTCGCCCTGCGAAAATAGTGTTTCACAGGAACAGCGCGAACCGTTTGTTTCCGCGCGCGTGGGAGTGTTGTTGGTGGCTCTGGGGGTTCTCTGTTCGTTTTTCGCGATCAGTCATTATCGAGTTTTTACGCTGCATGAGGTATTAGCGGCATCAACCTCGCGTAATATGCACGTCACGGGCAATTACATGATCCCGTACGAATCGGGGGTCCCCCGACTTCGCAAACCACCGCTTGCGTATTGGATTATTACGGCAAGTGCCGGTCTCACCGGGCGGGTTGATGAGTTCTCCGCACGCGTTCCCGCCGCCATCTTTTCGATCATACTGGCCGGCCTCATCGGTTACTGGACCGCCACATGGTACGGGAAACAGGCCGGATGGCTGGCGGCGTTTGCTCAAGTCACCTGTTACTATTCGCTACTCTGGTCCCGCAAGACCGAAGTCGACATGTGCCTCACGCTGGTGAATGTGGCGGCTTTGTTTCTCATCGCCAATCAGCCCAGAGGACAAACCTGGAAACAGGGCTTCCTGCGCTGGACAGGGATCTTTTCGCTAATGGGGATCTCGGTCCTCGCCAAGTTTTATTACGGTCCCGTACTGGTGTTCGGAATTGCCGGAGTTTACTGGTTGCTGCAACGACGCTGGCAGGATGTCAAACATCTGGTCAATCCGCTGGGGTGGGCTCTTTGCCTGGCTCCTTTTGGATTGTGGGCGTGGGCGATTACCTCCCAACTTCCGAATGCCTGGCAAGTCTGGAAGACGGAAACTCTGGGGCGGGCACTCGGTGAAGTCGGATATTCGCCGGTGTGGTTTTATTTGTTCGAGATCCTCTGGATCACAATCCCCTGGACACCGGTCTGGATCATGGAATTAAGGCGGAGTTGGCAACTTGCCTGGAGAGACCGTGATCCGCGGGAACGTTTTCTCTGGATTTGGTTTCTGGTGCCGTTTGTCATCGTTACCCTCCAGCCCGACAAACATACCAATTACGCCATGACGTTCCTGCCGACGTTGTCGATCCTGACCGGACGCCGATTGGCAATTGAGTTGACTCCCGAGCGATGGCTTGCGTTCCGCTGGAGCAAACGTCAAACGCTTGCGATCACGATGCTTAACATTGTCGCGAGTATCGCCGCCGTGACGATCCTACTCAAGGAATGGCCCGATTACCTGATCACCGCGATTTCCACGGGGGCACTGATTGGTGTCGGATTGACTCTCAATACGTGGTTATTTTACTGGGGGCGACAACGTCAAGGCGCGCTGTGGTCCGCGATCTGCTATACCTGGTTGGTGATGATTTTTTTCGGCGGCATTCAGCCGGCGCGAGATCCCTGGAAGCTCCATGCTCAATTCGCGGAACAGGTGCGGGACCGGTATCGTGACGAACAAATTCTCGGATATGAGATGAGCTTTTCCGCGGGCTACGGATTGGGGCCCGATTATTGGAACTTCAATCAGCAGCGGACGGAAACCGAGAAGTTCCTCGAACAACTCTCCGAGAAAGATTCCGCGTTGATAGTTGCTCCCGAGACGAAGGAAGAAGAACTCAAACAATTCGGTTCCTTGTCCCCCGTAATGAGTGTTCCGTCCGCCTGGAAGCAACATTGGGACGGGCGGAAAACATTACCCAAGTGTTGGCGAATCGTCCCTCATTCCCGTCTGCAGCTGGCAACGGCTCCGGATAAAAAAGACACACAATAAACGTCTCACCGAAAGGATTCGTGATGTGTGGAATTGTTGGCTACATCGGTTATCGGAACGCGGTTCCGATGATTCTCGACGGGTTGACCAAACTCGAGTATCGCGGTTACGACTCGGCGGGATTGTCGATTCAGACCGGGACGACGCTTTCGCTTCGCAAGGCGAAGGGACGCGTGGATGAATTGCGAAAACTGGTGCGGCAGGACCCGATCTGCGGGCAGGTCGGGATCGGACATACACGCTGGGCGACGCACGGCCCTGCCACCGATATCAACGCGCATCCTCATTTGGGAGGCGATCGCGAAGTCTCGGTGGTTCATAACGGCGTGATTGAGAATTACCAGACGCTGAAAAGTCAATTGGAGACTCTCGGGTTTCGTTTCTACTCACAAACCGACACCGAAGTGATCGCTCATTTGATCGCACATCATCTGCGTGAGCAACAGAAGCTCGAGGCTCCGTGGCCTCACACAAGAACCGCCATCCAAGTCCTGGAGCAGACGCTGGCGAAACTCAAAGGGACTTACGGTTTGGGGGTTCTGTTTCGCGATCTCTCGGACTGTCTGCTGGTAGCGCGTGCCGGAAGTCCGTTGGTGATCGGGCTGGGAGACGGTGAAAACTTCATTGCCAGTGATGCGGCCCCTCTCTCAGGTCACACGGACCAGGTGGTTTATTTATCGGATCACGAACTGGCGTTGATGACTCCTGAGGGGGTGGAGATTCTGCATCGGGATACCGGACGACAAAACCTGGCGATCCAAACACTCGATCCCGTCTCCGCCGAATCTGACAAAGGCGATTACGCGCACTTCATGCTCAAAGAAATATTCGAGCAGCCGATGACGGTCGAAAACGCCCTGCGAGGTCGGCTGGATGAAGACGAAGCGACCGCCGTTTTCGGGGGCTTGAACATCGATCCGCAACCGTTGCGCAACATCGATCGAGTGGTGCTGACCGCGTGTGGGACAAGTTGGCATGCGGGACTGGTGGGGGAATACCTGCTTGAGGAATTTGCACGCATCCCGACCGAAGTCGAATACGCGAGTGAGTTGCGTTACCGGAATCCGCCGATGGACCGCAACACGATGATTTTTGCGATTACTCAAAGCGGTGAAACAGCCGACACGCTCGCCGCCATGCGGGAAACGCAACGTAAGGGGCATCCCTCGCTGGCGATTTGTAATGTGGTGGGATCGACCATCGCTCGGGAAGCCGACGGCGGGATCTATCTTCATGCCGGGACGGAAGTCGGCGTCGCTTCCACCAAAGCCTTCACGTCTCAAGTGACAGTTTTGACCTTGTTGGCCTTATATCTTGGACGGATGAGGCACTTATCTCATCCGGCAGGTCAGAAAATGATTGAGGGCCTGCAACAGATGCCCGAACGCATCGCGGAAACCTTGCAATGCTACGAGCAGGTGAAGCAGATTGCTGAGAAGTATTACGATCGTGAGAACTTCTTGTACCTGGGGCGACTCTACAACTTCCCCGTCGCGCTGGAAGGGGCGTTGAAGCTCAAAGAGATCAGCTACATTCACGCGGAAGGGTATCCGGCCGCAGAGATGAAACATGGTCCGATTGCACTGGTGGAAGAGCGGACTCCGAGTGTGTTTGTGATCCCGCGCGGAGGCATCTACCCCAAAGTGATCAGCAACCTGGAAGAGGTGAAAGCCCGGAAGGGGCCTGTCATCGCGGTCGCCTGCCGGGGAGACGAGCGGGTGAAGCAATTAGCCGACCACGTGATCGAGATCCCCGATGTTGAGGAGTATCTCCAGCCGTTAGTGGCGTCGATTCCACTTCAGTTGCTCGCTTATCAAATTGCCGTTTTACGGGGCTGTGAAGTCGATCGTCCGAGAAATCTGGCGAAAAGCGTGACCGTAGAATAGTCACAGGCCGTGCCTTTCGAGGAGTGGTCGTCGAGACTAGAATGAGATAAGTCAACTAATTCATTCTTTCTCACTCACGAGACGATCATGGAAATCATTCTGGCAAATCCGCGCGGCTTCTGTGCCGGTGTGAACATGGCGATAGAGTGTCTCGATCAGGCGTTGAAACTCTTTGGAGACGGGATCTACGTCTACCACGAGATTGTCCACAACAAATATGTCGTCGAACGATTTGTCGATCAGGGAGTGACCTTTGTGGATTCGGTGGAAGAGGTGCCCGAAGGTTCGATTTTGCTGTTCAGCGCGCATGGAGTTTCTCCGGAGATTCGCCAGATCGCCAAAGAACGGAATCTGCAAAGCATCGATGCGACTTGTCCGCTGGTCACCAAGGTCCATCTGGAAGCCGTCAAATACGCGCGCGATCATTACAACATTCTGCTCATCGGACACGAAGGGCACGATGAAGTGATCGGCACGATGGGTGAGGCGCCGGAATCGATTACTCTCGTGGAGACTCCTGATGAAGTCGAGGCGCTGCCGTTCGGCCCCGACGACAAATTGGCCTATCTCACCCAAACGACGCTGAGCGTCGAAGAAGCGGGGCAGGTGATCGACGCGTTGAAAGCCAGATACCCTCAGATCGTGTCACCACCGAAAGAGGACATCTGCTATGCGACCACGAATCGGCAACATGCCGTCGCCCAACTCGTTCCCGAGTCAGACTTACTCCTGGTTCTCGGCAGTCAAAACAGCTCCAATTCGCGTCGTTTGATGGAAATTGGTCATTCCCTCGGTAAACCGGCGTATCTCATCGACGGTAAAGAAGAGCTGCAAGAAGATTGGTTCGAGAATGTGCAGACCGTGCTGATCACGGCGGGAGCGAGCGCTCCGGAAGTTGTGGTCCAGGAAGTGGTCGAGCATCTGGTGGAAAACTACTCAGCAACGTTTCGAGAAGAAGTCCTGCGAGAAGAGAATGTTCATTTTTCTCTTCCGAAAGAGCTCCGAATCCTGCAAACTGACAAATGAAGTCGGACGCGCACACTCCGACCGTCTTACGTCACCCCAATTGTAAGGAGTTTTGCGTGCGATTGTTCTTCGGTATCTGGCTGCTGTTTGGTGCGATCTCAACCGGTTGGGGAGAATCGCCGCTTCCATCCGTTCCGGATGGTTTTGAAATAGAACGTGTCGCGGGGACTCCGCTCGTCGAACACCCCATGATGGGTGGCTTCGACGATCAGGGACGCCTCTATATTGCCGAAAGCGCGGGAGAGAATCTTCGCTCCAACGATCTGCTTGAGGGGCCACCGAATATGATCCGGCGACTGGAGGATATCGACGGCGACGGCGTCTACGACAAAAGCATTATCTTCGCGGACAAGATGACCTTGCCGATGGGAGCCCTCTGGTATCGAGGCTCGCTGTATGTGGCGAGTCCTCCTTATATCTGGCGGTTACAGGATACGGACGATGACGGCGTGGCCGATGTCCGGGAAAAGCTCGCCGGAACGTTCGGGTTCAGTGGGAATGCGGCCAGCGTGCATGGTTGTTTCCTCTCGCCCAACGGACGAATTTTCTGGTGCGATGGCAGACACGGTCACACTTTCGAGGATGAAACCGGTCAGATTCTGAGTCAGGGAAAAGCGGCGCGGATCTTTTCCTGCCGACCGGACGGCAGCGATCTGAAGACATTTTGCGGTGGAGGGATGGATAATCCCGTGGAGGTCGATTTTACCGAGACCGGTGAAGTGATCGGCAGCGTGAATATTTTGTACGCGCGACCGAGAGTCGATGCTCTGGTTCACTGGCTGCCGGACGGCGTTTACCCCCGCAAGGATCAGGGAGACTGTATCGCCGAGTTTGATTACACCGGTTCGTTGTTAGCTCCCATTTCCTCGTTGGGGCATGTGGCCGTTTCCGGAACCACACGCTACCGGTCCAATCATTTCGGTGAGAGTTATCAAGACAATTACTTCATTTCAGTCTTCAACACGCATCGCGTCGTTCGTTCCGTCCTGCAAAAATCCGGCAGTACCTGGACTTCGCGAGAAGAAGATTTCCTCGTGTCTGATAATCCGGATTTTCATCCCACGGATATACTGGAGGATGCCGATGGAAGCCTACTGGTCATCGACACCGGCGGCTGGTTTCGTATCGGGTGCCCGACATCACAAATCGCCAAGCCGGAATTCAAGGGGGCCATTTACCGGATTCGTAAAACGAATGCTCCAGAGATCTCGGATCCGTATGGAAAATCGATCGATTGGCAAGGAATCAATGATGAAGAGCTTGCGCTGCTGATGGACGATGATCGTCCGGCTGTGCGGGAGTTGGCCATCGATCGGCTCGCTCAACGCTTCGATCAAAATCGGCCCGAGGCTTTGAAGCTGGGGCGGGAGCTGGATTGGGATCAACAGTCGGAACGCTGGCGGAGAAATTATCTGTGGATGGTCTCACGGATTTCTCCCGACGTCCCACTTTCGCCTGAGGCCGAACTGAAACAATTCCTCGGTTATCTGAAAGACGATTCGGCCTCAGTCCGACTCGTGACCTTACAGGTTCTGGCGGAAATTTATCCTCCAGATGGCTCCGTGCAACCTCTCCTCAACTTACTGCAGGAAGAATCTCCTCACGTCCAACGAGTGGCCGCCCAAACGCTGGAACAGGTTCTGCTCCGACGAGAAGACCTCGAGCCGGAGAAGTCTGCGGTCATTACCCGATCTCTGTTGAAGGTGCTTGAAGCTCCCAAGGTTGATCGGCATCTGGAGCATGCTGTCGTTCATGCTTTGCTCAAAGTTGGGGAGACGGAGACTCTCCGCGCTGCCCTCGATTCCCCTCAACCTTCCATGATCCGGAATGCTTTAGTGGTTTTGTCTCAACGCTCCGAGACCGATCTGAAACCGGACGATATATTCCCGCTTCTGACCTCCAGCGATCGTCTTCTTCAGGAGGAAGCAATGCGAGTCATCGGGGAACATCCGCGATGGATCGAGCAGACACAAGACCAATTGGGACAGTGGCTCGCTGCGAAAGAACTTTCACCCGAACGAGCTTCACTCGTACGGGGATTTCTGTTGACCACGTTCGGTCAGGAAGAAATCCAGTCGGTGATGCGAACCGCCCTGGAACGTGAGGAGACATCTCCTTCCGTCCGACTGTTTTTACTGGAGACGCTCGATCTTCTGCCGACCAATTTGCTCACTCAAGATTGGACCGCCGCACTTCAGAAAGGACTTGAAAGCTCCAACGAAGTCATTCTGCTCCAGACGTTGAAACTCATCGAAAAATCGACTCTCGACTCTTTCGATCGTGAGATCCTGGCACTCTTTCAGTCTTCGCAAGAACAACCGGAAATCGCGATGGCTTCCCTCACGGCCATCGCTCCAAGAATGCAAAATGTTCCTGATTCCGTCCTCGAATTCCTCCTCGATCGTCTGGTGGACGAAGATCAGACATTGAGCTCTCTGGCTGCTGCCGAAACGATTGTGAGCATTCCGAAACTCTCAGACTCCCAGCTCAAACAGCTGTCCTCCGCGATTTCAGAAGCTCCCTCTCACGTTCTGCCTGCCTTTCAGGATTACGCGCGAACCTCTCCCGAATATGTCCAAAGTGCTTATCTCAACAGCGTTTTGCGACATCAGGTGGCGGACCGGGTCTCGGAATCCAATCTGGCAAACTGGCTTAACGATGAAGTGAGTCAGGAGGTCGCACAATTGCTCAATAATGTGAATGCACAACGAGCATCCATGATCGGAGAACGCGATCAAAAATTGTCCACCATGCTGCCACAGATCCTGAACGGCGATGCGGAGTACGGCAAACGAATCTTTGAGAGTCGGCGAGCGGCCTGCTCGAGTTGCCATCGTATTGAAGGAGAGGGAGGACAAATCGGTCCCGATCTTTCACAAATCGGTCGCATTCGCACCGAGCGGGATCTATTGGAAGCGATTGTCTTTCCGAGTAACAGTTTTGCTCGCGGGTACGAACCGTATACGATCGTCACTGACGCGGGACGTACTTACAGCGGAGTGATCCAATCGGAAACCGCTGCGGAAATTCTTCTCGTAACAACCGATCAACGAACCATCCGGATACTTCGTTCAGAGATTGAATTGCTGAAGCAGTCCCCGGTTTCCGTGATGCCGCAAGGCATCGATCAACAACTCTCCACGCAGGAATTACGCGATCTGATTGCTTATCTGAAATCCCGTCAGAGCCAACCGGCACTCTCCAGTAAGTAGAGCAAATCCCACTTAACCATAGCGCTTTAGAGAGACTCCAGTCGGGAAACAATGTCGGTGACTGTCTCCTCAGCCGTCAGACCGGAGGTTTCGATTTTAAGATCGTAGTAACATTCATAAAGCGGTTGCCGTTCGTGGAAGAGATCTTCCAGGCTTTGCGATTGTTGAAGTACGACGCCCCTTTGTGTGAGATCCGAAAGACGCGTGGCCAATTCATCCAGAGGAGTATCGAGGTAAATGAGGGTGCCCCTCTGTTGTAACGCCAGCATGGCGGACGCTTCATACACGACACTTCCGCCCGTCGCCAGGACGGCCTGTTCATTCTCATATCGTCGAGCGTAATCGGCTTCCAATTCCAGAAATTGTTCAAATCCCACAGCATCGATGATTTGTTCCAGAGCTTTCCCAGAATCGGCTTCAATCAACTCATCCAAGTCGTCGAACGGGCGATTCAGAGCTGCAGCCAGCAATCGACCGATTGTCGATTTTCCGGTTCCCGGCATACCAATCAGTATCAATGTTCCGTGGGGCGGGAGAGGTGCGGTCGTTTTGGCGATCTCACGGAATTCCTGTGCCCGTTTCTGACTCATTTTTCCAACCGGTACGGTGACCTTCGCAGACAAATCTCGTGATTCGCATCGTCCGACGAGTTCCACGGAAATGATGTCTCCATCGCAAAGCGCCCATTCGCCCCCACTCGCCGTGTTTGGACGGTCCAGCGTGGTTCGGAGATCTTGGTACTCAAAACCGTTTTTCGTGAGCACCGTTCGCGCTTCGAAGGCGAGTAAGTCCAACTGAAACCCCGGTTTGAGACGTGACACCAAGCCGAGGAGTAACTGTCGCAATTGGGACTCAGCAGGGTTGGTTGGCTCGGACGTTTGGGGGTTGGGAGGCTCGTTCATGCGGAAGGAATCCGGGATCGGGAAGCATTTCCAATCGATAAGTGACTGTCTCGATTGAGTTTGTAATATTTTTAATCCTATGAACAGTCAGGGGAAAAGGTTCGTGAGAAATCTAGACACAAAATTTACATTTCTCTACAAGATGATCCTCACCTCGACGAGATCGTCCTGATCTCAACATGACATCACATCGACAATTTGACCCCTTGCAGGTTCGGAGGCACGGATGCCGTCCGTTGCATCATCTCATGCGTCTTCCAAGCGATTGGAGCGTCTGGGAGTGGTATTTCCCATCTTGATCCTTCTGGCGATTAGCCTGTTAGTGATCCCGATTCCGACAGTCCTGATGGACTTGTTGCTCGTGGGAAATATGACCGCTGCCGTGATGATTTTGCTGACCGCCATTCATGTCCGCCGACCGCTGGACTTCAACGTATTTCCGGTGTTGCTGTTGGGGACGACTCTGACAAGACTCGTTCTCAACATCGCTTCCACCCGTTTGATTTTGAGCAATGGAGCCGACAGCGGCCCCGACGCGGCGGGGAGAATGATTCGTTCGTTCGGTGATTTTGTCGCGGGCGGAAATCTGGCTATCGGGCTCGTGATCTTTCTGATTCTGATCATCATTCAATTTCTCGTCATCACGCGAGGAGCGTCTCGGATCAGTGAAGTCGCCGCTCGTTTCACCTTGGATGGTTTGCCGGGGAAACAATTGGCGATTGATGCCGATTTGAATGCCGGTCTCATCGATCAGGAAGAAGCCCAGCGCCGACGGGAAGAACTGTCGCAACAGGCCGATTTCTACGGAGCGATGGACGGTGCCGGAAAATTTGTCACGGGAGATGCTCTCGCCGGGATGGCGATCACGGGCGTCAATATTCTGGGGGGTCTGTATATCGGGTTAGTTCAGAACTCGATGGGGATTGCCGAGGCGGCAGAGATCTTTACGACCCTCACGATCGGTGACGGGCTGGTCTCTCAGATTCCAGCATTTCTGATTGCGTTGGCGACCGGGTTTCTGATCACACGTTCTTCGAGCAGTTCTAATTTGTCTCACGAAACGACATCCCAACTTTTACAATCCCCGGCCGCTTTGAACTATTCCGGGATATTGCTGGGAGGTCTGGCATTTACGGGATTACCGATGATTCCCCTGTTGTGCTTATCGGCGGGATGTCTGTTGATGGCGAATTATGTCCGTACTCCTTTGCCGGAGGAGAGCGAAGAAGAAAACACCGCTCCCGTTGCTGCTTCAGAATCAGGGACGAACGGGACAGACTCTCAACCTGACTTATTGGAACGCCTCCAGATCGAACCGTTGGAACTGTTGCTCGGCTTGGGGTTGTTGAAGCTAACGAAGAAAGAGCACGGCGATCTGCTTCAAAGTCTTACCAATCTCAGACAACAAATTGCGGAGGAACTGGGAATGATTGTTCCCAGCGTCCGCATTCGGGACGACCTCACACTCGACCGAAACGAATATCGCATTCGTATCAAAGGGGTTGAGTTTGCTCGCGGTACAGCATTCCCGGACGGATTTCTCGCTCTGGAAACACCACAGACGACGCGCCAGATTCCGGGAGTGGAATTACAGATCAGCAGCGACTTGCTGCGTGCGAAGTGGGTGGAATCGCGACAAGCGGAAACGGCTCGCTCTTACGGTTACCGGGTGGTCGAACCCTCCACGGCCGTCATGATTCATTTCGCGGAAGTTGTGAGGGAACATGCGGCGGAATTATTGACTCGTCAACAGGTTCACGAGCTTCTGGATCGTTTGAAGCAAACCGCTCCGCGAATGGTGGAGGAACTGGTTCCGAGCGTGGTGAATACCGTCAAAATTCATCAAGTCATGACTTTGCTACTCGAAGAACGAGTTCCGGTTCGGGACCTGGAAACGATTCTCCAGACCATCGGCGATCATAGCCCTCGCGTGCATCAATCGGCCCAACTGACTGAGTATGTCCGTCGTCGGTTGTCGGGAACGATCAGCGGACAGTATCGCGACGATCGGCGCCGGCTGACGGTTTTGGAACTGGAAGTCGGGTTAGAGGATGAACTCAGCAAAATAGTTTGCTGGGAAGACCGCGGTCCCTGCTTGCGAATTCCCCGACACCTCGAACAGTCGCTGTTACTCGATCTGGAAGAATGCGTTTCACAAATGATTACGGACGGGTTTTCTCCCGTGCTGATGTGTGACGCTGAGTTGAGGCCCGCTTTGAAACGTCTCACACGCGCTCGACTTCCACGTCTGGGAGTGATTGCCCGACAGGAGATCAGCCGCGATACCGAGATTCAAATCTATCGACAAATCAAAAATGAAATTGCCGGATCACATACGGATCCGCCAATGGTTACGACAAACACGGTCACCTAAGCCGTCAGGATACTCTATGTCTGAAATTAGAACATTTCGAGCAAGCAGTCTGGAAGCAGCGATGTTGTTAGTCCATCGCGATCTGGGCGAAGAAGCCGTCATTCTGCAAAGTCGCGAATTGACTCGAAAACGTTTACTTCCCTGGAAGCAACCTAAAGTGGAAGTCGAGATCACAGCGGGACTCGGCACACGCTGGGAACGAGCGGCGATCGATTTTTCAGACACCGCCGGACTCGATCTCGAATCTCTCGAATCGGAACATCTTTCCGCCGAAATGCATGGTGAAAAGCATGAAGAGCTCTCGAAGAGTTCTGAATCTTCTCCACAACTATCGGCTCTGGAGGAACGATTGAACTCCATTCAATCGATGCTGGAGCAAATGGGAGAGCAGCAAATCGTTGGTTCGTCTCGAGATGTGCCGGTCGAATTATTCGAGCTGTATGCGGAGCTGATCGATATCGATCTCGAGGAAAATCTGGCGCGGGATCTGGTGTTTCGCTTGAAACAACAATTTGGAGACTGTCTCGAAGAGGACACTCAGCGGGCTCAAACACTTCTCACCGGCATGGTGGAAAATGAACTGAACTGTCGAGGCCCCATCGAAGTCACTCCTCAAAAGCGAAAAGTTGTGGCGTTGGTTGGCCCGACCGGCGTGGGAAAAACGACCACGATCGCGAAACTTGCCGCTAATTTTCGACTTCGTGATGAGATCCGGATGGGATTGGTGACCGTCGATACGTACCGCATCGCGGCTGTCGAACAACTGCGAACCTACGCGGAAATTATCGACCTGCCGATGAAAATCGTGACGAGTCCCGAAGAGATGACTCAGGCGATGGACGAGCTCTCCGAGATGGATCTGGTGCTGATTGATACTGCCGGACGGAGCCCGAAAGACGATCTGAAAGTCCAGGAACTCAAACAATTACTCAAGGCAGCAGACGTGGACGAAGTCCATCTGGTGCTGAGTTTGTCAGCCGGGTTGCGAAGTCTGCAAACCACAATTCGAAGTTTCGCGACGGCTGACGTCTCTTCGTTAATTCTGACCAAACTTGACGAATCGGACAGCCTCGGCACTGTGCTGTCGCTGCACCAGGAAATCAACCTTCCCATCAGTTACCTGACAACGGGTCAGAATGTTCCGGATGACATCGAACCCGCCTGCAACGATCGGCTGGCTCGATTGATCCTGGGACGCGATTCGTTGCATTAATTCCCTTCCCGGCTTTAACGACACGTTTACATTTGGAATCCAACATGGTCGATCAGGCACACGCTCTGCGAACCCTCATGAAACAGCGACGATTGGCGAGTGATTCAAACAGCGTTTCCTCTCAATCGCCGTCAGCAAGAGTGCTGGGGATGACTGCCGCGAAGGGGGGAGTCGGAAAAACAACACTCGCTTTACAAACAGCGTTGACCCTGCAAAAAGCCGGTCAATCGGTCTGCGTGTGGGATGTGGATGGAAATGCCGCTCACGACTTGGTGATGGGTTTTCATCATCCCTGGAACATTTCACATGTCTTGACGGGCTCCCGAACTGCCAGCGAAGTTCTCTACTCAACCGGCGATGGCCTTCATTATCTGCAAGGGAATGGCGTCAGCAATTTAACGACAGCCCTCTGGCGGGAGTCCTCCGCATTGAGCCGAGCACTCCAGTTTTGGGAAGAACAGTTCGACGTCATTATTCTCGATTTACCGGGGGCCATCTCCGGTGAAGTGCAGTCACTGATGGCTGCCTGTCATTCGTCCTGGCTAGTCTGCACTCCCGAACCAACAGCGGTCGCCGCGTCTTACGGATTCATGAAATCGTGCTCCGACCTCCTGGATCAGACGTCGATTGTCGTCAATCAAGCCGAAACTTCAGACATCGCATTCGATGTGATCGATCGCTTGCAGCAAACAACCAAACTCTTTTTGCAAACGGAGATTCGAGCGGCGGGATTTGTTCCCAGCGATCCCGCCATGACCCAGTTCGCAAATCATGAGGAGGAGGGGGCGGGACGAAAAGCAATTGCCCATCTCTCGACACGCTGGTTGACAGGAAACGATTCATCCAATTTCAAACACAGTTTTTTTCAGCGTTTTCATCACTCCAATCAATCCAGACTTTCTTCAGCTCGAGCGGCGTGAAATTGGCTGTCTGGGCTGTTTGGGGAGTTTTCTCTTATTAAAAAGTATTTCAGGTTTATGACGATTTTACTCAATTTGCCGATCATGATGACCGATACCAAATAGGGGCTCTCAATGCGTCCTGATTTTAAGACCTTCGAGAGTTGAGATTTCAAATCTCACCCCAATACCACCGCGTCGGAGAATTCATCTCCGACCACCCAGACCTATCTCGCTCTGATCGACAGACAGAAATAACATATCCACGGAGAGTTTCATGGCAACCAAAGTCGACGACGCAACATTACAACTTTGGACCGAGTTCAAGAAGGATCAATCGGATCAATCTCTTCGAAATCGTTTGATCGAGAAGTATTTGCCGATCGTGCGATATAACGCGGAACGTGTGTGGGCGAAGCTGCCCGACGGCGTCGATATGAACGATCTGATGTCCGCTGGGGTCTTCGGCTTGATGGATGCCATCGAGGCGTTCGATTTGGAACGGGGAGTCAAATTCGAGACTTATTGTGTTCCCCGAATTCGAGGAGCCATGCTCGATGAACTACGGACGATGGACTGGGTTCCGCGACTCGTTCGCAGTAAAGCCAGCAAGCTGGAAGCTGCCCGCAAAGAAGCGGAAGCGGAAGCCGGTGGTCCTCCCGGCGATGCGGCGGTTGCCAAGAAACTGGGTCTGCCACTCGATGAATACGAAAAGCTGAAGAACGATGCCAACGCGGTCGGTGTGGTGAGTTTGAATAAAAAGTGGTACGAAACCGACAGCTACAAAGACGTTCGTGAAATTGACATTCTCGAAGATGCCAAGGGAGAAGACCCCACAAACAGCATCCAGAAGCTCGACATCATGAAGCTCGTCACCAAAGGGCTGAATCGTAACGAGCGATTGATCATTATTCTGTATTACTATGAAGAGTTGACGATGAAAGAAATCGGGACGACTCTCGGCCTTTCTGAATCTCGCGTCAGTCAAATGCACTCCAGCATAGTTTCACGGTTGAAAGAGCAGCTCGGGATGCGACGTCCGGAATTTGACTGATCGTCGATCGTATTACCAACTGTTTCAAGCACTCTCCGAGGGGAGTGCTTTTTCTATTTTGACTTTGCTTCACGCGATATGAGAAATCTTGCGTTGGGTCGAACGGGCAACCGGTATTCCTGAGCGAGCTGAGAAAATTGCTCGCGTCCGACATAGCGTCGGGTTTCCCGTTTGTCGGGGGCCATGAGATTCCTGGTTTCGACTTCGATCGCTAACTGATCCCAACAATCGAATCGCTCGCATAAGCTGAATGCCACAGCGAATTCCATCCGCGCCTCCGGATTCAGAGGGACGTGCAATTCTGAGAGCGACCAACGATCGGAAAGGAATGTCAGAGGTCCGGTTTCCCCTCCTACCCACCGGTAAGCACTTTTGGTGAAGGGGGGAAATTCAGAATCGATCTTGTCGGGAGAGGTCCTCAGCAGGATACGGACAACCTTGTGTCGGGGGCTGTAAAGCGACCAGCCCATCCATTGATCGAGATGGCCCGAGAAACGTATTAACGGGAATCCCCAGATCACCACGCTCATTCCGATTAAGATCCAACCGGAAGTGGCTGTCTCCCGGTCATCCACTTTGGCCGCCGTTCGTACCCCGAAGAAGGATTCCGGTAGCACCCAGAGCCCAAAGGCTTGCAGCAGAAAAAAGACATTCCATAACGACACGGACCATTCATGGTTCAAGCCCCGCGAACTGAAGGTCAGCAGCAGGAGAGCGTGCATGATCATCGCCATGACGGCCGACAAGCGACGAGTCCGAGCGAAGAGCAATCCGGCACCGATCAGCATTTCTGCGATCGGAAATGAGGAGATGAGCACGTTCTTGGCCGCCGTTGAGAGTTGAGCGGGGTCGAGGTGAAGAGCTCGAAGCAGTCCCCCCAAAATAATGAGCCCATGCTGTTCGAGAAACATCAGATTACATTTCGACAGCGCCGAATAGACGTACAGACTGGCCGTGAGAATGGGAATCAGTTTCAAAATACGTCGAGGTTTCCCCAGCGAAATGATGAGAAATAACCAGAGATTGAAGATCATCCAGGGCTGTAATCGGTGCTGATCCTCCAGCAGAAGAGCTCCCGCTGTCATGAGAAAAAGAAGAGCCGGCCAGCGACGAACGCGTTGCCTGAAGGCATTGAGAGATACTCCCATCAACGCGATTCCAAGGCCGGTCAGAAAAGTCCAAGCGATTCCATCAGACCAGGCAAACCCAGTTATCATCGGGACTTGCGGAAAATTTTCCTGAGGAGTCCAGAGGCGGAACGACGCCAGAATTTGAGCCGTTGTGAGTATCGTGACCAACAACTCCCAGCAGGAAAGCCGTCGTGATTCTGGGGGGACTATCTCGATTCCGGCATCATTCATAGGGTCGGTGAGAGGGATCCAGTCAGAAAATTCGAGAATGCCAGACTGTGTCGTTTGTGCTTTTTTGCCGCAAGATCTACACTGGAGGTTCGCTCAAACTTTCACAGCTACGTTTTTTGGAAATAGAATAATGGTTCAACGCCCTCGCACAAAACTGAAAAAAGCTCGCAAAAATGCCCGCTGCCCGAAGTGCGGCAAACTTGTCGCGATGAAAAAGCGGTGCAAGACGTGCCATAAAGCACTTCGCTAGTTTTTCGCCGGCGACTGATGCGTCGCTGATGACAACTGCTGAAATTGTAAAAAACAGCCCGACGGAACTCGCCGGGCTGATTTTTATGCGCTCTGAAAAAAAACGCTTTATTGCTCGTACGGTTTTTCGGATTCTTTGTCGGCACCGAACGATTTGCGGAAGTTTTCCACCTGAGCGGCGATGGTCTTTTTCCCGCCGGTCAATTTAAGAAAATAGTTTCCTTCGTCGCCGACGTTGATAATGGCGGCCAGCATGCGGGAATTGGGGGCTTTCTCTGTTTGTTGGCGAATGGGAGGCCCGATCGGTTTGTTATAGGTCCCGGCGATATCCACCAAGACATACTCGCCCGCTTTAGATTTCCCTTCGGTCACGGTGACTTCGCGACCTTCTGCATCAAACTGTTTCACCCAACGGCTGACGTTGGCGGCAACCCCGCCTCCACCTCCACCGAATGAGTAAACGACAATCTCCGCATCCGATTCCCCTTCGGCCGGTTTGACGGAAAATTGGGCCAGACGGAGGCGATTGCTGGCTGGTTGCTGTTCCCAACTGGCGGGAACATTCAGCGTGATCGCTTTCACTTCGACTTCTTTCGATTCCTCGGCAACGGCGAGATTGATCGCCGTCATCGCAGTCAGGACAGTCAGTGTTAAAAACATTTTTCGAAGCATCAGTAACTCCTTTCGCGGGAGAGAGTTGATCGTTGAATTCTCTATTGTTCCTAGGGAGAGCCTGATTTGCAAATCCCTATAAAACAGAACTCAATCTGACCGGGAGAAATCGCTATTTCAGCAGCTTCTTGAACTGTGCCCAGGTCCGACAATTGGCGACATCTTTCGCAGACAGACCTGCTCGCCGAGCCTGAAAGACCCCATAACGCATCACATCCATCCCGCCGGTCGAATGTGCGTCGGTGCTGATCACGATGGGAATTCCCAACTCTTTCGCGGCGGCGGCGTGGAGGGAGTTCAAATCGAGACGGCTGGGGTGGGCATTGATTTCCATCATGACCTCGTGGTCGGCGGCGGCCTTGAGAATCTCCGAGATGTCCATCTCCGCACCGGGACGCTTCCCGATCAATCGTCCGGTCGGGTGTCCAATAATATCGACGTGCGGGTTTTTGATGGCCGTCATCAGGCGTTTGTGGATCTGTGCCTTGTCCTGTTTCAATCCGTAATGCAGGACTGCAATCACCCAGTCCGCCTCTTCGAGGACCTCGTCGGGAAGGTCGAGTGAGGCATCTTCCAGGATGTCGCATTCGATTCCACACAGGACATGGATGCCTTTGATTTTTTCCGCCACTTTGCGAATGTCCCGCCAGTGATCGCGGAGACGATCGGCATCGAGGCCGTTGGCCATTGTCACGCGTTTGGAGTGGTCGGTAATCGCCATATATTTTCTGCCGCGCTCTTTGGCGGCCTCAATCATTTCTTGAATCGAAGCGGTTCCGTCGGTTGCGGTGGTATGCATGTGAAGGTCGCCGCGAATATCCTCCAGAGTGATCAATTCCGGAAGCTGATCCTTCTCCGCCAGTTCGAATTCTCCTCGATCTTCCCGCAACTCTGGAGGTATCCAGGCGAGATCGAGGGCCTGGTAGATTTCTTCTTCGGTTTTGCCGGCGATCGATTTCTTACCGGAGAACAAACCGTATTCATTCAGTTCCAGGTCACGTTTCTGAGCTCGTTTTCTCATCACGATATTGTGTTCTTTGGAACCGGTAAAATACTGCATCGCCGCGCCGTAGGACTCTTCCGGCACGACGCGAAGATCCATTTCGAGTCCCTTGATCAATCGCACGCGCTGTTTTGTGTCACCGCGTTGCAGGACTTCTTGCACGAGTTCGTGCGACGCCAGGGCATCCATGACCTGTTCCGCATCGTCCGAGGTGACGAGGATATCGAGGTCGCCCACAGTTTCTTTCCGGCGGCGGAAACTGCCGGCGGGTGAAACCTGTTTCGTGGAGGAGAGTTCGGAGAGCGCGTCAACAATTTCCTCCACCAACGGTTCCGCAGTTGCATAGAACTCACGTTCTTTGGCTTGGGCCGCCTGGTCGATGTTGGACAGAATCGACTCTTCCGTTTTCTTCCCAAAGCCTTTCAGTTTTTGTATTTCCCCTGCTTCCGCGGCTGCCTTGAGTTCGGGAAGACCCGTGATATTCAGTTCCTTAAACAACAAGGCCGCTTTTTTGGGACCGACTCCGGGAAGCCTCATGATATCCAACACGCCGGGAGGAACTTCACTCTTCAATTCTTCCAATTTTTCGAGCGTCCCCGTTTCCACAAGTTCTTTAATTTTCCCAGCCAGGTCTTTCCCGATCCCCTGCAATTCCGTGAGATCGGTTTCCGATTCGAGCATCGATTCGAGGGAATCGGTCAAACTCTCAATGGTGCGAGAGGCATTGCGATATGCGCGAATACGAAAGGGATTGGCGCCCTGCACTTCAAGTAGGTCGGCGAGTTCATCGAAGCTGGCGGCAATTTGCTCGTTTTTCATCGGCTTCTCGGGTGGAGTCTTTCGAGGGACTGTTTGCTCTACATGTCATGATAGACGTTCTCCAGGAGTTCTCCATTGGTTGTACGTCTCAAAAACCACAGATCGGGAAGTTTGGGGGAAATGAGTGGACTCGAGCGTGAGTATCATCTTGACGATCTCTGCTAAAAACACTATCAATTGATCCCCTCTCCATGGATCTATCTCGCCATCCGTCATTTCTCAGACCATTCCGTCTGACGATCAATCCCATCCCATCAAAACATTCTTTCACAGGTGCTCTCATGAGAGTTCTACTGTTTCCCTTGTTGGCCTGTTCCCTGGCTCTGATCGGCTGTACGTCGACGAAAAGTTCAAATACCGCTCGGACAGCCACAGAGCAGCTACTCATCTCGAACGCCGTCGATGATTCGTTATCAAACGTCGATTTCGGTGCGTTCGCGGGGCACGATGTCTTTCTGGAAGAGAAGTATATCGAAGCGGTTGATAAAAATTATATCGTGGCCTCAATTCGCCATCGACTGATGATACAAGGTGTGCGCGTCGTCGATAAGAAAGAGGATTCCGAAATCTGTATGGAAATTCGCAGTGGAGGAGTGGGAACCGATTCGACTGATATGTTCGTCGGTGTTCCCGAAATTACGGTTCCCGGTATGGTGACATTGCCCGAGGTCCGGCTGATTACGAAAGAAAGTCAGGAAGCGGCGGCCAAGCTCGGAATTGTCGCCTACCATACCAAGTCGGGACAGATCCTCGGACAGGGGGGCGTCTCGTTGGCGCAATCCGATCGAAATAACTGGTTCGTGTTAGGGGTCGGTCCCTATCAAAATGGATCTTTGAAACAGGAAATCGCCGAGTCGAAACAGAAGTCGGCTTACACACGGGATATTGAGATTCCGAATCAGGTCGCCTTTCAACCTGCTTACGACTCAGGCTCACCTGCTTATGGAGACGAAGCGGCTCGGATTCGACTGGCTGGAGAAAAAGAACAGGAAGCGAATTAGAGTGCGTCCAGCGAAAACGTAGCGTCGAAGCGTAGCGGCTCAATCTTCTTGACAATTGCGATTCCTTTGTGAGGCCATTATTCTGCAAAGAAGGAAGTGTTTTGTGGACATTTCCAGAAATTCCGTACTTTGCAGGTTCTGAAGTTTCATGATCAATCGCTCCATTTGTTCTCTTTGTGCGCTGATGTCGTTGTTGTTGAGTGGTTGCCCTCAAGAATCGGATCAGACTCCCACCGAATCGAGCCAAGCTTCGTCTGACGAACAGGCGACATCGTCTCCTGCTCCCGAACCACGCCCCGAAGACTCTCAAGCTTCGATTGATGCCTTGCAGGAGTTGGACGTCCGGTTGGTGGAGGATGAGGACGGTCGGGTGACGAAAATGTATGCCCTCGATTATCCGATTCAGGACGCGGATCTCAAATATCTGGAGGGGCTTCCCAACCTGATCGATCTGCGACTCACAGGTCCGGAAATCTCGGATGAAGGAATGAAATACGTCGGCCAGTTAACTTTGCTTAACTTACTGGCATTGGATAATACCAAGCTGACGGGCGCAGGATTGCAGCAGTTGAAAGACCTCAAAAACCTGAAAGCAATCTCGCTACGACGAACCAATCTCACCAGCGAAGATCTGAAACATCTTCAGCCGTTAACGTCCTTGAAGGAAGCCGACATCCGATTCACCAGAATCGATGATGAAGGCGCCAAGTATCTTGCCGCGATGCCTCATCTACGCAGCATCAAAATTCAAGGGACCTCTGCATCCCCCGATTTCATTAAGCAATTAGCTCCGATTAAAAATCTCGAACGGATCAATGTCTGGGGACCGTCTTTCGATGATGAGGTTCTCGAAGCCGCGCATCAGTTTCCGAAGCTGAAGGCAATCGAGCTGGACGATACCCAGGTGACCGATGCCGGGTTGGAGTTTCTGGAGGACCTCGAAAATCTGGAGTTTATCAGCCTGATGCGCGTCAACGGCATCAGCGACGAAGGCATGAAGTCTCTGGCAAAATTGAAAAAGTTAAAAACGCTCAACTTGAGAGGTACGCCGATCGGCGACCCCGGTCTGGTGGCGCTTTCCGAATTACCGGCGCTCGTGGAGTTGAATCTGTTCGAGAATTTTCTCGGAGCGGAAGGGGTACAAGCCGTCGGAAAAATGACCACACTCCAAACGCTGAATCTGCGACAAACCCCCACCGACGACCAGAATATTGTGGGGCTACAAGGGCTGAAAAACCTCAAGTTCCTTGATTTAGAGGATACCTTTATTACCGATGAGGCCATCGACACCGTCGTTGAGTTGCCTGCACTCGAAAAATTAATTCTGAATGGAACGGGTGTTACCGACGAAGGGTTGAAGAAATTGAAGGACCTCAAGTCGCTCCAGGAACTGCAACTCCGATACGTCGGTCCCTCTGAAGAGACACTGGAACTTTTACAGGCAGAACTGCCGAATCTGAAGATCGTCACGGACTGAGGGATACTTTATTCAATCCGTGATGGCGAGAAAATCTTCAATCTGCTCGTGGGTTGGTAACGCGTCTCGGTTGCCGGGTTGGCGGCATTTGAGAGCGGCCGCTGCGGAGGCAAATTTCAGCATGCGTTGTTCGGACCAATCCTGAAGGCTGGCGTGAACCAACGCTCCGGAAAAGATGTCACCGGCTCCCGTCGTATCCACCGCTTCAATCGGAAATGCCGTTTGATGATAAGTATTGTCGCGGGTGAATAGCCAGGCCCCTCTCTCACCATCCGTCACGGTGACCATCTTGGGGCCGAATGCCAGCAGTTGTTGCGCTCCGGATTCGATGTGATCACTGTCAAAAAACTGTCTTAGAAATCGTCTCGGTGCATTCACGAGATCGACATGACGCAGTAATTCATCTGTTCGTCCTTTGGGAGATCCGGTATCGAGAAAAACGGTGAGCCCCTGTTGACGAGCCGCTTGGGCGGCTTGAACGGCCAGATTCGGCGGCCAGCCATCGAGCGTCAATATTCCCTTTTCAGGAAGGGATTCCAAAGGTCGAGAAAGTGATGCCTCGTCGGGAGATACTCTTCGGCAAACGATTGTTCGACTCCCCGATGCTTCATCAACCCACACCTGAGCCAGTCCGGTTTCAATGGCCTGACGACAATCGGGGGAGAAACGAATTTTTTCCGCACGCAGGTCGGATTCAATGGTTTGTCCGAACTGGTCGTCTCCCCAAACGCCAACATAGGAGCAGTCGTGTCCCAGTCGGGAGAGAAACACCAGAGCCGTCGGAACCGGACCGCCAATCTGATATCGGGAACCGGTCGCTTCGACTTTGGTATCCACGGTCGGGAAACGATCGACAAATAATTGGTGATCGATGACGATCGTCCCGAGTCCCAGAATTTGGCGTGTGATCATGAAGAAATCTCTCACCTCTCAGGAGGAGATGGTCGGGCAGAGACTCATTCCTGTTCGCCGGAGGAGGAGGGAGCCCCCAGCAGCTTGCCGAATCTTCCGAAGTAACCACGATATAACATCACCAGCCACGCCGGCACCAGGATCGGTCGCACGATAAACGTATCGATCAAGACGCCAAACGCCAACGCAAACCCGAGTTGCTGCATCCCGAGTAGAGTTCCGAACATGAGCGAGGAAAACGTCCCCGCCATAATCACGCCGCAACTGGAAATGATACTTCCGGTCTTTTGCAACGCCAGCAGAGCCCCTTTCACGAGTCCGTGCTTTTTCTGTTCTTCCTCGATGCGGGTCATGAGCAGGATGTTGTAGTCTTCACCCACCGCAATCAAAATCGTGAACAGGAAGACGGGAACTTTCCAATCCAAACCGGCGAAGCCCGAAGGATCCATCAGATAAAAGAGGAGAGCCGCCGCTCCCAGGGAAACAAAAAAGGTGAAGAATACGCTCATGAGGAGATAGAACGAGATCATGATGCGTCGCAAGAGCATCACCAGGATCAGAAAGACCACCGCGAGAACTAACGTCTCGATACGAACCTGGTCCCTGTCCGTGACTTGTTTCAAGTCGGCGATACTCGCCGTCGGTCCCAGAAAGTAAAGTTGGGTCGCTTGAAGATTCTGGTCCGATTCCTGCTGGAGACTTTCTCGGAGTTCGGCAAGTACGGTGCGGTCGTCAGCGTCCTCAGGATCCATCTCTGTTTTGAAGGTCTGGATTTCTTTCTCCAGAAGTTCGATGTTTTGAGCGTGCCGCGTTTGAAGAGCTCGATCGAATTCGCCGATCAATTCATTCATGTGCTGACGGAAGGAGTTGAAATTTGCGATGCTGTCGCGCGAGAAAGGATCGCTCGTGAATACCAGGTCTAACCGAGTGATACTGTGATCGAGTTCGTCGACTTGGGTGACGTAATATTCCCGGATCTTCTGATTCATGACCCGGCGTTGGACCAACCCCAGATTTTTTTCGAGCTCCTGCTGATGTTTGACGGCTCGGTCCGTGATACCCGTGGGATCGGTCACACTGCGAATATCGGAAACGTCCAATTCCTTTTTTTGAGCTTTAATTTTATCCGTCAATCGCCCCAGTTCTTCGATCACTTCCGAGTCGGTAAAATCGATCGACGTGTTCTGGAGTAACACGTGCGCCGGACCTGTTTCTCCGGCGGGAAAGTGTTTTTGTGCGGCTTTGGCTCCTTGCACGCTCAGATAATGTTCCGGGAGTTCGGATAATAAGCCGTAGCTGAGTTGGTCGATAAAAATTGTTCCCACAACGGCAAACGGGACCATCACGGAGACAGTCAGCAGCCAGATTTTTGCGGGAGCTCGTTCGATCCGATCGCACATCGACGACCAGAACTGCTCGATGACATCACCTTTCATGACTTTACCCAGAAAGGTCGTGGGGGAGAGCCACTGCATGCGTTGTGTCGTTTCGTGCGGCATATAGGGCCAGAACGCCCACTTGCCGCACATGCGAATCAGAGCGGGGGCAAACGTCAGAGCGGCCAACAGGCAAATCATGAGAGCGATAAAGATCGCGTTCCCAGCTTGCTGAAACTTCCCAAACTCGGCGAAAGACATCATGCCGATGCCGATACCCGAGGTCCCCGCGCTGGCTGCTAACGCGGCTCCCACTTTCCCGATCGATCGCTCAGTCGCTTCTTTGAAAGTGGCCCTCTGGTCGAGTTCCTCTTTGTAACGGGCGATCAAAAACAGGCAATAATCGACCCCCGCACCATAAACGAGAACTGTGATAAAGATTTCGATATCTTTGAAGAGGCTTAAAATACCCCAGGAAGCAAGACCGGAAAGGACGAGCATCGACGTCGTGACGGCCACCCCGACGGTCATCAGAGGAATGATCGCCAACAGCGGGGCTCGATAGATCAGGATCAACAACACAAGCACCAGGATAATTGTCGCGGATTCCGTCCGTTCGCTGCTTTCTTTCGACGCCGTTCTCATATCGCGTCCGACCGTTGCCGTTCCGCTGAGCGAGAGTTCCATGCCATCGGGAATCCGCAGCGATGGGTCGGGATGAAATTTGAGTTCGTTCCTCAGTTGTTCGATCTTCTCGATCAAGGGGATGTTGACATCCGCCGCGAACTCGGTCGTCAACGAGATGATAATGAGAGTCGCTTCGCCGTTTTTCGAATCGAGTAGGTGTCCGATACGTGGATGCGTCCAGTCACGAACGCGATAAACAAGGTCCGACTCTTCCTCGGTCAATCGCAGATGCCGAAACTGTTCGGCGTAGCGTTGAGCTTTCCGTTCCAGTTCTTCGTCGGGTTCGTCTTCGGCGGCATTCGATCGCACACCGATGGCTCGTAAGAGTGGAACCAGCGTATTGTGAAGATAATCCCGATCTTCCTGGGCCAACCCCTCTTTTCGAGTGGGACGACGGGCGACGATCACAACGGTACTCGTCAACAAATCGTCGGGAAACGCCTCTTCGAATAACTTCTCCGCGATCAAACTCTCAGAATCCGCGGGGAGGAACGCGAATTCCCCTTCCTGCAGCATGCTTTCAAATGACGGTGTCACGAAAAATAGCACGGTGATGAGCAGGATCCACCCCGACAGCACCAAGCCCCAGAATCGGGAGACAAGTTGTCCCAGTTTTAAAAACATCTGGTATTTAATGGTTTGTTGGTGTGGAAAGATCGTTTCGACCGATCGTCGAACCGCGGAAGTAGTTTATATTACGAAAATGGGGGGAGAAATGTCATGCGACCAGCCAGACGGTCCTTCAATTTCGACAGAATTTTCGCCGACCACCCCTTGAGATTGATGATCGGCTGTGCGAATGTCGAATTCCGCCAAGGCGATTCTGTTCGTCTCTCATTCACGCGAGGTGGCCGCCATGACTGAGTCTTTGAAACTGTTGATCCAATCCGGTCATCCTCTGATCGCCGTTCAGTCGAACGATGAGTTACGAGTTCTGAAACAGATACACGAAACCGCGCGGGAGATGAATCGGTCACTTCTGGAGTGGTCGATGACGCAGGGGTTGGTTCCGTTCGATGGTGAAGGGATCCGACGGTCGGCGGTGATTCAACCTTCTTCACTGACGGAAGCACTTTCCTACGTGCAGGATTGTATTGGATCCTACGTTTTTATTTTCCGGGATTTGGGAGTTCACGGCAAAGACGCGCTCGTTTATCGACATTTGAGAGACCTGTTTCAGAGATGTCGCGAACGTCGATCGACCGTCATTCTGGTCGACGCGCTGCCGCTCCCGGATGAAATCCGTCGTCTGACCATTCGCTATGAGTTCCCGTGGCCAACTTCGGAAGAGCTTGAGGAGCTTGTCCGAGCCACCTATAAAAAAGTGGGGGAAGAGTCTTTGCGGAATGTGACCTCGAAGATCACGGCCAAGCAGCTCGAACATCTCGTACAGAGCTTGCGAGGGCTCACCTGCGATGAAGCCGAACGGGTCATCGCTTCCGCCATCTATGATGACTATCACCTCGATCAATCAGACCTTCCCCGCATCATAGAGACTAAAAGAACCGTTCTTGGGTCGGCCGGATGCCTGGAATCGATAGGGGTCGATTTCTCGGTCGAAGATGTCGGCGGTATGCGAAACCTCAAAGCCTGGTTAAAACAAAGACGCGGAGGGTTTTCTCGCGAAGCGCAGGAATTTGGACTCGAACCGCCGCGGGGGATTATGATGTTGGGGATCCCGGGATGCGGGAAAAGCCTGTGTGCCAAAGCGGTCGCCTCCGATTGGCAAATGCCCCTCTTGAGACTCGATCCGGGGGTCCTGTATCAAAAATTCATTGGAGAAAGTGAAAGCCAGCTTCGGCAGGCACTCGCGCAGGCGGAAGCGATGGCCCCCGTGATTCTCTGGATTGATGAAATCGAAAAAGCTTTTGCCTCGGCAAGCACTTCCTCCGCTGATGGCGGTTTGTCGAAACGGATGTTTGGCACCTTACTCTCCTGGATGCAGGATCATCGACACCCCATTTTCATCATTGCCACCGCCAACGATGTCTCTTCTCTGCCGCCGGAACTGATGCGCAAAGGACGCTTCGACGAGGTCTTTTTCATCGACCTTCCTTCCCAGAAAGCTCGCGAGAAAATCTTTGAAATCCACCTCGCTCGCCGTGACCGAAAACCCTCTCAGTTCGATCTCGAAAAACTGAGCGACGCCGCCGCGGACTTCGGCGGTTCGGAAATCGAACAGGTTGTCATCAGCGGCCTGTTCGCCGCTTTTCGCGAGGGAGTGGAACTTTCCGACCAACACCTCCTCGACGAGATTGCCGGCACGAAACCGCTTTCAGTGCTCATGGGAGAGAAAGTCAGCCAGTTACGCGAGTGGGCGGAAGAACGGTGCGTCGCTGCGGATTAAAGCAGACGCTGAAATTGGTTCAAAAGCCGTTTGCGAAATCCGCGCAGCGAAAACTTCTCATCTCCGATGGCACGACATCGACGACTCCGAGCGATTCTTTCGCTCGGATCTCGGAGAACCTGCAACACCGCGGAGAATTCCTCCAGATTCTCGCAGAGAAACCCCGAGTTTGCTTCGATCTGTTCACAAAAGCCACCTCGACGATCGACAACAGGAATGCAGCCCGTTCTCATCGCTTCGGCGACGGTTCTGCCGAATGACTCGGTCAGTGTGGGATGGTGATAGAGAAGCACATCCCAATTCCAATAATGGCTTCTGGCATCCCAACCCGCTTCGTGAAAATTGACGCGATGATTGACGGCGGGTTGAAGTTCCGCCTGCAAGGACTTCGGGCAACCGACAAACTCCCAGACGATTTGGGGATGCTCCTGAGCCAGTTGTCGATAGCAGGGAATTAATTCCCGAGGCCATTTCCGGTCAGAAGGCGTACAGATCCGCCCCACCACAATCTCTTCTCCCAAACGGGCACGACGACTGGTGCAGATTGGTCGGACAGCCCTCGGAACTGCCTGCTGCAAAACCTCGGGACGATCTTTGGCGGGAACCTGTGACGACAACCACGATGAACAGGCGACCGTCGAGATCTCCGACCAGGCGGCGACCCGAGAATGTTGATAGTAGATCGCCCGCCACGTCAGGCACTCTTCTTCGATTCGATGCCGGGCTGTATTGTGATAGAGAACCAGATCGGGAGCATACTTTTCCAACTCAGAGCGTTTCAGTCGGGAGATCGTTTCCACGGAGATCTCATCAAAAGCCTTTCGAGTCTCCTGACGGACGGGGCTGAAAAAAAGCACGGTGTGTTTCCAGTCAGGGAGAGCACGCGTCACAGTCCACGCACAGGCTCCCGTCCCTCCGACGACCGTCCCCACATTACAGACTTGAAGCAGATGAGGAGACAGAGTCATCTGCAACTCCATTTCTGAAGAAATTTCCTGCGATCCGAGGCGTGAACATCGCGTCGTCGATCGAGATGGCGAGTGGTGGCATGTCCCGCATGTTTCAAAGGGAGATCCGGGACTTCTCTCAAACATCCCTGTTGATTCATTTTCAAGAGTCGCCATTGAAAATCGGTGTCCGAAAAATACATCTCGAACCGTTCGTCAAAACCGCCCACACGGAGAAAGTCCTGTCGTCGGACGGCAAAACACCATCCTTCCAGAACGCACCGAGAAAATTCCTGAGCCACCGCATGCGGAATCAGTCGCTCTCGTCGCATTCGTGGGCCGGCCAGCACGACGTTTCGATCTTCCAGCGGTTCCCGCAATCGAGAGATCCACGCCCCAGTGCATGTCACATCATTATTCAGGAAAATCAGAACCTCTCCGCAGGAATGATGAACTCCCCGGTTCCAGGCGGCGGTGACTCCCCGATGCGGTTGAGCCACCACTTTCAGATGGTTTATTGGCGGGGCATGGAAACGGTCCAATTCAGGACTCCCATCATCGACAATAATCAACTCCGTGGTGGGATGTTCGTAAACTTCGAGATTACGAATCAGGCGTTGCGTCAGATCAAACTCGCCGTACTGAGGGATAATGACGGATGTTGTCATCTAACCTTCCTCCCTGATTTCCACTTCGGGCGGAGCGTTCAGATAAACTTTCAACTTGTCTCGATCGGGAATCGGTTTCTGCTCGGGGTTTGGAGCTTTTGTGGGAGCATTCGTTTTCCAGTGATGCGGACGATAGTCCCGCATCGGACCGCTGCCTCCCGTCTGTCGCTCGGCGGTCCCCGTGTAAAACCCTTTCACGGACGATTCCGGCGGATAACCAATCCGCTCACTTTCCCGTTGGCAGATTTGTTCGACGGTCTCATAGGGGAAATAGTCATTCAGCCGACTCCCTGGAGTTGCCGAAACCAGACTCATGCCGGCGAGAGAGATGGCGCGTCGGCACAATCGGAGATACTGGGCGACGCGAAAGTAATGCGCATCGGTATTGATGGACGCCGCCAACGGTTTTTGTTCGTCAAAATGATATTGATCCCCGGTTCCCAGTTCTGCCTGTCGTTCTCGCGACAGTCCCGCCGCTTCGCACTGTTTCGAGAAATCTCCCAACAGCATCCAGGGGTCATAAGTCACGCCCACTTTTGCGGCTTCCTCGATCCAGTTCTCGGAAGGATGAACGATCATTTCGGTGCCGACGAGATACACACGGCGAAAACCGAGTTGATACAGCAGATCGATGGCTTGAACCAGCGTGTCGTTCCAGTCGACGATGGTGGAGCTTTGAGGCGACAGAAAATTCGCAAACCCGCGATCCGTCTCCGGCTCGAAAAAATAGAGGTTGGGACAATCACAAACTTTGAACGTTGTCTCGGGAACCAGATCCATGGCGCGCCGCGGATGTACGAACTTCATGATCGAAGGGTCGAGATAGATGGACCGATGAAATCTGACAGAGGGGTCGTAAGAGGTCCAAAATGTCGGTCTGAGGAGACCATGACCGGCGAGATTGGTCGTCATTTGAGGGAACGGCGAATTGACGATCTCGGAGATCGGCAATTCGTTTAGCGAGGGACCGCCTCCGATTAACCAACAGGCGGCAGATTCTGTCCCGGCGAACTGATTCGCGAGAGCCACCGGTTGCTTCGTCTTGTCTGCGGCCATGCGGTAGAACAGCGACATGGTTTCTCTCCGAAGGATTCGATTGTGGGCTAAGTTGCCGTTGTCTGCGCTGTGGATGTTTCACTGGTGACACTGTCATTCGTGGTATTGTCAGTGGTCGTTGCACTTGAGGGGACTTCGGTCCCAGACTGTCCGATAGAAGTCACGGTTTCTCCCCCACCGAAATCGCTTGACTGTGAGGACGTGGTTCCCGGAACTTCTGTTGTCGACGGTTCTTGCGATGTTGTCGATTGTTGGGTGGTTGTAGGCTCAAGAGTGGTCGTCGACTCGAATGTCGTCGTCGGTTCCAGCGTCGTTACGGTCTCTTCGCTGGTGAGTGACAGGACCGAACTCATTGACGTCAGCGAATCGAGTGAACTGACTGAAGATTCATTGAACGATGTCGGGTCGGGGGTCAGAGAGACACTTCCACCATTCCCATGATTCTCCGGCGTTTCCCACCGCTCGTCTTGGGGAGGTTCGGGCCAGAGTGTATGCGGATCGGCGGGTCCTAACTCCATCCGAAATGTGGGAGTATGATCGAACTGAACTCGCAAGGTTTCAATTTGCGACGTCATCAATTCCGAGCCGTTTCGGTCGAGCAGTCGAAGCACCGAATCCCAC
Source organism: Planctomycetaceae bacterium (assembly GCA_014762625.1). Lineage (GTDB taxonomy): Bacteria > Planctomycetota > Planctomycetia > Planctomycetales > Planctomycetaceae > JABURQ01. The sequence goes on along the minus strand of JABURQ010000056.1, from coordinate 27,239 downwards.
GGTCTTAACAAGGTGGATTGATCGGGAGCTTCGAGAAAGTAAATCGAGACAGGCTGCGAATAGGTGCGAAAGAACTCTCGAATGAAGGCGAGAGAATCAGGCTCGGTCCGTATCCAGGGAACCCATAGCCGGATACGACGTTCGCCATGTAACGCACGACTGTCCGGTTGCAGATAGTGTCCGCGCCAGCGATAGAATCCGCGTGCCCGATTGAACGAATTCACCGGTTCGTCATAAACATACCCACCCGTCAACAGCACGCGATTGTAAAGTAAATCGCGGTCTCGGGATTCTTCCAGCCGACTGAGATGAACTCCTTCCCGATATGTCGTCGATACAGTGGTGACCGGTTGTAAAAAAAAGAACGCACCGGTTTCATCCACACCCCAACTGGCATTATTGGCTCTCAGTGCCAAATCCTTCAAAATCGAACGGACCGATTCCTCGCCGCGAAATTTGAAACTGGTGAGCCCCGCTTCATCGGGGGCCTCTTCAATATCCAATGGATCGAGAGAGATATTTGTCGCGGAGATCACGTACTGATTCATCAGGGCCTGGACGAGCTGAGCCGTGGTCGCGACGGAGTCGAAGGTTTCCAGCAGGTAATCGGGATCGTTCTGGAACAAATCCGTGTTGGCGTAGCGATGAGGAGGGACGCCCTCGGCCGATTCGCCAAATCCTCCCGGAAAGACTTCATTCAGTTCAATGGCCATTCCTTCGAGGCGGAAACGAACTCCGGCAGGGCTATCCGCGGATCGGGATTCGACGCGTCCGAAATACCAGCGATCGTCGGGGCTGTACTCCAGAGATATCCAGTCACCGATATCGATCTGATTCCGTGCTAGAAATCCGTCTTGGAGCCGGAGTTCTCCCGCGCCACATCCCCCCTGGCGATGTAATTCAAACCAACAGCCGACAACCGCCGAACTCTCGATGCTCCCTACCAGAGTCGTCGCGTCGGACTGATAATGTCGGATCGTTCTTTCAAATCCTGCAGCCATTCTCAACCTCCCGGAGCGGTAGAATAAATCGCGGGATCGTCGGCGTGAAGCGTCGCGGAATAGGTAAAGAGATGCGGACTGGAGAGATCATATTCCAAGCGAATCGTCGAGCATGCTTTGTATTTCCGATACGTTGACGAGGAAACGTCGTAATAAGTGAAGAACTCAAACTTGTCCGCATCAGAAGTCACATCCAACGCCATCCTCAACGACTCCAAAGCGACAAACATCTCTTCTTCGTTCAACTTCAACGACCCGTCCTGAGTTCCAAACTGCCCTTCGATCAGGATATTTAGACCATCTTTCGAGTGTCCCACATGCACGTCGCCGGCTTTGAGGGGAACTTTGAATTGCTGGAAATCCCATCCCTCTGTTACACGCAACGTTGAAACGGGGCGAGGCAACAAATACAGATTGCTGTTTCGATAAACACCCGGCTGAAACACAAAGGCCATGTTCTCACTTCCCTGCGTAACTGAAGATTGAAAAAGATTTACCCGCGGCGATTCCGGAGTCGTACGCCTCCCGCCTGCAATTCTCGGATCACGCCGGGCAAGTCGGTGGTCTGCCGCACGTGGATATTGACGCCACCAAAATGTGTCTGTGGCGAGGGAACCGTACGATCGCTCTCATTCAACTCGCGAATGTTCTCCCGAGAGGCTGATCGCTGAGGCAAGGAACCTCGTTCATTCAGCACGCTCAGAAATTGCACGCCCAACTGATTGACGGATGACTCACGAACGACGAATTCCCCCGCGGTCAACATCGCGGGAATCCGATCGAGGCCGGGACGTCCATTGACCAGTCCCCCGTGAGCGTAACCGACGGCTCCCGCGCCCCCGAATCCCGCACCGGTCGCCGACATCCCTTGCAGCGCTTGCAGCTGTGCACGCGTCGCGGCGATCTGGGCCTGCAAGGACTGCAACGCATTTAACGCCGGTTGCACATTCAGAGTGATGGGAGTGCTTGAGAGCGACGTCATTTGCTGTTTCACTTGCTCCAAAGCCTGACTGATCCGGTTGATCGGGGCCATCGCGCTCCTCAATCCTTGCAGCGAGGAAGCCAGCCGCTGACTGGCGGAATCGACACTGTTGAGACGACTTTCCAGATTCGTCACTTGAGACACGACTTGATCCAGTTCACGACTGAAGCCGCTACTGTCTCCCTGAATCTTGATTGTCAAAGACTCGTTCAAATTGGCCATGATTCTCCTCTCTACGGAATGAATGCTGCATCACTGATGAAATCAAAGCCGTTCGAGGATGGGCACCGTTTCAAAATCTCGCCCGCGGAACGCAATGACGTTGAAGTCATCCCCCTCCGACATCGAAAGTGATTCGCGATAAACCTTGTCGAAAATGATTTTCTCACTGGCCTGACCCGCAGGATCCGTGACGGTAAATTCAAACCGCAAGGTCTCCTGTTGACCGCTGCCAGAAGTGCTCATCACATCGGTTCCGCTGGCGAACATCAGCAACTCGTACAATTGGAGCGGGTCGGCGGCATCGGCGGACTTCCCGATCAGTTGTGTCCATTTGGTGGTAAACGAAAGAGAAATCGACTCGTCATCGCCCGGTCGCGTGTGTCCGTCGGCGATCGAACCGCGGTCCTTAATCTCAATCGTGTTAGTGCGTTGTGACCAGTTCAGATCACCTTCATCAAGCAGGAGTGTGAGCGACTGGGCGGTCGGTGTGGTGCCGTCTTTGATCACCAACTCACCGTCGCGCAGGTTGCGAACAATATTGGATACGGACATCGGTATTCCTTCCTTGGAAATGAATCGGATTTGTCATCAGTTGAGAGCGGTTTCCGCTTGTGCGGCTCCTCGCACAATGACGGCGGTATGATGGAGCACGATCTGCAGGCTGCCGGTCTGATGTCTCGTCAGATTGCGGGTTTCCGGTTCTTTCAATCGGATCAATCCGATGGTCGGCACCGCGCTTTCTGAGTAATCTTTTAGCGGGATCGATTCTTGCGCGAAAACAGTGCGAACGGAATCGGTGATGGCCTGGATGCGTCCGCTCTCCTGTCCTGATTTGACAAAACAATGCACGGTCGCCGTCACATCGAGGTACGGTATCCCTCCCAGACGCTGTGGCCGACGCGACCAGGAATCGACCCAGATTTCGACCCATTCCGAGAGCGAGGTGGTATCGACTTTCATGCCGGGATAGATGGTTGTGACGCTGCCATCAAACCGGGATTTCCAGAAGGAGAGCAAGCTGGCAGCGATCGCTTCCTGAGAAAGAACTTCAGTCATGGGGTCTGCAACTCCTCTCTGACGATGGGTACCGCGATCTGTTCGATCCTGAGTATCACCTCCGCCAGTGACTTGGCGACCAGATGGCGGGGACGCATTTCACGAGTCCCCTCTTCCAGAAACATAACATAGTTCACACGGTTTGTCGCTTCGGCAGTCGAGACGTGACGGTCCTCCTGAAATCGCGAGCCGCCCTCGGTCGAGTCATCGGCAACGGCTCCATGCTGGAGCTGAGTCTGAGCGGTCTGCCAGGCGTTCCGAGCGCGGCCCGTTTCCACCGGATGTCGGTCGATGAGTCTGTGGAGAGTCTCCACGAGGACCTGGTCCACGAACCGCTTCCGAATTCGATTTAATGTCCGGCTTTGAATCTCAATCAGCGCCTCCGTCAATCCCTGCGAATCGGTTTGATAGTGTCTTGAGATCATGTCAGGCCACCTTTCGACAGATTAATTCAATAACGTTGCCGTCGGCGGCGGCCGACTGGCCGATCACTTCATAAGCCGATCCTGCGACATCGGCTCGCCAGGTGGTCTCACCGACAGAACCGCTCCACTCTTCCGCTTTGACCTGAAGAACCAGATCAATCGTTTGTACCTGTCCGCCGGCAGCGGGAATGTTGGCTGACGGACGGTTGCCGACGAGTGTCAACAAAGTCCATTCGGTTTCGCTCTCCGAAATTTGTTGAGTTTCGGGAGTGAAGGTTTGCGCGATACGCCGAAATGTGATCTGTTCTCCCCAATCGGCGAACAGCCGGTCGCGATCCGCTTTCAGTTGTGTGTTTTCAAGATTCATTGGTTACGTCTCATTCCGTCTTACTGACTCAGTGAAACAACATGCGTTGAACCATCTCCGAAAACACCGCTCCCGAAAGAAACGTCAGTGCTGCCAGTATCGGTGTCAGGTTATGACGCCACTTTTCCAGCACTCTCAAGCGGTCTTCGTGATCGATGGATCGTTCCGAAATTTGCGTCAACGTAATCTTCATACCTTCCAGCAGGAGATTGGTTTGCTGAACGGCCTCCACAAGTCGGTCCAGACGTTCGTCATGAAGGTTGAAATTCATGAGGAGAGATCCTGTCGTTGAGATTTCTGTCCCTCGAACTGATTGACGTTCCAACTCGGGGCGGATTCGAGCAACTGTTGATAGTGAGTGCGTGCATCGAGGAGCGCCCGCAAATTTCCCGCTCGATCGGCGGTCCGTCCGGCCTGTCCTCCCACGGCATAATTGAGGGCAGAAAGCTTTCCGTCTCGCACAAGGTTCGTAATGTCGAGATCGATCTGCGCGAGAATCCCTTTGATTTGCGATTCCGTCAGCTCGTCTCCGGAAACGCTGGAAAGATCGGTGAGGTCGGTCATGGCGTTCTCCTTTCCACATTTGAATTGGGAGATTTCGGAGAGGGTTCCAGGTCCTCGACGTTGCGGTATTTTTCATCGAGGTAAGGAATCATCTCCTGCAAGACGGCGGGGGGGATGTACCAACCATCTGCAGGTGCCGGCTGTCCTTTCGCGAGTGGCATCACGGCCCGGTCGGCAGGAATGTACTCAACGCGACTCGGGAGGGTCAGATTTGCGCAACCGGCCACTCCGACCACGAGCCAACCAGCGATTAAGGCGATCCGCGTTTTCCTGAGTCGGTTTCGCGGCTGCTGACATGATGTCTGAGACTCGTGCATTGTCTTCCTCCCGTTCCTGTTTCTTCTCGCGACGATTCAACCATTCAAAGACTTGCCCAATGGCATGGACGATTGCCCCGAATAATGATTTCAATAAAGAGAGCCAACTCATGAATTCCCCTGATCCGTCATAAACTTCCGGAGTAAATTGAGCAGCGTTGCACCGACACCCGCCAGGACCGCTCCCGCCGTCGTGCTTTCATCCAAGTTGGGTAACACTTCCGTGCTGAGATACGCCATCACGGCCCCGCCCGCTGCGAGTAACGCTCCTCGAGCGATGGCGGAGAGATCGTCGCGGTTCAATTGATATTTGGGTGAGCCCTTCATGATGAGATTCCTTTCTCGATTGATTGTTTAATGTGAGAGTTGTTCTTCCCGTTGACGGAGTCGCTCGTATGCGAGACTCTTCAACTGGTCGTGATAGGGCAGTGCTTGCCAGTCTTTCAGTGTCACTCCCATCCGCTCGCAGAAACGCCAGATCAGGTAAGTCAGGGATCGTGGACACGCAACGGAGTCTCCGCCACGACTTCCGGAGCGGGTGAGGAAAAAACCTGTTCGGATTCCCGCAAATGGTCGTCGAGGAGATTGCTGAGGCGACAAATTTCTTCACACACCCTGGTCAAATCTCCCAACGACCAGCCCGCGGCTTCAAATTCCCGACACAATTCTTCCGCAAACGATTTCCAGCTTCCGTTTTCCGGAGGCTGGGATTCAAAACTGACATCCGCGTCGTGCCTCAACCCTTCGTAGACCATCAACACAGCCAGTTGCTGCTGATAGTCGGCCATTGCGGCCAGATACTCGCCGTCGTGTTCGTCTTTGATCAGAACAGCCAGGCCCTCGCGATCTTTCACAGGACGACCTTTCGAGTCGCGAGCCACTCGTTGCGGCGGCACGGGGGCTACAATCTCTCGCTGATACAGACGACTCTGAAATCTCAACGGCAACGGAGCGAGTTTCAACGTCATTTCCGAACCGTCCGGTCGTAGGAAAGACCTGGTGACCGTAAAGTCAGAGGTTGTTTCTTGTCCGAGAATCTTCATGACGAATTCCTGTGATCAAAAACGTGGTACTGGAAGCTTCCCTGCCTCTTGTCGAATTCAACAACGACAATCAATGCCGACAGCACCACGGGGACGGTGAAACGGATCAGTTGCCATCCACTTTGGTGACATGCACGGTATCCACTGCGGAGATACCGCCGTAATACCGGACCTTCACACGCATCACGACATCGCGCTCGAAGGCCGCGTCACTGTCGTTCTGCTGCAGGAAGGTCTGAACCGGCCAGATTTCCGTCCAGACAAACTGTTTCTGGAAATCGCCGATGTACCAGTCCTGAAGGGCCGCTCCGCCCACTTCATCAACAAACGGCGAACTCAACACTTCCACCAGACCTTTCACCGGGTTCGCGAACCGTGTTTCCTGGTCGTTGGCGATGACCGTTACATCGGTCGAATTGACAATCGAAAGGGCGGTGCCTCGCAGGGCTTCGGGAACCAGCATCTGTTTCACGGGCATCACAATCGGTCGCGGTGTTCCGTCGATGCGATCGTCTTTCACTTCCGTCGCCCGGTAGGAAAGCGCGGTATCGATGTCGGTCCAGTCGATCAGCGGGACGGCGGCATCGAACCCACTCGATGTCGTATTCCCCACACCGATGTAGTTGCGATGGGTACCATCGGCGGCGTAGAGGGCCTGGCCGCTTCCGTTCGGACGATAGACGAATTTCCCTGCTCCGGAATCGGCGTCGGTCACGGCTCGCACGATTGTTCGTTCGCGTTCCTGACGGAGATAATGACCCAACGCCATCGCGCGACGATTAATTTCACCCGTTTGATCGAAAGCAATCAATTCTTCGTTGATTGAGAGAATCCGCCCCTTCTTGGATTCTTCGGTGGTGACGTATTTCTCTTCAAACGTTGACTCTTCATAGGGATGCCCCTCGGCCACTTCGGACGGTCCGGCCAAGGCTGTAAAACCGGCGATTTTCTGATTTCTCAATCGGCTGGGCATGACAGAAACGAGTTTGTCGCCGATGAAACCAGATGAGTCTTCATACCCTTCGATCACTTTGCGACCGATTAACTCACCCGTTACCACCTGGAACAGATTCGTTCCCACGCCGGGATTCGATTCCCGCAGCAGTGCGGTCACAGCTCCTTCCGGTGCGACGGATTCCCGCAAGCTGCGAAGTCTCGGCAACACGCCGCATGCATCGGCCAGTTCGTAATAGCTGAAATCGTCGACAGACAATTCCTGTTCGTTCAACAATGAGCAAATTTTCTGGTAAAACCCCTCGGCTCCGAGCGATTCCATCAATGTGCTGAGATTTTGTCCCTGCATGAGATATCCTTCTTCCTGGAAGTGAATTGTGATCTAAGAAACGACTCGATTGAATTAACCGATCTGGGCATTCACATTGGCTGACCCGACGTGAAACGCCGAAGCAAAGGTCACACGCAGCAAGGCCGCCACCGAGGCCTTGTATTCGGCAGCGCGAGCAATCGCCAGATTTGAGGAGGCCACCGCTTCGAGCTGTTGGTCCATGAGTGCGGACGATTGCTCGTCCGGTCCCAACAGATCGCCCGCTTCATAGGTGGCGGAATTGACGTCAAATTCGTAAACCGCATGCGGACTCAAATCGATCGACAGATCGTCGGTATCGCCATCCGCCGATTGCTGATGGGCAATTCCCAGAAACGAGGCGGCGAAATTTCCCTGCGTCGTTGCCAGGTCGGTCGTGAAGGTGAAATCGGACGCTGGCTTCACATCGTCCGTATCGAGAAACACCATGTCTCCCGCTTCAATGACCGTTCCCGAGTCGACCCGCAACTTGTGCAAAAAAACCTGACCGCTGCGAAAACGTAACTGATTCGACATGATTTTTATTCCTTTCAATGCCGTGTTTGATTTGGTGAGACGGTTTGCCTGCGCTCACGAAAATTTGTGAGTAAAAATGGGCTTCCTTGCCCGCCGCTCATCCCTGAGCGGTCGCGATCCATCGCTAATGACTCCTCGGAATGCCGGTCCCGCGACGTCCGCGAATGGCTTTCACAATCGCCCGGTCGTCGGTTTCATTCGGAGAACTCATCCTTGATCGACTCGACGGCCTCCTTGCCGACGCTTGTCGAAGTAGCTGCTTGCGTTCCTCAATGAACGCCCGGCAGCGCTGCGGATCCTCTTCCTTGAGAATCTGTTCCCGAAACTCCTCCGTGAGTGCGAAGTCGGGAAGTCCACTTTCCACCAACCATTGCAGACGCTCGCCTGTGCGAGATTGTTGTTCCTGCAAAGTGGCGAGATCCTGCTTCGTCTGCTGGAGCTGTTCGAGGAGTTCATCGCGCTCCTGCTGCAAACTCTTCAATTCTTCATCAATCTGCTGTGTCGCTTCCTGAAATGTTTGTGTGGTCGCGGGATACATGACGGCATCAACGCTGACCACCTCTTCGATCGATTCGACCTGCCTGCGATCGTTCGAACGACGAGCCAGCACGACATGGCTCATCCCGACAGGGGTTTGCTCGGCTTCCGCCAACGCGAGAAAAGTGCGTCCCGCTTCCGTGTCCAACACGCGAATGTCGCCGCGGATTCGATCGCCCTCGAAACGGGCATTCACAATGCTACCGACGAGGTCCCGCGTGGAACGTTCGAACGGTTTCGTCAGACGTTCCGCGTGATCGAGAAAGACCGGTTTGTGTTCGTAAAGTTGAACGGCGTCGGTCAGCGCTTCCTGCGAATATTGATAGCCGTTCCGCGAATCGCGGCCCGCGAGGGCAATGTTTCTGATCCAGCGACTGGCGGCATCGACCTCGATCGTCGGCGAACGCCAGTCGGTGATACGCTCGGTGAGTTGTTGCACCGCTTCTGTCATCGTGTCGGTCATGACTTATCCTTTCATTGTCTTCAGAGATGGCTGAACGAACTCCGTCAGCGAAATCCGATCACAGTCGTCGCCTTCATCCAGCCAGTGCTGTAAGCGGCGAATCAAATCATGCCTGCAACTGTCTGATTTGATCCCCAAGGCGTGACTCAGCCACAATGCAAAACGCCAGGAGATCGGTTCGTACAAGCCGTTCGGCATCCGGGCCGGAATACTGGGTCGCTCTATGGGAGCCAGTGTGTTGATTTTTTGGGAAATGGCTTTCAGTCGTTGGAGAATCCCCCGGCGTCGTTCGTAACTGTCTTCTAGCAGCCCGATCACTAACCGAACGTGAGCTTCTTCAGCGGGACAGATCACGGCATCGGGATGCGGTAACCTTTCATGTGTTAACCACAACAGCCGCCCGGTCCTGGTGGTGACGATTTCGGCGAGACTGTTATTCATCGATCAGTGCTCCTTCCTCGTCGGCAATCTCTCGTCGCATCGTGTCGGGGTCCATTTTTTCCCGGCGTGCCACTTCGGCACGACTAAGAATCTTCTGCTCGACGAGACGCACATCGGCTTCCCGTTCCCGAGGACGATCGCGATTAACCAGTTCGGGAAAATTCCACTCCACACGAATTTGTTCGAAGAAATCGATCGGCAACTCGCCGCGATCGATGGCCGCGGTCATCACCCAGCTCCATAAGTTCTCAAATTCCGCCGCAAAGAAATTTTGTTCGCTTTGGAACATCTTCACGGCCGGCCCTTCGGCGACCATCGTGGACGCAAAGTTGGCGTTGGAGGCATCGGAGGTGAGCATAAACTCGGGCAGTCCGGCACCCGCCGCGATGGAGAGCAACATCATGCGTCCCAGGGGAACCGCATCGCCGAAGTTGGTCTTCGGCTGGAGAAACTGAAGGTCGGTTCCACCCGATGTGGTCAGAATACTGCCGGGACCGTAACGTTCTTTTTGTGGGGTTCCCGCTCGGTTTTGACCGGCACCACTTCCGCTGGCAGCTTCTTGTGAGACACCGCGAGCTTGTGCCGGGGAACCGGTCACTTTTCGCCACAAGACAATCGAGGCCTGTAGCTTGCGGGCCGTCATTTCCGTCTCTAACCAGCGGTCGAAACACCCCAGCATCTCAATCATGGGAGCGAACAAAGACAATCCCCGTTTCTGATTGGAATCGACGCCGATGCGTGCATGCAGCATTTCGTCAGCTGGAATTTCTTCCGCCAGTTCTCCTGTTTCGGGATCGATTTGAAGGTAAGAGAGAGGTGTTTCGACATCGTCCTCTGCCGTGAGAATTCCTTGCGACTCGGGAGTGTCGCGCGTCGGCCCGATGCGTTCGGGATCGACGAAACGAACAGTCGGTCTGTCATCCACCGATGAAAACAACCGCAGAAAACATTCTCCATCCCGCCACGTTCGTCGGGCAAATTCCCGAAAAGAGAAATGACGACGGTTCGATCTCAGAAAATTTCGCCAGAGACGGTCAGCGTTTGTTGCAAGATCGACGTCTGACTCTGAGGTGGCTTCTTGTGCGTGATGGGACAGCTTCAATCCCGGCCCGACGACATAAATCTCCAGCAGCCGTAGAATGTTGCGAGCATGCGGGTGATTTTGAGCGAGTCGCCGTGCCGCCGAGCGAATATCCTTCCGCGTCTGCTCCGACGGTCCCGATGTCTGATCGCCGAGGAGCAGCCAGCGGCCCGGATCTTCCTGAACCGGTTGAGGCGATTGCTGCTCGACCATCTCCAGGACCTGCTCCTGCAAGATGCGACGATACCGAGCCCCTAACCGAGCGGTCCGCCATTTGTCCTTCAAAAGTTCGAGCATGATGACTCCCTGTGAGTGTGCTTCTACCCAGAGGGAGCTTGTTGTCAGACAGCGAGCAGAGATGTCCGTAAGTCATTTTGCCGCAGTACTCTTCGTGTGAGATGGCACGTTGCGCGAGTACCGGTCACAGGCCTGGAGACCGGAGAAAGCGACTGTTTTCAGACAATGAGAGCCATTTCAGGTGCTGAACAATTCTGAAAAAATAAAAATCCATTCGCGGCAAAATCGAGTTTTTCAACGGGCTGTTAGCTTATTATTTCGAAGAGAATCGGCATCACTTCCATTTTCATCACCATGAATGAGAAGTAGCCAAAAAATGCACACGACCAGATAATCGCCACGAAGCGGAGCGGGCTCATCGATAACGATCGCGAGAGAACTTTGTTATTCATCCAGAGAAGCAAGATCGAATAGACGAACATCACGCCCCCCTGAAGAGCCGCCGAAATTTTGATCAGAAACAATGGCTTGGCAAACCCTGGCGTCATCAGGATGGTCACACCGAGAGCAATTTCCCCCCAGAGAAACAGAAAGTAGAGCTTACTCACCGACCAGTTCTCGTTATCGCGCAGGTAATTCACCTTCACAATATCTGCGGAAATCCGGGAGATCACATCCAGAACCCCGAGTTCCGTCGTGAGCAGAATGGCCGTTCCCATGATGAGAAAGGCGACCTTCAGCATTTGGCCGCCTTCCATCGTGCCGAGAGTGGTCGCTTCCCCCCAGATGAAGTTCATGTCTTTGCCGAACTTATCCATTCCCGGTTTCAGAGCTCCGCCAGCATCGTAAAAAATGGAGTAGGAAATAAGCGACAACAACGCGAGACACAACAAACAGGTCACAAAGAAACTGAGAAAATGTTCGATATTGGCCGCTCTCCACCATTGCTTCCACCGTGCAAGATTGTCGTCCGTATGTTTGAAGTGATAGCCCACTTCAGGGCTCGCCTCGGTTTGGCCGGTGATCGGACTCGTAATCCGTCCGATGTATTTTCCCATGCCGTAACCTTTGTCCTTGATGTAGTTCGACTGCCCGAGGTTGAGCGTCCCTCCCGCGCCGGCAAACGCCAGCGCTCCCAACAGCGACACAAAGGCCAGGTCGGCTGACGGGGGAGGCATCTCGCCGAACTTGACCGCTCCCGCCAACATTTCCGAGATGGCGTAAGGCTTCACCAGCAGAAACGCCAACAGCACCACGGCCACCATGATTAACGCAACCAGGAAGGTTTGAATTTTTTCAACCGTGTTGTAAACGACGGGACCGGACGTCAGCACAATGCCTACTAGAATCAACCCCGCAATCGCGAACCAGTTCGCATGCGCAGCCTGATATTGAATCTCTCCGTCAACGACGACCTCCTGCGCACCATACAAGAGCCACGACAGCGTCGTCGCCGCTCCGCTGGCCCATCCCGGCCAGGCCATCGGAACGATGTTGCAGATCAACATGATCCAGGCCCAGTGCTTGCTCAAACGGGAAAATCCGGTGATCACGCTTTCGCCGGTGACTAACGTGTAACGTTCGATTTCCATATTAAGGAAAAACTGCGTCAGCACCCCCAGCAGGCAGGCCCAGAAGAATACAAACCCCGCCTTGTAAGTGATGTGCGGCCACAGCATAAACTCTCCCGATCCCAGAGAGAGACCCGCCAGAATGATGCTCGGCCCGATCATCGCTTTCCAGGGGATCGCCTCCGGCATATCGCGGTATTCCAGCGGCGGGAGATGCTGGTGAGGAATGACGTCATCGGGAACGAACTCTGGATCACTGCCAGACATCGCGAAGCTTTCGTCGAGAGGTGAGCGACTGTCAAAAACGCGCGGCGGATGGCACAACCGATCCTGTGGCGAATGAGCGAGTTGGTCATCCGACCAAGGAGCTCATTCATCAGCGAATGGGTAACAATGCTTCACCCGCGGGGTTGCCCCGCAGTGTCCAGGCGATTAAAGCCGGACGATTCTTGTGCGATCCTCCGCCGCGCGAACTCCATCTTATCCAAACCCTGTTCGGAATCAATCAGATTTGACGGGACCTTGAGTTTCCGGAAGCAATTAGGATTGAGGAGCCGGGCACCAGGATTTCTCATCATACCCCCATTCCGAAAACGCGAACTCCCATTCCTGGCGGATCTTCGCAACTTCATGGGAGTCCAGATAATGTTCGGACTTTTGAAAGCCGGCTTTTTTCTGCAGATAGTTTTCGAGGCGGGGAGTGGCGTCCGAGAAACCGTCGATCCGCAATGATTCATAGATGGTCTTTAATGTTTGTAGCGGAGTCGTGACTAGGTCTTCGTATTTAACTTCGATCAAATTCCTGGCGGGAATGAGCGTCCTGTGCCCGAGGTAACTTTTCAACAACAAACGATAGAACAAGACGAGATTCTGTTCCATAAGTTGTTCGCCGACTTTGGTCAGCCCCAGCAACTTGGTCACATTCCGCCACAGGTCGCGTGTCGAACGAAAAACATGTTCCGGATTTCGGACGATGTAAACAAATCGAGCTTCCGGAAATAGCTGCAAGAGCTGAGGGATGCGGGCAGTATTCGGAGGATTTTTCAGGCAGAGTCTCTTCCCCCCTTGATCCAGGCTGAGACGACATAACAGTTTGTGATACTCAACGGTCCACTTCACCCCATCTTCCGCCCGATTCTCGAACAGAACCGTGCGACGAAAGATATCTTCCGCCCGATCCGGAAAGAGATAGCAGTGGTTATAGGACAGATCAGTCATCCGCTCCAAAGCAAACTCTTCTTCCTGAGGAAAGTTCCAACCCATCTTCATGCCGTCAACGGGGCGCGTCTCAGGCATCATCTCTGCCAGCTTCCGGTTCAGAAACTCGGGAGTGGTCAGGAAACTGTTCGGCGTAATGCAGTGACGCATTGTCAGACAACCGAACTGCGGATCCTGCGTCAACAGGTTGTGCAGATGAGTGGTCCCGCTTCTCCAATGTCCGATGACAAAGAGTGGCGGGACAGGTTCCTGGCTCAACGCTTCCACTCGACGCTCGCTGAAACGCTCGTGCCAGCGGAAGGGAACCCCCATCATCGATTTGGCCAGCAGCCCTATCCAGGTTGGAAGTTTGGACCATCCAGCAGGTCGTACTCCGTGGCGCAAAAAAAGCTTCAGGATCAAATCGGAAGATCCCCCCGTCAGCGAATGGGGAATCCTCGCTGGCGTCGAACTAGAGCCTTCAAGCTCAGCCGTCCGCGTTCCCGTAACCGTTCGTGAAATCGACGACATTGAAGGCCAGCTTCCTTGCACGTGAGAAGTCAATTCCCGGTATTATGCTCAAAAAGCGGATCTCAACAACAGGAATCATTCAGGAATATTAAACAAACCTTTCGCATTGCGGGTGGTCTGAGATGCGAGTTCCTCGAGGGAGACCTCACGAACGTCCGCCAAGACCTGAGCTGTCAGTGCCACTCGCGCCGGCTCATTGCGTTTTCCGCGCATCGGATGCGGGGAAAGATAGGGGGAATCGGTTTCAATTAGCAGCTTTTCCGCGGGGATTTTTTGAGCGATGGTCCGAAGTTCTTCATTCCGTTTGAAAGTGACCATACCGGCGAAAGAAATGTACAATCCCAACTCGAGACAAGCCTCAGCGGTTTTCTGATCCGCACAGAACGAATGCATCACGCCCTGTAATTGGCCTTGCTTTGCCTGACCTTGCAGTTGCTTCACAATTTCCGTATCCGCCTCGCGATTATGAACGATAAATGGCTTCCCGGTTTCACGAGATAGTTCGATGTGGCGATCGAAATAATCCGCCTGAAGCTCCAGTGACGAATAATCCCAATACTTATCCAAACCGGTCTCACCGATCGCGATCACTCGCGGATGCTGAGCCAGTTCCAGAATGCGTTCCCAATCCCCCGATTTCGCCTCGGCGACATAGTTTGGTTGAATTCCGACGGCGGCGAAGACGGTATCGAATTTCTCTGCCAGAGCAATCGCTCGCTCACTACTCTCTCGGGTCGTTCCGATCGTGAGCATGGTGATCACGCCCGCTTCCCGAGCGGAGTTGATGACATGCTCGACATCATTCTCGAAAGATGATTCGTCGAGGTGACAGTGCGTATCGATGAATTGGGGGGACGTCATAGGTGGCTCCAAAAAATGATCAGAGCCTATCCTAGGAGTGAGGATGCCCACTTTCCACTGAGGACGTCGGAAAGGTAGTCTTCAGGAGCTTCGATTCTCACTGGCCGACTCAAACAGCCGGTCGCAGTCCTCCTCAAGCACGCCGCCTCGAATGGCCAGTTCGGGATCCCACGATCGGGCGATCACTTCCTGGGAGTTGATAGAAATTTGACGCCAGCCGAGTTCTTTCAAGGTGGCAATTGAGGTGCCGTAGATGACCGCCGGGATACCGGACCACAAAATGGCCGACATACACATTGGGCAGGGTTCTGCGGTGCTGTAGAGAATAAATTTCGACCAGTCTTCGTTTTGATGCTCTTTGGCGCATTCGTTAATCGCATCAATCTCACCATGTAGTATCGGATTTTCGGCACCACGATTCACGCCTTCCGCAATCACATCTCCTTCATCGTTGACGATCACGGTCCCAAATGGATGCGTCGGATTCTGTCGGGCAATTAAGATTGCATGCCGCATCATAATTTCATGAAGAGAGGGAGAAATCTTGTTCATCGGTGGTAGGACTCACGGTGGAAGGGTGAGGAGACGAGTTACGACTCAACGCAGTGATGGTGGAAAAGAGCGAAGCTCTTGCGAGGACAATCGCAACGATCACCATGCATCCCAGGAAGAACACCAGAAGAGCGACTTGCAAAGGATGCTTCTCACTGGGATTCCTTGTAACAAGCTCCGATGTCCATTCAGCGAAGATTGAATGAAGATCTCGAAAAGAATCGCGATACACCACTTCAAACAAACCGTGACGTTCATCGTCGCGGCAGTAACCACAGATTCGTTGTTTGTGATCGTTGGGATCGAGCATCGTGCCTGAAAATCGAAAAACCTGAAGCCATCCCGGTCGTTGAATGGCAATCAGCTCGAGTTCCTCAAAGCGTCCTGACTCTCCGTCCCATCCCTGCTTGCTGAACCAGTCACGCAAATCTTTTTCCGTGCTTCGATTTTTGAACATGGTGTGATCTGCCCGTTGTCATCAATGAGTGATATCGGGATGAAAATGCGACTTTTTGAAGCCCTAAAGGTCGTTCTTAATTGATCTTGCGGAAATTTTTCGATTGTGGGACCATTCCGCCTGAACAGATGAGGAACTCAGGGGAAGCTTCCCTGTTCACGACCGTCTATGAAGACATCAATTAACCGGCAGGGACGCTGATCATGAAATCCTTTCGATGGTTCATCGTAGGGAACGTGATCGGAATCGCCACCATGGGCCTTTCCTACGAGTACTATTTTGTGATGTCTGCGGAAGGGTTTCTGATGGTCCCCAAATCCCAGGCCACACTGGAAAACGTGTATCTCGACATTCGGGAATGGACATTACACGATTGGGCAGATCATCCCCAAGTCGCTCGTGCTTTTATGAACGATGGAAGAAGTGATCTCGTCTCTTCGTCGGTAGCCCGCGAATCTGTTGAGCAGTTGCTGCCGGACATGGAAGACGAACCGGATGTGGAAAATCTTTTCAATTTGAACCGACAATAATGCGTTTATCAGCAGCTTCCATTCCGATCGAGAAACGGCGCGCAGCAATGCGGCGAATGCTGATCGCGCTGATTCTGTTCGCGATTGTGATACCAGGATGCAGCTTGTTAAATCGTCAGGAAGGATTGGTCTCGCTGCCTTCCAAACATACGGTTCGAAGCGACCAACTTCTGGTGTTGAGTGACTTTCGGATTTCGCCGAACCACGAACTCATTCAGGATTTGAAACAGCTTCGGCAACAAGTGTACCAACACCTGGATCTCCCCGTTCAGAAACGTCCGGTGACCGTCTATCTGTTCAATCACGAGCAGGCGTATCGACATTATCTGGCGGAAATGTATCCGGGATTGCCTCATCGACGAGCCTATTTTTTCAAAACTTCCACGGAGCTTGCCGTCTTTACCTATTGGGGAGAACGAGTGCAGGAAGATCTGCGGCATGAATTTACACACGGATTACTGCATGCCAGTCTCAAGCATGTCCCACTCTGGCTCGATGAAGGACTGGCGGAGTATTTCGAGGTGGCCGGGGACCAACCTGGCGAACTCAACAGCAACTATCCCAGTGAGCTCACGGCAAAGATCGGCAACGGCTGGAAGCCGAACTTAAGAAGGCTGGAAAACCTCGAAGAGTTCGCCGACTTGCAGCGACTGGATTATCAGGAGTCGTGGGCGTGGGTGCATTTTATGCTCCACCATTCGCCGGAGACGCGCGAGGCCTTGATTGGATACTTGAGCGATCTCCGCACTCAGAACAAACCGTATCGCCTGAGCAACCGCCTGAAAGTCGCCCAGGCGGACTTCGAGAATCGATTTCTATCCTATGTGGCTTCGCTCAACACGTTCTCCGATTCGATGGCAGAGCCGAACCGTCTATTAACCGAGCGAAATCGGGCAGATTCCGAACAGTCCCCCCCCTCTCGACATCTCGACGAGACCGGCTGGGTGACGCTTTCTGCCGATCGAAACTCGGCGATCAATCTTCCCGAATATTCACTGACGTTGCCCGAGCACGTCTCCGGGAGAATGATGATGACCGGCGCCGAAGGAAACGTCAAATTCGGCGACGGCCCTCAGGTTTATCGAGACGCACATCGCCACGGTTGGGATGATTTTCTCCGGTTATTTCTCGCGGAAGAAATTGATCTCAGCGATCCGGAAGCGGTGAAACAGTTTGCCAATCGCCCTTCGACGGAAGATTGGGATTTGGCGAAAGAAGCGCGGGGCCAGGGAATTTACGACTGTTATCAGGCCCTGCGCAAACAGAGCGAGATTCGAGGGGCCAGTCTTTTGCGGGATGAATTTCAGACACCCGACTGGCAGGATTAGTTGACGCCTTTACCAACCTGTTGCATGATAGAATTCTCGCCCCGCTTTTCCAACTTCTGAGCTAGTCACGACCATCATGTCCAGCGATTTCTCCAGTCCTGATTCCGATGACCGGAATCTGAGCCACTGCGAGACCATTCTCGAATACCGGTTCCAGAACCGTGAATTGTTGCGTCGTGCATTAACGCACTCCTCGATCGCGACCTCCCGACTGACATCCAACGAGCGGATGGAATTTTTGGGGGACTCCGTACTCGGTATGGTGGTCTGTGAAGTTCTCTTTGAGAAGTATCCCGATTTTCCGGAAGGAGAACTGACTCGCATCAAATCTTCCGTCGTGAGTCGCTCCACCTGCGCGAAAATCTCTTATGAAATCGGCCTTCAAGAGTGTCTTTATCTGGGCAAAGGACTGACAAACCATGAAGGAATTCCGGAATCTGTGGTGGCGGGTTCGTTTGAAGGAGTGGTGGCGGCACTCTATCTCGATGGTGGTTATGAAACAGCTCAGACGTTTCTGCTCCGACTCCTCGTCCCGGAAATCACTCGGCTCGTCGAACAGGAACAGGAAGAAAATTACAAAAGCGTGCTTCAGCAAATGGCACAAAAAGATTTTCAATTAACTCCTGGCTATCGATTGCTCGACGAAAAAGGGCCCGATCATTCCAAGTGCTTCAAAGTTGCCGCCTACATTGGCGAGAAGTATTATCCGGCTGCCTGGGGAAATACAAAAAAAGAAGCCGAGCAACGGGCTGCGGAGAATGCGTATTCCATCATCACGGGACAATCCGCTCCCCATCCGGCAGATCAGTAGGTCTGACACAGCATATTGGTTTCCCGGCGACGAGCGAGTACGCTGATTAGAAACGACTTCCATTCCGTGCTTGAGGGGTTTCCATGTTGCGCTCAGTTCTCATTTCATGTGTCCTCCTGCAGTTTCAGGCCATTCTCGAAGCGTCAGAATTCGAGGGAGCCAGCCTTGTCTCCGCCTACGGGTACGACGACTGCCTGAAGCTCTCCAATGCAGAGACTTCCGTCACGATCTGTCCATCGGTCGGGGGGCGCATCCTGTCCTACCAGCATTGCGGTGAAGAATCGTTGCCTTTACCTACGGGAGGAGAAGGCTGGAAATATGAACCTGGCAAACGAGGTGGCTCTCCGATACCCGGTCGATTTGATATCGGTCCGGAAACGACTGTCCCCAAACATCCCGTGTTATGGCAGGGCGTCTGGAAAGGCGAAATTGTCGGCGACCGACACGTGCGAGTGACGAGCCCTGAAGATGGTCCCACCGGAGTCCAACTCGTACGTGACTTTCAACTCGATCAAAAAAGCAGTCGTCTCTCTTGTCGCCAGACGATGACCAACGTGTCAGACGAAACGGTCGAATATTGTTACTGGAGTCGGACCTTTGCCTTGGGGCACGGAATTGTTGTGATCCCTTTGACAAAACCGAGTCGGTTCCCCAAATCTTATGTCATGTATTCGCCGGCTCCCTTGATCAACTACCTTCCTGAAGATCCCAACATTCGCGAGCGAGACGGTTTTCTGGAAATTCTGGGGCCGCCGGCTCACCCCAAGTTGGGGATGGATACTCAAGCGGGGTGGTTTGCCTACCTGATGCCGACTCACTTCATGTTCGTCAAACAGTTCCCCATTTATCCGAATCGGGTTTACAACGAGGTGGCCGGTTTGACGATGTCGATCTGGTATCCCGATCGTCCCATGGTGGAGCTGGAGCCGATTGGACCTCGGGAGCGGTTAAAGCCGGGCGAGTCCGCGTCCTTCACCGAGACCTGGTACCTGGTCCCACACATCTTTCCCCAAAACGGTGCACAGGTCGACCTGCAATCTGTGGAGATGAAGGCGAAAAAAGCGATGTCTTCGACTCTAGATAACTCGTCCGATTAACGCGAGTAATGAAGATGGATTCCGCTGCGAGGTCGCGGACGATGCCAGTATCCGTGAGGAGGACGATTGTGGACCCCCACGCCGATGGCTGGGATAACAATAATTTCCGGTCGATTGTGAACGACCTGAATGACATCATCTTTAGCGGCTGACTGCGCTGCTTTCTGGATTTCGAGAACGACATGGTCGCTCACGCCGTTGGCTTTCAGGTCAATGACCGCGTCGGGACTCATGTCGATTCGGCCCCCGCGCGTTTTCACGGTGTTAATGATGATATCATCGTTCACGCCGCTTTGGGTCATCCGGATTAAATCCAAGTTCGTAACGGCTTGAGCGGCTTCCTGACGTACTTCGGCAAGTTCTTCGTACGCCATCTCTTTCTGGTCTTCGGCGTTGCCGACAACGGCCCCGGTCATTCCACCCGCCAGTGCACCCAGAACGGCTCCGTCGTGGGTGTTTCCGCTTTGATGACCGATGACACCGCCCAGAAGTGCCCCCGCCGTCGAGCCGACCAAGGCACCACGTTCGGTACGATTGCGCGGAGCACAACCCACCAGAAGTGAGACCAGAACCAAAGTGTTGAAGGAGACCAGTTTTTTCATCCACATCACTGAGTTTGTCCTGCTTCCAATCGTCTGTGTCATTGGAAATACCGGACGATTTGTAACTCAATTCGGATGGGTAGAACCAGATCGATTCACTCGCAAGTTGTCAGATAGAAACCGAAATACTCTAAAGCCCTTGTTATCAGAAACTTAGGAGCCACGTGCACAATTCGTGTTTGACAGCTTGGGCTTCCGGACGATTTGAAAATCTTGCAGAAAACTCAGATTTGCACATCCGCGAGAACGGAAAGACTCAATACCTGATCCCACCTGATGTGAACTCGGTTTCGGTTGGGGCGGATACCGTGCAGTCGCGCTTCGACCACATACCGTTCCCGAGAGGTGGCCGTGTCTCGGAGATCGTGGACGTCGGCAGATTCCAGGGTGACAAACTTCTCGTCCCAGTCCGTCAGCGTCCCCAAATAGACATACAGCCCCGTCACATCCAGGACGACTTCCTGACCTTGAATGGATTCGCAAAGAGAAGACCACTCAGACATGAGTCACTCATTTCAGGGGACAGACTGCATCCCCTTAACTACGTAAAAAAATCAGACAGATCAGGATACATGCGGGCAACACAAAGGCGACACTGTAGAGCATATATCCGAAGAAGCTTGGCATCCGAATGTTGTTTTTCTCAGCGATCGCTTTCACCATGAAATTCGGCCCATTGCCGATATACGTCATCGAGCCCATAAAGACTGCTCCCAACGAGATTCCGATGAGATGCAAACCCGTCACGCCGGCGATCGTTTCGGCTCCCGGTTCCGCGACCGTTCGCGCGGTTTCAAAAAACACCACATAGGTCGGGGCATTATCGAGACAACTGGAGAGTAAGCCGGTTCCCCAAAAAAACTTCCAGCCTTCATCAATCCCCAATTGAGAACCGTAAACGTCGAGGATTTGGATCGGCGGTTGCATACAGATGAAGATTCCAATGAATAATGCCGCGACTTCGACGATGGCGTCGTAGTTGAACGAATTGAGTTGTCGCGTCTGGTTGGATGTCGTGATCAACGAGACAGCCGTCAACAATCCCATCAGCACTTCACGCATGAAAACGGGAGGCGCCCAGTCCGTCCCAGGAATCGGCCGGGAAGGATCGAGCAGAGCCACACATCCGATCACACCAATCAGCCACACAAAATTGATGCCGCCGTCGACCGATATCGGCTCTTTCTGTTCGGCTTCGATTTCTTCCAGATCCAGATTTTCATGGCGAAAGCGGAGTGTATCGAACAGATAATAAACTGCCACGAGCACGCAATTCATTGTGAGCCACATCGGCCATAAGTTTAATGTCCAAAGAAAACTGACCCCTCGTAAATATCCGAGGAACAGCGGTGGATCACCGATCGGCAACAAACACCCTCCGGTGTTGCAAACAACGAAAATGAAAAACACGATCGTATGAGCCACATAACGTCGCTCCTCATTGGCTCGAATCAACGGTCGGATTAGCAGCATGGCTGCGCCCGTCGTTCCGATAAAACTGGCCAAGAGCCCCCCGAGGCCGATGATGGCGGCATTCAATTGGGGTTTTCCGACCAGAGTCCCACGCAGGTGGATTCCTCCGGAAATCACATACAGGCTGAAGAGCAAGGCAATAAAGGGGACGTATTCCACTAAAATCGCATTCTTGAGAATGACCACCGACCCGAGTAAACCACTTTCCGCATGCCCATGTGTGAAGTGGTCTTCAACAGGGTGCCCGTAGAGGAAGGCATAGTAAACCAGGGTAAACAGGCCCAGTCCCGCCGCGACCTTGAATCGATTGATGTTATGTTCCCACCAGTGTTCCGTCTGGTGAAACAGCGGAAAAACGGCGATCGCTCCGAGCAGCATAACGAACGGAATCACGCTATACAGAGCGGGAGGTGGGGATGACGCATGCTGCTCCTCGCCAGCTTCTCCATGCTCCTGTTCCGCATGCTTCTCTGATTCGGGTTCTGAATCGTGGTGAGAACTGTCTTCCACGGGCTCCACAATGTGGGAAGAGCCATGAGGTTCTTGCGCGGAAGTAGAAGCAGTGAAAAACCAGCCAAAATAACCAATCGTCACCAGGATCAGGCCTGCCATGACCCATTTGGACATCTGTTCGGAATTTTCAGTAGAAAGTTCGCTGTTCATGGGGGCTACAAACTCGATGCTTTACGCCTCTTTTCTGGCTGTAAAACAAGATCTCCTGTTGACTTGTGCGATTTTCCGTGCAGGACGCAGTGACGAGCGAGCCCTTTTCTCAGGAGTTAATCATGATCGGGAACGGGAAATTCTTCAATGCTGGAGGCAAATCAAAATATTTTTAGAATGACTCTATCATTTCAACTGGTTAAATTGGACGTTATCGTATCATTACAAGGTTTCACCCTCCCCCCTCAGGCGTGAAACAGGTTTGTCCCTGTGGTGGTTGAGGGTGTTGCACTCGATGTTACGTTGTTTGAACAGAGGTATCTCTTCTCTGTGCAGTGGCTGGTCCCTGGCGAAATCTCCACAGGCCAGAGGCTCTTACGAGCCAAAGAATCCGCGTGGTTTCATCCATGCTTTCACTCTCACCTCACCGCAGTCTCCCGGAATGTCTCTGGGTTTTGGCCGGAAAATTTCTCGGCTCTGTTTTATTCCATGTTCCTCTCCCCTGGGAACCGTTTTTTCTCTTTTAACACGATTGAGCAAATAACTACCTCCCAAGGATACCTGACGCATGGATCTTCCAAATCCAGTCCTCATACACGTTGTGATCATTGATTCCGAGCTGATGCTGCTTGATTCACTCGTTGCCAATCTCGATTCCGACCCTCAGTTCTCAGTCGTCTACGCGGGAAACAATCCCCAGAAAGGAATCCAGGCCTGCCTGGAGACCACTCCCGAAGTGGCGATTCTGGGAGCCGATTTGGAGAATCGTGATCCGTATGACGTCGCCGCCGAAATCCGTTCTCGCCAGAAAAAAACTCGCTTTCTGTTTCTGGGTCAATCTGCATCCGACATCAGTATCGAGCAAGCCTTACGAGTCGGAACATACGGCTATCTCTTGAAAAGCGAACCGTTCGCCTTCCTGGTGGACTCCCTACATCGCATCAATCGTGGTGACTTCTGTTTTTCCGAGGCGATCCAGGAACGGGTTGTCTACAACCGAGAAGATCATACGTATTCGATGCGAGAGGAAATCGGACTGTCGGCATTGACCAATCGACAACTCGAAGTGCTACGACATCTCGCACTCGGGCAAAGTGTGAAAGAGGTCGCGAAAAAAATGCATCTCTCGGAAAAGTCGATCGATTCTCACAAATATCGGATTATGAACAAATTGGGGATACACGACCGTGTCGAGCTGGCGCGGTTTGCCATTCGTGAGGGACTGGTCGATCCGTGAGAGTCATTCGATCACCGTTTTCAGGCGGGCCGAAGTGAACGGGAAACCATCCGCTTTATTCCGGGTCCGCGATTTTCTGGAGCGCTTGGGCGAGTTCCATTTCGGTCCGAATCATCCGCTGCCAGGTTTCCCAGGGAATCCGAACTTCCCGATTTTCCTCGGCGTTGGATTCCTCGTGGCTTTCCGCCATCAATTGCACGAGGCGATTGTGCATGAAGGCGAGCAGGTCTGAGATTTGCGCTCGTTGAACCAGTTTCAGATCTTCTGGAACTTCCGGGCAGCCTTGAGGAAATAAGTCGAGATTGACCTCAGGATTCATGGTTCGAGAACCGGGGGCAACCATTCCTTGGTTGATTTCCAAATCCTTTTGAGTCTCCTGTCCAGAGCTATCGATCCCTGTTTGACCGTCAGAATAACCGAGAGTTTCTTCAATCTCGTCGAAGCTTCCAAAAAGTAAAACGCAGCGTCCGATATGGATCTGGTCGCCCGGCTTCAGGACTTTCAATTGAACGGGATGGCCGTTGATGCGTGTGCCGTTCGTGCTTCCCAGATCGGTCAGGATGATGCGTTCGTTGTCTACCTGGACTTTCGCGTGATAGCGGCTGACGCTTTCATCATTCAAGGCGATCTCATTGGAGATTTCTCGTCCGATGGTGAACGGAGGCTCCAGGTGAGAAAAGACCTTGCCGCGTTCCAATCCCTCCAGAATTTGAATGGTGAGTTCTGTCATGTGTTTTCTCAGATGCTGAGGGAGTAATGGAGGATGCCAATCAATCACGTCAAAACATCCGACGTACAACCGATCGCTTGAACGGCAACGAAGACTTCTTCCGTTGCACTCTCGGTAGCCGTCGTGAAGCAACGGATCACTTTTTTACTTTTCTGATCGAAATCTGCGACTTACTCAGTCTAGCACACTTTCAAGTCAGTTCCGACATTAAAACACCCGCCGCGACCGAAGCGTTTAAAGACGACACCTCGCCGCGCGGTGAAATCAGGCACATTTCATCACACTGCTCGCTTGTTAATCGGCGGATTCCTTTCTGTTCGTTCCCGATGACCAGTACCCAGGGACGCCCCCGGTCAACTTGGGAAACATCCTTCTCCGCATGTTCCGAAGCTCCGAGCACCCACAGGCCGCATTCTTTGGCAATTTTAAGCGACTGAGTCAAATTCGTGACGACCGCAAACGGAACTGCCTCGGCTCCTCCCGCGGAGACGTCGTACACCGTCGAATTCATCGGCGCGGATCGATCTTTCGTCATCAGGATCCCCTGAATCCCGAAGAAAGATGCGCTGCGAAAAATGGCGCCCACGTTCTGTGGATCCTGCAGGCAGTCGAGTGCCAGCCAGAGTCCCGTTTCCGGAACGGCTTCTCGGGTCGGCAGGATCTCTTCGAGCGATGCCGGCGATCGCTCCTTGACGAGTGCCACCGTTCCGCTGGAGCGTTCGGTTTGCCCACGTTGCCGTCGTCCACCTCCCTGGCGATGACTGACCGAAATGGGAATCCCCGCGCTTTGTGCCTCCAGCAAAGCTTCTTCCCATGCGCCGCCGGGACTGTTCGATGTGCAACGGATCTCTCGCACATCATGGGGACGATGTTTGAGGGCCGCCAGCACGCTATGGGGATTGCGTAGTTCGAGGGACATATTCAGGTCTCTTCCTGTTGACGGTCGTACTCTCGTTGTCGGACGGCTTCATAGAGGACGATCCCTGTCGCGACGGCCGCGTTCAACGACTGGACGATCCCCTGTTGCGGGATGGCAACCCGGCGGGACGCCAACTCCAATCGTTCCGCGGCAATTCCGGTTCCTTCGTTTCCCACGATGACCGCGATGGCTCCCCGCATGTTCGCCTGGGGAAGAGCTTGTTCCGCTTTTTCGGTCGAGGCAACGAGGGTAACGCCCGCCGATTGAAGTTTCGTCAGCGAGTCTGTCAGATCCGACGCCCGAGCGATGGGAACGTGGTGTACGGCCCCCGCCGAACTTCTGACGACCTGACTGTTCACTCCGGTCTGCCCCTTCGTTCCGATCAACACCGCATCCACGCCGAACACCTCCGCGCACCGCAAACAGGCTCCAAAATTGAACGCGTCCTGAATTCCGTCCAGAACCAGCAGAAACGATTGCTCCGATAGATTGGCCAGCAGTTCCGCGGTTGTGAGATAGGGATACTCGGGCATGCGAGCGATCAGGCCCTGGTGATCGGATTGATGGCAAAGATTCTCAAGCCGGGAGGCCTCTTCAAACTCCAGGACCGGGGGGAAATCCGCAGCGGCCAACTCTTTCCGAGTTTCGATCCAGTCCGCCAATTCCCGACGAATTTCGGGATCGACGTCGTGTGCCGCGCGCACTTCCAGGGGAAACCATCGTTCGGATCGAACCGCTTCCAGAACCGCATGGCGCCCCCAAATCCACGAACGCTGATGATTGCCCATCAGTTTCGGTTTGCGGGAGCGGTCGGCAGCGGACATCTGTCTCTCCTGTGAATTCATGAAGGCGGGGCGAATGCCATCGTGGAGCAAGCCGGACGACCAGACAAGCTTACCACAGAAAATTTTTCTGAACCGAAATCCAATCCTTTCAGATCGCCGACAATTCTGGCAGAATGAATCGCATTCAGAATTTCGTTTCCGAACATGTTTTGGATCCACCGAACGAGACGTCTATGCCTCTGCGTAAAAAGCCGCCGCTCTATCTCTCTCAGGAAGAACAGGACGGACTGCGCGCGGCGGGACGTTTCAATGCCAGTGTGATGGATCTGGTACGACCGCACGTCAAGCCGGGTATCACCACAGATGAAATCAACACGCTCGTTCACGAATACACCCTCGATCACGGTCATACGCCCGCCACGCTCGGTTACCACGGTTTCACCAAAAGTTGCTGCACCAGTATCAATCAGGTGGTGTGCCACGGAATTCCCGATGACACCGTGCTGAAAGAAGGGGACATCGTGAATGTCGATCTCACCACCATCGTCGATGGTTGGTTCGGAGATCAGTCGGAAACATTCTTCATCGGCGAAGTCTCCGACGAGGCGCGACAACTGGTTCAAGTCACCTTCGATTCCCTCTGGAAAGGCATTCGAGCCCTCAAACCGGGGGGAACGGTCTACGACATCGGCGAAGCGATCTTCAACTACGCCACCAAATTCGGTTACTCCGTCGTCGAGCAGTATCAGGGACACGGCATCGGACGCGAATTTCATCAGGATCCCGGCGTTCCCCATTTCCCGCATCCCAAGTCCCGCTGGGATGTCATCCGTCCCGGCACCTGCCTGACCATCGAACCGATGTTGAACCTCGGTCGCCGCGATACCGTGCTCGACCGAAAAGACGGCTGGACGGTTCGCACGCGTGATGGAAAACTTTCCGCTCAGTTCGAACATACGATTCTCATGCAGGAAGACGGACCTGAAGTCCTGACGCTCACCCAGAACGGACCGCAGGAAGGCCATCAGTTCTGATTTGCTTTCGGTGTTTGCCAGGGACTCTGCCGTTTTGTTGCTGAATCCCGAAGATTTTCAACTTGACAATTTCCCAAGTTGTTAAGTTGCAAAGTTGAAAACACGAGTGGAAAACGACCGTTTTTGATCCGATTTTTCACATCCCGCGCAGAATTTGTTTTTGTGTACTGTTTGGCGAGAATGTGTTTTTCGTGTCTGGAAGACATACGGCTGTTTTCGTCGTAAGTCCTTAAAGTTTGGAAGATGAGCTTTTTGCAAAACCTCAACTTCAAAAGTTCTCATCTT
>JABURQ010000162.1 GCA_014762625.1 Planctomycetaceae bacterium | reverse complement strand
ACGTCAGTGAAAAACCAGCCGAAACGGCCTCAGCCACGATAATCCGAGAAGAACCAAGAAACGGAGATGGAAGCTAGTTCCGGATGAGCCTTAACTGATGAAGAAATCAATGCTTCAATCTGGTTCTCTGTCAATTGTTCCTGTTCAATCTTTGCCACAATGTCGTTGACGACATCGAGTCGTGTGATCTCTTTCTCAAGATTGTGAGTCAGCTTTTGGGCAGCTTGGGCGGCAAACTCATGGGACTCTTCAAAGGAACGATCCCGACCTCTCGAGTAAAAAAACAAAAAAACGAGTGTCAGCGTCAGACTCGAAACACAGATGAGTAACAGTAACTTGCTTAACATGTGGCACGGTCTTCTGTTCAATATGCAAGAGATAAAACAGCCTGTAGTCGGTACAGGATCATTAAGCCAGCAAGCGAATCATCTATTAGAGCCCAGCGAGAAACACCATACTCCCGGTCCTGCGGCGAAGAAATAGTGTTTTATCTATTCTCTCCCGAAAATTGCGAGCGACGCATTCATTTACCTGGTTTTGTCTCTCATATCCCGCTGCTGCTGTGGGAGGGGAGGTAGTTTGAAGAGGACGCGTAAATCACAATTCATTACTTCAATAATATCTGTAAAATTATGTGGAATAGAGTGCTTTATTGAATGTGGCCAGAGTAATATGGACCGGCTTGGCACAGCCCGGACAGTTTCAGTTGTTGTGTGCTGTGGGACGAGCATCGACGATTATACTCCTGGGAGGAAACAATAATGCGTGCTCGAGAATTTCTTCTGATTGTAATGATGACATGTCCTTTCGGTTGCTCGCAGAAATCCTCAGATACAACCGATTCGCAAACCGGGGATACTGAAGCGAGTGAGCCTGCGGCGATTCCTGTCGGGATAAACACACTGGAAGGATTCGACGCCGACCTTTTTCATTACTCCGATCAAGGAAGCGGTTTCTTTCCGATGTCCGTGATGCGGGCTTTGAAAGACAGTAAAACCAAGAAACCTTTTCTGGAAGATCTGGAACGCTTCGGTCTGCTCCCCGGTAAGAAATCGGAACGCAATCCCGAAGGTTTTCCGGTGGGGATTGTGACGAACAGTATTCCCGTTGGCGATGATCGTGAGATCGTCATGTTTGGGTTTACTTGTGCAGCGTGCCATACGTCCGATCTGCATTATCAAGGTCAGGTTGTACGAGTAGAGGGTTCGTCGGGTTTGTTTTATGTGGACGCACTCGCGGACGCCATCTCTGATTCTCTGCAAGCGACAGTTAAGGATCCCGACGAATTCTGGGCCTTTATGCAACGCCTCGCCAAAGAGAGCAAAGACCTGGAAGGGTTGATCACGAAATATAAGTCCATGGCCGATTTGGAATCTGACGGTGAGTTTGGCAAATCTCTGGTCCAACATCTTAAAACCGCGCTGGAAGAAATAAAGCAGGCCGGCAAGACTCAGACCGTCGAAGATCTGAAAGCGTCGATTGCCCAGGATAACAGTGAAGCCAAGAACAAACTCGATCGCCTCAAACAAATCGCCACGGAACTCGCCGGTAAATCTCTCTCCGAAAACAGTCCTCTCAAAGCGGCGACTGCGGAAAAGCAAAAAGAGTTGATTGAGAAACTCCTCGGAAAGTACGCCGCCAATATCCGCGACCTGAAATATCGTCTGGCCTTCCTGAAAACCCGCAAATGGCTTTCGCAGCCCGGTAATCGCCTCCCCGCCGGGTACGGTCGCGCCGACGACTTCGGAACCGCACGGGTCGAGTTGTTCGCCGGTTGGAACGAGAAAAACATGGTGCCGGTCAATGCACCTGTCAGCTCTCCCTCGATCTGGAAAATCGACCAGTTCAAATGGCTGCACTGGAATGCCAACTCGAATTCGGTGATTCAACGCAGTATCGGAGAATCGATTGGCGTGGGGGCGACCTTCGACATCGAAACGAATCGAACCTCGGTCGATATCGTCAATCAAATGCTGATGGAACAGCAAATTCATAAAATCGTGCCTCCCGAATGGCCGAGCGATGTGTTCGGCGACGTCGATCAGGAACTCGCCAAACGGGGGGAAA
The DNA here is from genome assembly GCA_014762625.1 of Planctomycetaceae bacterium. Lineage (GTDB taxonomy): Bacteria > Planctomycetota > Planctomycetia > Planctomycetales > Planctomycetaceae > JABURQ01. The sequence continues at coordinate 66,705 of JABURQ010000162.1, read as the reverse complement.
AACTCTACATGGAGCATTGTGCGGACTGCCACACTCCCGAAGGGGTGGACGAAAAAGGTCTCCAGGTGGTCAAACTCTTCACTCTGGAAGAGATGGGGACCGATCCGCTCGATGCGACCAATTACGATCGAGTGGTTTACAAAGAAGACGGCAGTACGATTGGATTTTCCAAAGCAATCGCCTCCCTCTTGGAGGCTTTGCAGGAGCAGGCGAAAACGGAAATGTCGGAGGAACATCAACAACTGATGACCGATCTGGAAGCCGACCGCAAGCCGGTCATCTGGCGGGATACCATGCGGGAAAACAATGGAAAGGCGACTGTCGGACGGATGCTGGAAGGTGTCTGGGCGACCGCTCCTTACCTGCATAACGGCTCCGTTCCGACGCTCTATCATTTGCTTTTGCCTGCGGACGAACGTCCGAAAACGTTTCTCGTCGGTTCTCAGGAATTCGATCCGAAATTCGTCGGGTTCGAGTGGGAAGAGGGGAAAGCGAAAGTGACCGCCGGCGATCCGCTCTTCAAATTCGATACTTCCCTCGAAGGGAACAAAAACATCGGACATGAATTCGGCACCGACCTGCCGGATGAGGACCGCTGGGCGATCGTCGAGTATCTAAAAATTCACAAAGATCCTCCCGCTCCCGATAATGTGATCAAGGACTGATCGGTCGCGTTGATCGTCGCGAGTGTCTCTCTTGCGATCGACTGCTCGGTTCCCGTGACGAATTTATGACTTTCGTGTTCGGAAACGATTTGGTTGTTTTATAGAAAACTCTCGAGGGTTTTCGTATTGAGCAAAATCGCCTTATCATCACCTACGTATGTTCGGTTAATAATGCGTCTAAGCATTTCATCACGTACCGCATCATCTTTGCGGACGACGGCATGAGCGAAGACATGCCAGCAAATGGACCGGATAGCTGGCGGAATCACAGATTGCTTTGAAGCGAGTGTAAGCCCGATCTTCTTCTCCCGTCAGGTACATCAAATAGCCGAATTTGAAATCGTCGTAAGTCAATTCCTCGGTCCTGTCGAGTTGGTCCCGGTTTTGTTCGAGGAGTATTTGGCCAGTTTCTTGCAGATCGCCGAAACCAGACCTCATACGAAACCAGTACCACTCCATTCCCTTGTTGTATCGAAGATAGTTCGTGCGATGATACCGATCGGCCGATTCCAAATTGCGCAGCGCTTCCTGTACATCGGCGGCGACAGACATCGCCCAAGAGGCTCCTGTCGACGCCGCAGCCTCCGCATACGGTTCGGCTTTTTCTGGTTCTCCTTGATCCAGATAATGTCTGGCGATGGCGCTGTTCGTACTGGCGTGCTCTAATCCGGTAACCGGGTATTTCAATGATTCGAGCGACGCTTCGACCCACCCTTCCAGATCTCCACGGAGCTTTTCCATCTTTGCCAACTGCTTGTAGGCGTCGTAAGATTGTTCTAGTTCGATACGTTTTTGAACGCAACGCTCCGCATCATCGAACATGCCCTGCGACATATAGTAACTCGCGAACATCGTCTGCAACGATGCATCCAACGGATACCGTTTTTCCCAATTCTCAATTTTATCGCCGCAAGTTTCGGGAGCCTTACTTATCCGAAACTCAATCGCGGTCGGACTGTGCGGAGCGACTCGCTCGAGTTGTTGCAACCAGTGCAGGAACCGCTCGTCAGACATTCGACGATTCATCTTTCGGGCCATTTCATGATCGATAAAATCCTCGTGAGCGAAAATGGCATTCATCGCTTCTTCGGTATTCAGTTCATACTCATCCTCAAGTCGTGCAAAATACAATTCACAACTCTGCCCAAGGCATTTCGTATCGGCTTTCACCAGAAAATCCCGTTGGAGTTTCACCCGTTCCTCACCACTTCTCCCAAAGGGCTTGATCAGGGACTGAGCGCAATGGCCTTCCAGCAGCGAGGATAATCGATCAGCCTCTTCGCGGACCCGCTCGTCGCCAATTGAGAGCCAGTTTGACTGATAATCGAGCAATTGATAACTGGTCAAAAACAGAGCCTCTTGAATGAGCTGTCCCAGAGCATCGAGAGATGGTTCTCCTCCATCAACCCCGTAGCGACCTGCTTCCTTGAGCGCATTCACAATCGCGGGTAGCTCTTCCAGTGTGATTGATGAACTGCTCGGTAGCGCATTTTTTACACTAGCGGGAAGTCCCGGCATCAACGAAAGATACTTTTTGACAAGTTGCGGTAGATATTCCGCCGTAGTGAAAGCAACTCTCTTGGTTCCTAATGACCCCTCGTTACGGGCTGTCGATAAGAGGGCATGGAGACTGTCGGGCTCTTGTTCCATGAGCTGATAATAACCGTCGTAACGAGACAGGGACGACGCCCGACATGTCTGCAGCTTCCAGTACAGAAACGCCGTTAGACCACGTGTCGAGGGCGCTTCCAAACGCTGTTTCAAGCCGCGCACATCTCCTTCATAATAGAGTTCGATATCGTGGACCCAAGCTGGCGGTTTTTCAACGCTCTCGATTTCTGCTGCTTGTCGTAGATCTCTGTGAGCTGCGGCGGGGAGGCCAACCAATGCTCTCACATAAGCACGATTCCAGAGTGATGCCGCCGAACTCTCACTTTTCACAACCAAGCGTTCGGAGTAAAGGAGTGCGCGTGCAGAGTAAACTTTCGAGTAAGCTCCGAAGTAGAGCGAAGTGACCAGTCCCATACGAGCATAACCCCGAGAAAGCGCAGCGAGTCGCTCCGGGGATTCTCCCGACTCTCGAATCACACGATGCAATTCGCGAACTCCGAGGAACTGTGAAAATACATTCCATTTTTTCAGGAGAGACTCGGCTTGGGCGGGAACAGGCGCCGATTCTTCCCAAGTCTTTATGTTCCGGGTTACTGAGTATTCTCTTTCGAGCACACCGCAAAAATCATGACGCGACAACTCTTCGAGCACACCAACCAAATCGCAGTAAGGAGTCTCGGGTGAGACTTTAAATTCTTGCTGATAGAGCGGCATGTAAGTGAAGCGGTCGCCGGCGCGTAAAACCTGAATTCGCGCTCGCCCATCGGCCATGAGTTCAGTGAATACGCTCAGCGGTGCACTCAGCGGCTCTCGGCGCATTCGTCTGTTAAATCTATCATTGAGTGGAAATGCTTCCAATTGGGCTCGATCACGTGTTGACATGCTTAACTCATCTCTGGCTGACAGAGACAACGCCTGACGAGAGATTTCCCGAACCAAGCCTCCTCGCAAATATTCGACAACCGGATAAGCGGTATGGTGAATATCCAGAAGCAGCGTGTGGTCCGGAGCTGAACGGAGTTTATCGAGGCTGTCGTACATTGAGACGGGGGGCCTGACTTTGTCGAACAACTCAGACTCAGTCATCAATGGAATAGACGGCAGATAAAAATCGTCATCGGGAGCTGATTTGATCGGAACGATTTCAAATTTTGAAAATGCCCATTTCGATTTCAGCGAATAAAGATAAGGCATCCGAATACGTTCGGTTCGAGGTGGTTGGGGTCCTCTGGTGAGCCGTTTGGAGTGCCCTCTCCATCGAACGATCTCTCCGTCGTCGATCGCAACGAAAATTCCATTTGAGAGAACCAGAATCTGCAGCTCTCTCTCCTGACCGTCCTCGAATAGACTCCCTTGAGTCGAAGCAGGATTCGGTCGAAACCAGTCCCGATTCCCATCGGTTTGATACAAACCAACGCGTCCTCCACCGTTGCCGTCCAGGATCACACTCGTCGCTCCGTTTCCCATGACCAGCCCGAGATTGAGATTCCCTATTCCAGATTCTCGCTTGACCTTGGCGCGAATCAGGTAACGGTCCGGGTACTCGTAAGGGACGTATAATTCCGCAAATTTTCCGGGATTTGATGTAATGACGCCGTCAGCCAAAGACCAGCCTCCCCGTGGACTCAGGTTGAACAATTGCGGCAGGGATAGGAGATCGACCGTTTTGCCGAAGTCACACTGCTTGACAATTTCTGCCATCGGCAAATCGTCCGCCTCTTGTTTTTTCCGCTCCGCCAGCAATGCGTCGTCTGGAGCGGAATCAATCGGGGTGATTTCAAACTGTGACAGACTCCACTTGGTCCGAACGGAATACAGGTACGGCATTTGTTCTCGTCCGCGAGGTGTGGGTGAGGTGCGCTTCAGTTGCTGAGGATCTCCTTCCCAGCGAATGATTTCTTGACCATCTAGAACGACGATGATCTGACGCGCGAGTACGATGATTTGTATTTCACTCTCTTTGCCGTCGGTGAAGAGCATTTTCTCAACACGAGTCGGGTTCTCGGGAAATGATGCTTCGCGTCCATCTAGCTTGTGCAGACCGCTGAATCGCTTACCCCAGCCGTCCAGAATGAGGCTGGTCTGCTCCTTTCCCATCGTGATGCCAAATCCGAACGCGCCGCGTCCCGACTCTCGTTTCAGTTTGGCCTTGATGATGTAGCGTTCGGGAAGTGAGTACGGGATGTAAAGTTCGCTAATCTGACGGGAGTTCGCTGAGAGCAGGCCACCATCGAGTTCCCAGGAACCAGTTTTTGCCAGTTTCACCAGATCATGCTCCGCCAGCAGATCAACGGGTTTGCCGAGTTGGCACTTGTTAAGTAATTCGGATGCCGTCATCTCCTGTGCATCGACAACTGAGGAGAGTAAGAGTGCCAGAGCCAGTATTGAGAGCCAAAGCCTGCCTAAGAAATTTGCTCGCATGACGGTTCCCTATATCAGAAAGTAAGAGTCGTGCTTCGCAGGAGATGGAAGGTACAGTCTACATGTTCAGTGCTGTAAGATCACGAAAATTATTTGATTCCTCGAAATTGGCTCGTAGGTTGGGATCAGTAGATGCAGCACATACGTCAACCAGGCGACCAAAACAAAAGGTCATCTGGTATAGCGGATGGCTTTGCCTCAGAGACCGTCTGTCATTTCAAAAAGCAGTATTTGAAGGTGGACGGAGGAAGCGTTTCTTTTGATACAATTCTGAGGCCAATTTCGATACGATTGGATACACTTCATTTCCTGAATTGTCTGTTGATCGTTCGAGCTTGCGAGCCTACAAATGGATGTGCAGATCAGGACGTCTTTCCTGACCCTTTCCAGGAAATCATGACCACACACCAACTTCTCCCTCTCTCGAAAAGACACCGCGAGACTATGTTCAAACACAGCTTGACTCGATTGATTCTCTGCCTGTCGGCCGCAGCGATGTTACTTCCCAATTCCCTTCGAGCCGATGAACCGTTTCCGTTCCAACAGGACGATGTCGTCGCCATCTACGGCAACGGTCTCGCCGACCGGATGCAACATTCTCCCTGGGTGGAGACGGTGCTTCAGCATTATCTTCGTGGGAAGAATGTCAGTTTCCGGAATATGAGTTTTTCCGGGGATATGGTTAACAAACGACCTCGTAACAAAGGGTTTACCAACGACGAAGAATATCTGCAGCACGTTGGGCCCGATGTGATCTTCATTATGTACGGCTATAACGAGTCCTTCGCGGGGCCTGAGGGAGCCGAGGCGTATAAGGGGGAGCTTGTCAAACTGGTCGAGAAATATCGCGCTCTGCGAAAAGAGGCGGGGGTCGATGCCCGTTTTGTTCTCTTCAGCCCGATCGCTTACGAAAACACCAATAATCCGAATCTGCCGGAAGGAACCAAACTGAATGCAAATCTCGCCGCCTATACCGCGGCGACACGACGAGCGGCTGTCGAGGCGAATGCGGCGTTTGTGGACTTGTATTCGCCGACGTTTCAGTTGTTCGGTTCGAGTAAAGAGCAGTTCACGATCAACGGCATTCATTTGAACGCCGATGGCTACTACCGGTTAGCCGATATGATTTCCCGGGAATTGCTCGATAAGCCGACACCGACCCGAGAGAGTCTGTCGGAGTTGTATGCCGCGGTCGACAATAAAAACTGGTATTGGCACAACCGCTATCATGCGACCGACGGTAATGATATCTGGGGCGGTCGCTCCACGCTTTCGTTTGTCGATGGTCAGACTAACGCCGATGTGTTGAAACATGAACTCGAGATGCTCGACGTGATGACCGCCAACCGAGACAAAGTGATCTGGGCGGCGTCGGAAGGAAAGACGATCAAGCCTGACGACAGCAACGTTCCTCCGCCGGTGAAAGTGATCTCCAACGTCGGAGGCGGCAGTAAAAGTTCCAGTGCCGAGAAAGAAGGAAATCTTAACTACCTCACGCCCGAGGAAAGTCGCCAGAAGATCAAAGTTCCCGAAGGATACGAATTGAATGTGTTCGCGTCCGAGGAGATGTTCCCGGATATGGCGAATCCCGTCCAGATGCAGGTCGATTCCAAAGGCCGCCTGTGGGCGTCTTGCTGGAATACCTATCCCAAGTGGGAACCGTTGAAGGAGATGAACGATAGCCTCATGATCTTCGAGGATACCGATCGGGACGGCGTCGCCGACAAACGAAAGATTTTCGCATACGTCAACAACCCGCTCGGTTTCGAGTTCTGGGGTGGCGGTGTGATCGTGACCTCCGGACCCGATCTGTTGTTTCTGCAGGACATCGACGGAGACGACAAGGCCGATGTTCGCAAGATTCTGTTGCAGGGACTCGGTACCGCCGATACTCATCATGCGGCGAACAACCTGATTTACGGCCCGGATGGCGGGATTTACTGGCAGAGCGGTATTTTCCTGGTTCACAATCACGAAACCCCCTGGAAGCCGACGCTCAACATCGGCGAATCGGGTATGTATCGTTTCGATCCCCGCACCTTTGTGATCACTCCTCACGCCGGCAATTCACCGAATCCGCACGGCACCAGTTTTGACTACTGGGGCTATTGCTACGCAAATGACGGGACCGGCGGACGATCGTATCAAGTACGTCCCGAAGGGAAGGGGTTCAAAATGTTCAAGCTGCTGGAGAAAGAGTTTCGACCGGTGGCCGCCGACGAAATTCTCTCCTCGCAGCACTTCCCGGAAGAATTGCAACAGGACTTCCTGATTTGCAACACCATCGGATTCCTGGGCGTCAAACAGTACGATCTCGATCGGGGTGATGATCTCCCAGCGGAGGAAGCTCCTGAAGAGGAGAGTCAGCAGGAAATTTCCATCACGCAAGGGGGAGGATTGATTACGGTCAATCACCCGGCCCTGAAAGAAACAAAAATCACCGGCTTCAGACTGAGTGTCAAAGGCCGGCAGCAAATGAATATTTGCGAGGTGGAAGCCTTCAGCGGCAACCAGAACATTGCCAGTACCGCGAAGCTGAAGATGTCGAGCCAACTCAGTAATTATGTACCGGAACTTCTGGTGGACGGAAACACAACCAATTTCGCTCACACTAAGCCGGAGAACAACCCGTGGATGAGAGGAGACTTCTCCGAACCCGTGCAGATTTCTAGTTTCAAGGTCTGGAATCGCAAGGGATTCGAATCCCGTTTTAACAACGGGAAAATTGAGTTTTTTAACGGTGACAAGGTCGTGGCTGCCGTCGACGTCAACATCAGTGAAGGAGACAAACCGGAAGAACGCAAGCTCGGCGAAGTCTGGGGGACTCCGGTGAAACCGCTGCTCGACAGTGAAGACCGGAACTTCCGACCGACGGACGCCATCGTCGGTGAAGACGGAGCATTGTATGTGTCCGACTGGTGCAATGTGATTATCGGGCACATGCAACACAACATTCGGGACCCCAATCGCGATCACCAGCACGGACGTATTTTCCGATTGACAGTGAAGGGGCGACCGCTGCAGGAGCCGGTCAAGATTGACGGTCAACCGATTCCGGTGCTGCTGGAGAATCTGAAGCATCCGGTCAACGGCGTTCGTCACCGCTCGCGAGTGGAATTGAGCGCCCGCGATTCCAAGGAAGTCATTGCCGCGACGAAAAAGTGGATGGCTGACTTCGATCCGAATGATGAAAACGAAGCGCATCACTTATTGGAAGCTTTGTGGTTGCATCAGCAACATAACGTGAAAAACGACGAGTTGCTGAATACGCTTTTGGCCTCGAAAGTGAGACATGCCGCGAAAGCTGCCGAGACCGTAAAACACTTCTGGTACACCTACGATGCCAAAGGGTCGAGTGGATTCGTGGCACCGGCGGAAATCGAGTATGTGGAATTCGATCCTCCCAAACACCTCAGTCCTGCGGACCAGAAAGTCTACGAACTCGGGGCGAAAGTGTTCCAGCGGGAATCTCACTGTGCGACCTGCCACTTGACGCACGGAAAAGGGAACGGAATCACGTATCCATCTCTGGTGCAAAGTCCGTGGGTTAACGGCAGTGAAGATCGTCTGATTAAGATGGCGTTGCATGGAATGTGGGGGAGGATCACCGTCCACGGCAAGACGTTTGACCCGGTGCGTGGTGTTCCGCCGATGACCGCCTTTCGTGATCTGCTCACTGACGAAGAGATGGCGGCCGTCTTGACATTCGTTCGTAATACCTGGGGCAACAATGCTTCCACCATCTCACCCGCTTCCGTGAAACGCGTGCGGGCGGAAACCAGCGATCGGACCCGGTTCTGGAGACCGGAAGAGATTCTGGCCGAGCATCCGCTGGAAGCGGAACTGGTGTTGAAGGATGTCGGGATCGATCCGGAAGGATTCTCGAACCAGAAACTGGAAGACGAATTGCTCTCGATACCGTCGGTTGAATTGGCGAAGGTTGCGTATGAAAAAGGGGATTCCGAACGCGGGAAGAACCTCTTCTACAAGTCGGCGGCGGCGTGTTTCGCGTGTCACGATCCTCCGTCGGGAACCACCCGTCTCGGCCCCGATCTGACGAAGATGAAGACCGTTTTAAGCCCGGAAGAAATCGTGGACTCGGTCTTGAGACCCTCCAAGCGGATCGACAAAGATTTCGCTCAAGTGACCGTGGTTACGGATGATGGGAAAATCTACACGGGAATCCGAGTCGATGATAACGATCGGGAAATCGTGATTCGCAATCTCGCCCAACCGCAACCGATCAAGATTCCGAAAGCGAAGGTGGATGAGATCGCCGACTCTCGGACCTCGATCATGCCGGCGGGACTTGTGAAGCAGTTGAAGACTCGTCAGGAGTTCAACGATCTCATGAAATACGTGCTCGAAGTCCGCAAACGTTGATCGCCGACACGATTCGGAAATTCTGAGACGACTGTGCTCAATTCGACTGTTTCGACAGCGGATTGAGCATTTTTTATGCCGCCATGTTTTAAGCTATTTACCGTCTCTGCTCAGCAGGATGCCGGGACAACTTTATTTGGAATTGGCGGAGGAAGTTTATTGAGCGGTATTTGTCGTCGGTGAATACGGTTTCCGGCGCTGGTAATAATTGACGATGTCGAACAGCTCTTCTTTGAACTCAGGGAATAGTCCTGATAGCTGTGCGGCATGTTTATCCTGCCAGAGATAGGTCTCGCGACGGATGACGGAAACAGCTTCGCTGAGGATGACTATTTTACGTCGATCCGGAGGAGACATTTCTGAGTCGATCGAAGGGGCATTCTGGATGCAATGCTTGAAGGCCTTGTAGAGGATGGCGACCGTTTCGTCTTCCAGGACGGTGTTCTCATCCATGTGGGCGATTTTGTCGGCCAGATCCGGGAGTTTGGAATCCCATTGTTTTCCGGCAACGCAAACCGAATGAGCGAGTTCCCGGATCTCGACGTTAAAGTGCCGATGTCTTTTGTCGAGAGGAGGCTTTTTCGAATCCGACTTTTGTTTTCCGATGAAAATTTCCGGGTGATTTTTCACGAACGATTCGGCAATATGCCAACCGAGCAATCGATACGATTCAAAACGTCTTTCGGTATAGAACTGATCGAGCGTGGGATCGTGTGGAAAGTCTGGGTTGTCTAATTTGTAATTGGTGATTTCCGCGGGTTCGTCCTGATCGAAGCTTGGTTTCACGTAGTAGAAATGGCACTTATAGGGCCGGTCAGGATATTGAATATAAGCTTCAAAGAAATGGCGTTTGGCGGGATGTCCCTTAAGTGCGTCGAGGCAGGAGATATCCAGAGGCTGCCGTCCTTCAGGATCCGAGGTGATATTGATCCCTTCCATCGCTCTCGAGCGACGAATCAGTTTCAGGAGATCGAGAAATCGCCCGTCACCATCCTGTGACGCATCGACGCAGAGAATGTATTCGACTCTACGAGCGAGCAATGCCTCAACTCCGAGGTTCTCGTAATGCCCTCCGTCGCTCAGAAACAAATAACGACGATCCTCCGAGTTTGGAATCCTGCTCTCAGCAAGACATCTGGCAATCGAGGCATGGTGTCTGCGGAAAAACTTTTTGTCCCGAGCTGCCGGGAGGTTCGGCTTCGGGAGCCACTGGCCGAAACGAATATTACTCAGGAAGAGCAGGATGCGGAACATCAGGTTGGTCGTCATGACGGGGCTGACGGCGCTTCCAGAGATCGCCATCGCGGAAGAGAGGTCCAGTTTGCTGTTGAGCTTGTTCTGATACTGAATCACATCCTCTTCAGTCCGCTTTTGGACATATTTCGTCTCTGCGGAGTCGCCATTTGTTTCTTCCGGTGATTCGGCGGGGTTCGCGGAATGGTAGATGGTGACCTTCAACGGATTGAACTCGAAGCGGGATTGCCGGGGACGTGAATCAATATCTGATTTCACGAGATTTCCCAGATGGGCGTAGAACAAATTCGCGGTGGCATTGATGATCAGGAACGGAAACGGGTGCTTGGAATCCTCGGCCTGGGGCTGGCGAAGGTTACTGAACAGCAGGGGGTTATCTTCGTCCTGTGTCTGAGGTATGGCTTTCGAGCTTTGTTCGGCGGAAGGTCTCGGATGGCGGCTAGAATAGAGCCACATCTCCTGGAGACGCTCCCGGTAAAACTCATGCAGCGAAGTTCGGTTGAGATTGACGACCAACGACAGGAAAACCCATATCCCGCTAGAAATTCCCCAGTACCACCAGCGGGCTGATTGATCGGCTTTAATAGTGGTATAATTGAAGATCGTGTCTGCGGGTTGTATGAGACGCGGCCCGAAGTAATTCTGCAAGAGCCTCCGGTTTAATTGACGGGTATCGGAGAGATTTTCTTCGATACCGAGGCAAGGATCATGTTTGTTTGCCGTCACTTCGTTTTCAGAAGCAGGCTCACTTTCCTCCGGAGAATCGTGAGTGGACGTGGTCGAGTTATTTGACGACTTGTTTTCTTGGGGGACATCGTGATTGACTGGGTTATGTGCGCAATGATAAAGACTCGCGCGTTGAAAATAATCAACGACGTTGGCGGGGCGAAACGGAATATGGCTTCCTTCTTGTGACGGGCCGGAAAATCGGTCAGCCTGGTGGTTGTCGCTGGAATCGCTGTCACTTGGATCATTGGAAGGAGTATCACCGTTCATTCCTTTGGCCCCAGGTGCCGACCAGGATGAGGTAATTCTCGGATTGAAATATTTGAAGAAATCGTGGGAACTCAGACAGCTATGATTGATCTGCCGAATGACGGCCTGTTGATAGAGTTCCGTCAGTTGAGAGAGCGCTTTTGTCTCTGAAAATCTTAGTCGCGGCCACTGCCACCATTCAAGTTTCACCAATGAAAGCGGATAGAGGGGGAGTTCTTTTTTGTAGGTTGAAAATGTTTTCGAGAGATAGAGTGTTTTCTGAAATAACAAACCGCGTTCGTTTATCTCGGTGCCCTTTTCGAGTGTCTCTAGGTGCGAAAATACATTTTGTGGGAGGTTTTTGCGAAATGCTTTCTCTTTCTCCACATCATCCGGGTGAAGTTTTGCAGAATAAGCGGCATTCAACAGTTTCATGGCGACGGGGTCAGTCGGTCCGTAATCGGAAAGGATTGTAGTCTCGTCGGATTTGAGAGTTTCCCCCTGTTGGTTATTGTTCCGGTACTCACTCCCAACACGCTCTTCCAAAAGCTGAAAAAACAAAGGCCAGTTCCGTATGTGGTAGCGACAGATGAGACGTGGATTTCGAAAATCCAAATTCTCTGGAACGAACTTTTCTCCGATTACTCCGAGCCCTGCTGAAGCGGTCGTTGCCACAGCCGTCTCGTTGAGCGAACCGTTGTTGAGCACCGAATTGTAACGGTCATCCTGAATGGTTCTCGCGAAGTCTTCGCGAGCGAAGTAACCAAATGCAAAGAGCGGGAAACCGACGAGAATTACGGTTGTAATCACTGTAAAAAACGTATTTTGCCAGGTGCCGCGCTGCTTGGTCCCGCTTTTCAGCAACTCGTCAAATCGGAAAATCGGCAACAGCGCCAAAAGCTGGATCATGACGAGAACAAAAGTAAGCCAATCCGTGGCGTGGTTGAGAAAGGATCTTGTGTTCGGGCCTTCTTGCCATTCGGGAGGTTCAATATCTCCCGTGACCAACACGGCCACGAACCCCAACGCGAACAAGACCAGAGAAAGAATCGCCACGGTTCGTGATGAAAAGTCGATGCAACGGACCAGTCCCGAGTTACGCGTATTCATGTGTGGAAAGATAAAATAGAGAAGAAATCGGATCAGCCAGATTAATACCCAAATGCTGCCCGAGATGCACGAAAGGGAGAACGCATGTCCGATGTCGCCTTGGAAACCCAAACCATTGAGGATGTGGCCTCCAGCAGGCAGCTTGGAAATTTTGAATAACGCGGCGGTCAGTGAGCCAAACCACACAAGTGCGACGAAGATCCAAAAATTGATCCAGAAGGTCCCAATCAGATAGCGATTGATAAACCGAGGGACCCTTTTGAGATAACGACCGCAACGGATCAAACGCATCACCGATTGTGGTTGTTTCTGGTTATCTTCCGGACTCACCTGAGATTCGAATTGACGGTAGTCCTTGCCTGCATGTGCGAATTGAGAGGCCAGAAAGCCGCCCAGATAACCTCCTCCGGAAACGGTCGACAGATAATCAAATTTGAGGAAACACTTATTTTTGATCAGATACTGGACGAAGCCAAGATTGAAACTTGCAGATCGTATCCCTCCTCCCGAAAGGGCCAGCCCTGTGGTGTCTGACTCATCTTTCGGGCCTCGGTAATCGGGGCAATCCGCTGGAAGGATGTCTTCAGAATTGGAGTTTCCTTCCTTCGCTTTTCGGCTTTCCTCCAGGAACTTATTGGCTGCGTCACGTCGATCCTTCAAGTACTTGCTTTCAGCCGAGCCAATGATGTTATTGCTGAATTTCTCCTCTAATTGCTGGTTTTGCGCCTGAGTCTCCCCGGTCATTTGAAGTCTCCCGCCAGAGCATCAAAGACGTTCCTTCGTATGCATCACGAAATCCTTATCTGGTCATTGGAATTGTTGTGTACACATGTGTCAAATAAAAAATGGTAAAGCTTTCGGCGGGGCGTCGATATCTGGGGGGAGGACAGACATTATTTCAAGAATGGAATTTTGCCTGAAATAATCCCATTACTCTATGATTCTGCCATTCCCAGGAATTTCATCATCAAGTGACCTATGTTGATTCCGAGAGAATGTAAAGCTTGGGAGGAGAACGTGCCCCTAACAGCCCGTCGAAAAACTTGATTTGAATGCGAATGGTTTTTTGAGCTGAATCACATCGTCACAAATTCTCGATGATTCATGGGATTTTCCTGCGAATTTCTTACTCGCGTTCCTCTCGAAACTCTCATTCTCACGGACAAATCCGTTTCTCAACACGCTGTTAACCACTATGGCGTAAAGCCGGGACGATTTCCGTGCGGGAGGCATGCCAGGCCGGAGCGATTCCGGCGAGAATTCCCGCGATTGCTGCCACGAGTAATCCGGTGAATGCCAGGCGGGGGGACGCGGTGAAGGCAATCGTGACCGCTTCCGCTCCGACCGAGAGACTGGTCAGCTTGAGTGTGAATATCGCAGCGCCGACTCCCAGAGTTCCTCCCAGAATACTGAGGACGAAGCTTTCCGTGAGCACCATTTGAAAGACGGTCACCCCGGGAAAGCCGAGAGTCTGTAACACGGCGTGTTCCTGGATTCGGTCTTCGACCGACATGATGGTGGTGGTCGCGACCAATGCAAGAACCAGTCCGACGCAGGCATAACCCAGGTAATGGGCCATCTCGATCAGTTGAGTCAGGTCACCGAGCGCTTTGGCTTGGAATACTCCCTTCGGACGCGTATCAGTTTCCACCGGTCCGCCTCGAAACATCTCGTCGATCTCTTCGCTTTTTGCGAGTTGGTCGACGCCTTCATTGAGAAGCACTTCGAGCTGGGTCACCGTCCCGACGAGATTCATTCCTTTTCCGCGTTGGAGAAATTCGAGGTGCGAATAGATGTAGTTTTCTTCGGACGGATCTTCGCTCTCGAAAATTCCGGCGACATTCACCGATAGATCGCCGATCGTAAATTTGTCGCCGACATGAATGTCTCTACGTGAGGCAACCGCCCGTCCGACGACGGCGGAGTCCTGATTCTGTTCGAACTCCGACCAGTTTCCGGAGACCAGGTCAAAGTTGCGGGCTTCCTGGAGCATGCGGGGAGGGACGCCGTAAAAAACAACGACATCGAGACTCGCCCGACAGTTGTTGGTAAAGACCTGGACCGGCATGACGTCCCGAACACCGTCGAGCGACATGAGCAACATTTTGTAATCCTGCGGCAGGTGGCTCGTGGCCGGACAAAACTTGTTGGCCTGAAAGACGACGAGCGAACCTTTGGCGGCTTGTCGTCGCTTGAGGTCGTTCATTCCCTCCTGAACCGAGCCGACGAAACAGAACACGAACAGCGCGACTGCCGATCCGGTGACGGTCAGAAACGTGCGCGAACGGTGTCGCCACAGAGTTTTGAGAACGTAAGGCAGGAATTTGAAAATGTTCATCAGGTAGCCTGCGAGGTCGAGACCGGGGAAGTGGGTTGAGTTGTTTCGAGGGATTGAGTGGTTTCGATCAGTTTGCCGTGATCGAGACGAAACTGTCGTTCGGCGGTGAGCGCTGCCTCCGCGTCGTGCGTCACCATCAATAACGTGACGTTGAGTTGTTTGTTGAGCTGTTGCAAAAGCTCCAGAATCTGATCGGAGGTTTCAGGGTCGAGGTCGCCAGTCGGCTCGTCCGCCACGACCACTTTTGGATGAGCGACAATCGCGCGAGCGATGCCGACGCGTTGTTCCTGTCCTCCGGACATCTGTCTGGGGTAATGATCGGCGCGATCGAGCAGATCGACGGCTTTGAGGGCGATTTCCACGCGCTTGCGACGTTCTGCGGCCGACATCGACAATAACAGTAGCGGCAATTCGATATTTTCATACGAAGTGAGCACAGGGATCAGGTTGTGCGTTTGAAAGATGTAACCGAGGTTGGCGGCACGCCATTCGGCCTGTTTCGAGCGGGAGAGATGAGTGATTTCGGTCCCGTCGATGTTGATGGTGCCGCTGTCCGGTTTATCGATGCTGGCGACGAGATTCAACAGTGTCGATTTTCCGGTGCCGCTGGCTCCCATCAGAGAGATAAACTCTCCCTGCTCGATGGAGAAGGAGACATCGTCGAGAGGCGTGATCGTTTCCTCCCCCTTGGAATAACTTTTCGTGACATTCGATATTTCGATTAACGCCATTCTTTATTCTCCTTCCGCTTGTGTACCGCTCGGTCCGAAATCGAGATCTTCTCCCATGACGCGAATCCGCTGTTCTGGTTCGAGAGATTCGCGCCCTTCCACAATCAAACGGCTTGTGACCGTCAGCCCGCTTGTCACTTCGACCAGTCCGTTTCGAGCGGGGGATTGGGTTTCGATACGTGCTTGACGGGCGACGCCGTCCGATTGGTCGGCAATCCAGACGAAGTCTCCCCCGTCGTCAGACTGGACGAGTTGTTGGGGGGCATAGAGTTTCAAACTCTCGGTCGGTTCTGTCGGCTTATTTTTTTGTTCGGGAGCGAGAAACGTGACGTCGACGAGCATTTCCGGTTTGAAGACCGGAGGCGCGTCGGGAATCCCGACTTTGACTTCGAGCGTGTTTTTCTGGATGTCGGCTTTGGAACTGATAAACAAGACTTCGCCTTCGATCGGTTTCTTTAAGGCGGGATTATCGATTTCGACCTTTTGTTTCAGTCTGACCTGGGGGATATCGCTGAAACGGACATCGACGCGTATCTGAAGTTTGTCAGGTTGATACATTGTGACGATCGTACTGCCGTCATGCCCTTGCATTTGCGTCATGCCGCTCCCAATTCTCGCGCCGGGATGCGCGATCAATTGATAGATGCGGCCGTCCACCGGAGCTTTAATCGTCATGCGGTCCAGTCGCAGTTTCGCTTCTGCAACCATGACCTCTGTCTGTTTGAGTCGGGCTTTTGCGGCTTCGAGTCTGGCTTCGGCGGATTGCTTCGCCTTAAGTTCTTCCGCGAGCAGTTTCAGTTGTGTTTTGAGAGCGTCTCGACGCTGAGTCAATGCTTTCTGTTCTGATTGCAGGGACGCTTTGCGGTCTTTGAGTTCCGCGACGAGTGCTGCCGCTGAATCGAGTTTCCCTTTCGCTATGTCGATCTGGACTCCCGAGACGACTCCCTTCGAATCTCGTTTTCCTTCATAATCCTTTCTCGACGCTGTTTCGTCGGCAGTCGCACGCTGCAATTGGAACGGCAGGTTCTTCAATTCGGTCTGGATTTTAGCCAGGGTGGCGTCGGCTTCTCCCAGAGCGGCTTCCAGATGAACCGGTTGTTCGAATCGAGTGATGGCGGCTATCAAATCCGACTCTGCTTCCGAGAGTTCAGCGGATCGCAACTTCTGATCGGCCAGCGCCCGTTCGTAAGCGAGTTGAGCGTCATCCTTGATCAGTTCCGCCACGACTTCCTGTTTCTTGACCGGCTGATCCTCAACAACGAGCAATTCTTCGACGACTCCGGGGGCAAGAGCCGCGACGCGAATGGGAGTCGGTCGGGGTTCGACCCAACCTGCCGCACTGAAGAGAGGGGTTCCCTCTTGTTGTACGGTGGCGGTGCTGGAAATGACCGGCATCACGGTCACTTCGCGTGGCGGGAACATACGATCCCAGGTCGCCCAGGAAATGAGTGAGAGAAATCCAACGATCAGTACTAACGGGAAGACATACCGCGACCAGAGGTGACGCTGAGGCGTCACCTGAGGCTCGCGGGAATCGCTGCGCTCGATCGTCAGACCTTTCAGGTCAACAGACGTATTCATCGAACTACTCTTTCACATAGACACTGTCGGCGACCACGGTCAAATTGCCGGAGTCATCACGCTGGGCTTTTCCTTTCACGACGACTCGCGAAAGTTCTTTGACGTTCAGTGCGTTCTTGGGGTCACCGGAGAGAAGTTTTCCGTCGGCATCGACAATTTTGACGAGCGCGGTCGCTCCGGGGAGTTTGTCGGTTTCGCAGCAGTAATCCCAAGGGGTCTCACATCCGTCTCCCGGAATATCGCTACACGCTTTCAGCGATCCATCCACAATGGAGAACGCCAGGCGTCCATCGATCCAGGGGTTCGAACTTCCGCCAATCCGTCCGGTGATCACGACATCATCGCCATCTTTTGCCGATTCGCGGATCGCGATGACATCCTGCGCCCCTTCGGGTTCTTCGGAAATAACCAGGGTTGAATCGACAGGAGTTTCGGAGGATTCCGGAGAGCTAGAGGAAGTCTCGGTCGTTGTCTCGGACTGGGTGCAGCCGAACGCGGCAAGCATCCCGAACAGAGCCAAGCTGGTAATTAACGTTTTCATCAATCATTCCTTTCTGAAGATGGCCCGACTGTCGGTGACAGCCGGGCGAAAAAAAACTCTAAACAGATTTCAGCCCATCCACGATGGGTAATCTTAAGGCTTTGAGAATGGGAGGGATCGAGCCGAACAGCCCGAGTAACAACCCGACTCCGCAGCCGGTTAACACAGCGGTACTATCAATCCGGAGCGCGAATGCGCCCATCGTGAACCGGACCGCTAACCCATTCACGAATGTCAGTGAAATAATGGCGGCCAGCAGACTGGCAGCCGCCGATAACAAAACTCCTTCCTGGATCAAACTCACGACGATCGCCCGACGGACAAAACCGATGGTTTGCAAGGTGGCCAGTTCCGCAATACGTCCCACGACCGATCCATACATCGTGTTCAAGCCGCCGAAGACTCCCGCGCCCGCCACCAGCAACACCACGAGCCAGGAGAGCCAGCGGATCGGTTGGTAATCTTTCTGGAGCGATTGGTAATACTCGGTTTCTCGAATTGCCTGGAGTTCCAGGTCGAGACGTTCCTTGCAGAACAGGTCGAGTTCCGCAAAGTCGGCGTTTGGATTGAGTGTGAGAGCGACGATACTTAAATCCTGTCGTTTCATGGCTTGCTGTAATTCGTCAAGTCGACACCAGATCTCCGATTCAAACGCGGCTCCTCCTGCCGAGAATGTACCGCTGATCGTCCAGTCCCGATCTTCAAAATTGAGCGAATCGCCAACACCGAGACTTCGGCCATCGACTCCGAGTTTGGTGGCCACCATTTCTCCAATCAGGATCTCGCCGGGCTCAGGCCAATCACCCGATTCCAGTTCGACCCGGTTGCGGACTAACAGGACACTCCGTGTCACTCCGCGTACGAGTCCCATTGAGCTCGAATCATCCACTGTGACCTGTGTACCGAGATACAACTCGGGAGAGACGTACTTCTGTCCGTTGCGTTCGACGATTCCCGCCACACTGGCGGGGACGAGATCGCTGGTACGCATCGGAATGGACGAATATTCCAGGTTTTCTCCCATGCCGAGAGAGAAGACGATCGCCGTTTGCGGATCACCGCTGACCTCCAAAGAGGCTTCCAGACCTCGGATAAATCCGACCACGACAAACACCAACACAATCACCGTCGTCAGTCCCACGAAGGTCAGAGACGTTCGGAGTGGACGACGAAAGAGATTTCGGATGGCATACTCCCAAGGGAGTAAACGGAACCACATGAGACAATCACCGAAGAATTGAGAACTCGGAAAGAAGGTGCGATGTCTACGGGACGACGCACAAACGATTCAGCGGGCAAGGAGAGAATGCCCGGTCAGGTTCTCAACAAAGATAAGAGCAAAAGAGAGTGCGCAGACCGCGACCGCTGTCATGGTCCGAAACGCTCTCTCGTTCTCCCCAGGATAGGTCTGAGGAAGCAGAGTATTCAGGTTCGAGTAGGTCGGTTGTCAGATAGTGTATTAATTCAGGAGAGACATCGGTGATGACGACAGGGTCACCCAGAATAAGACCACCGCAGACACCCTGACAGGTATATTCCTGATCGCAGGGAGGGGCGGCGGGGGCTTCATCATGGTGATGACAATCCTCGCAACAACACGCGTCTGAGGCAGAAAAAGAAGCTGTTTCTAGAGTATCCGCTGCGCAACACGATACGCCGTTGACACACCTGATCGGACAGATGATTAACGCAAGAATGATGAAAATTGTGAGCGTGATGCGATTCATATTAAAAATATTCTAGACTTGATGGAGATTTCGATCAACATCAATTAGAGATGTCACTCCCCGATGTGAGGCTTCCCGTTAATAATTGTCCTTGTATAACGGCTGAAGCGGTTCTCAGATCTTGCAACGAATCGATATAAGACAAGGTAACCTCAACGTAGGTTTGCTGGGCGATCAAGAGGGTCAGGTACTCGACCTGACCTTTTTCGTAAGCTCGGGTGACCAGTTCCAGCGAACGTTCGGAGCGGGGGATAATTCGTTCGCTATAACGTTCGGCTTGCTGTCGGGCATTTGCATACTGACGATACGCAATCGCCAATCGATCCTGGAGATCGAGTTCGACTCGTTGAATGTTCTTGTACGCGGCGATCCAATCCGACTCGGAAGCGGCAATGTTTCCCTGATTGCGGTCGAAAACGGGAATCGGGACATCAATTTGGACATTGGCGACATCACTCCCGGTGATGTTGTTATGCCGCATACTCACAAAAGTCGTCACGTTTGGGATTGGTTCCCGTTTCGCCCGTTCGATCGCAATCCGTGCCCGTTCGGAACGGGTGCGAGCAACATTCAACTCCGGATGATTGCTGACCAACAACGTTTGACAATCTTCCCAGGCTAAATCGGGCAGGTCGGCCTCCAGCGTTCCTGAGAGCGACGAAACGTTTAGTTCCGGAGTGCCGACAATCGTTGCCAGGCGACGATTGGCTTCCTCCCGCTCATTAAGGGAGTTGTCCAACTCGATATGAGCTTCTTCCGCTCGGATTTCAGCTTGCAGCAGATCGTTTTCCGATCGCAGGCGTCCTTGTTGCAGTTTTTCGGTGGCAGCGACCAGTTCATCACCAATTCGGGCCAACTCGGTCGCCATTTCGACTCGACGCTGAGCGGCGAGTGCTTCGTAGAAGCGGATTTCGATATCATTCAGGACACGGCGTTCTTGGGCATACCAGTGAAAGCGAGCCGCTTTGACGTCCTGACCTGCAATCGTTTGGTCCAATCCTAATTTGCCGGCGGTGATGAATTCCTGTCTGACAAAGCCCCCTTGAACACCGGATGTATCGAGATTCCCGACTTCAGTTGCATGGTAGCCGACGATGGGATTCGGAAATAAACCCGCTTGAACTTGCCGACCTGAAGCGGACTGAATTCTGGCACGAGCGGCACTCAATGTCGGATTATTTTGCAACGCGAGCGACTGGAAGTCGGTCAAAGTCATGCCGGTATTAGCCGATTCTGCGGAATCACTGGCGGGAGCGGGAGGAGGCTGGTTGGTTTGTGCTGCTGCATTCGCGCACATCCCCCACGTCGCCAACAGCATCAAACAAGTGATTGACAGTCGAGAGCAGAGCAAGGAGCGTCCTCAAATAGCGGATATTTATCTGATATCCCACCTTGGGAAATGGGGCCTATTATCGTCACTATCGGCACGCCCAGCAGAGAAAGTCCCCCAAATACGGCACGGCTGAAACAATCGCTTCAGGCCGTAAAGTTTCACAGGTTTCAATCTTCAGAAATCAGAATTGGTGTCTTCGGTTTAAATAGAAGAATCAATCGACGATGTCACGATTCTCCATTTTCTGCTGGAACTGGAGAGGGAAGGGTGATTCAATCGGTTCGACATTATTGACCGCAAGTTGGTACTCCACCTGATGCTGGACACAAATTTTACAAACTGGGATTGGCTGATTGTGGCTGTCTATCTGCTGGGGACGGCGATCTTCGGCATGTACGTCAATCGTCACGTCCACAGCGCCAGTCACTATCTTGTTGGTGGACGACAGGCGGGAACCGCGCTCAGCATCGCGAGCTTTATCGGAACGGGGCTTGGCCTCGTCACGTTAATGTATGCCTCGATGGACGGTTTCAGTCGTGGGTTTGCCTATCTGTTCGTGCCGTTGGTGGCCCTCGTCGTCACGATGGGACTGGGGGCTTCGGGATTTGTCATCAGCCATTTACGAGAACTCAATCTGACGACAATCCCCGAATATTTCGAGATTCGCTACAGCCGCAAGGTCCGCATTCTGGCGGGCTCCATTTGTGTCCTGGCGGGTGTCTTGAATATGGGCTTGTTTCCTAAAATGGGAGCCACTTTCATCGCCTACGCGACCGGGATGGTTGACTCCAATGACTCGGCGGAAAACGTCGTGAATATCATCACCAGTTTGCTGATCGTGATGGTGCTGGCTTACACGGTCCTCGGCGGCATGGTCGCGGTACTCGTGACGGACTATTTGCAATTTGTGATTCTGAGTGTCGGCCTCGGTCTCGGTTTGTGGATGTGTTATTCGTCGCCGGGCCTCGGTTGGACCAACGTTGTCCGGATCTGGAGTGAATCGCACGGTGAAGCGGCCTTTAATCCGGTTCATCCTGACTCGTTCGGCTGGGCTTACGTGATCTGGATGGTTTGTCTGACGTTTGCAGCAGCACTCTGTTGGGCTCCGGAAGTGACGCGGGCACTCACGACACAGGATGTGCGAACCACACAGAAAACCTTTTTTCTGGGATCACCGGGATTCTTCTCTCGTTTTGCCGTTCCCGCTTTGTGGGGGATCACGGCCTTTGCCTTTATGCATCAGGACCCCGAACTGAGCCAGTACTTCGGTCTCAATGGAGAAGCAGAGACGCCCGGTCATCCTTCGCACGCGATGCCGCTATTGATCGGGAAAATTGTTCCGACGGGATTACTGGGAATTCTCGTGGCGGGTTTGATGGCGGCGTTCATGTCAACCCACGACAGCTATCTGTTGGCGTGGGCATCGATTGCCTCACAGGATATTATCGCGCCACTCAAACGAGTACACCGACTCACAGATGCCGAGAGTATTCGCTACACGCGTTGGATTGTGGTTCTGATTGGTCTCGTGCTGTTGATCTGGGGGATCTGGTATGAACTGCCGGAGAGCGTCTGGACTTACATGGGGGTGACGGGGACCATCTATGTCAGCGGTTCGGCGACGGCGCTCATTGGCGGTATGTACTGGAAACGGGCGTCGAGTACCGGAGCAGTCTGGGGGATGTGTGGAGGGATGTTGGCAATTGCAGGGCTGTTTCTGGAGTCTCTACGTCAGATTTCTCCCAAGTTTCTCACGGGGTATATCTCCGCGGAGTCGGTGGCTCTTTCCGTGTATGTTGCTTGTGTGATTCTGTTTGTTGCTGGCTCTCTCATCTACCCGGACTCAGAAGAAATTCCAGACGAGGTGCTGCCATGAACGAATTGCAATGGATTTCTTTTTGGGAGGGAGTGTTGTTCCTGGGATTGGGGAGCTATTTGATCCTGGCCCTGGTAATCGTTCCGCTTGGCGCCGTCGATATCGTTCGCCTGTTTCGGAAACTCGAGGCTCCCGATCAATCCGCAGAGAATCAATGCGATGAATCCGACGAGTAGCACAAACGACCACAAGATTGCGGATGTTCGACAACGAAAATTGATGCTTACTCAACTCACCATCTGGGGTGGTTTTCAATAATCCTGGCCGGTGAGAGACTCCAGCACCGAATCCTGCCATTCTTTCAGCGTATTTTGCAGACGATTGGCAATCTCTGGATGTTTTTCAGCCAGATTCGTGGTTTCTGCCGGATCCTCACGCATGTCGTAGAGCTCACGTTTCGGATCTTCAGCATCGCCTTTCAGAATCAGCTTGTACCGGTTGTCGACCATCGACCGGTCTCCTCCGTAATCCCCGGGTGAGATGCTGGGGTGCTTGTAATTGCGGAAGTTTCTGGTGGGGATGCCGCCGGAGAGTTTGACGAGCGGCGTGGTTCCTGTTTGAAGTTCGGGGGCGATATACGGATCGTTTTTACTGTCTCGCCGCAAGTTGTAATGCCAGAAACCGATCGGCTCTGGACGCTCTGACATCTTCCCGTCGAGCAACGGCACCAAATTGATGCCGTCCAAAGGACGTTGCGGGAGTTCAACATTGGCAATTTCACAGACCGTCGGCAACAAGTCACTCGTGACGGTGTTGACGGCACTGACGCGGGGGGATGGAATCCTGTCTGGCCACTCGATGAGACCGGGAACGCGGGTTCCTCCGGAATAAATTTGTGCTTTCTGACCACTTAATGTTTTATTTCGTAATGGATAAGACAGAACGCCACTGCGTGGTGTCCCGTTATCGCCGCAATAAAACAGCAGTGTATTGTCTCGCAGGTCATGCTGTTTGAGATAGTCCCGCAACGTTCCGATGGAACGGTCCATGGCGGTAATCTCCGCGTAGCGTTCCCGTAGCACATCTCCGAGCGGTCGCTGCGTCTGCTTTCCGGTTTCGTTGGAAGTCAAACGGACCATTTGATCGGGATACTTCGCAGGCAGTTCGTCGTACAAAGCCAGGTCTTTCGGTAACCCTTGATATGGTTCGTGGGGGGATCCGAACCAGACGACGATCAGGAACGGTTTCCGATCGGATTCAGTCTGCTCGATGAATTTGATCGTTTCGTCAATCAGAATTTCGGAGCTTTCCCCCTCGAACAGAGTCGGAGGGCCGCCGTTGATCGAAAACTGGGGATTCAGTTCGAAGAAATTATCGTGAGAGATGTAATGATCGAAGCCCATCTCGTGGGGATTCGTGGGAGAGGACTTTTTGACCGGACCGAGGTGCCATTTCCCGAAGTGTGCTGTCGTGTATCCCGCTGTTTTGAGAAGCTGGGCCATGGTGATCTCTTCGGGACGCAGAGAACAGCCGGGAGTGAACGTGCCGTACCGATTTGGATGTCGGCCTGTGAGAAAACTTCCCCGCGTCGGTGAGCAGGAAGAGTGCCCCGAATGGAAGCGATCCAGTCTCAATCCCGTTCGGGCCATTTCATCGAGAACGGGCGTTTTGACGTAGGGGTGTCCATTGTATCCCGTCTCTTCCCAGCCGTGATCGTCTCCCATCATCAGGATGATATTCGGTCGGTCGTCAGCTTGCGTCTCTGGGACGTTCGTGGACATTGAAGCGAAGAGAACCGCGAAAGAAATATGAATCATGTATCGCATGAAATCAGCCCCTGAGACTTTTGGACTTGTGATGAAAGTTGAGATTGTGCTGAAAACGTTCGTCTGTATGGAGTATGCAGCGGGAGATTCACAGGATCAATGACAAATCAAACTGTGTACCACTCCTCCAAAACCAATCGCCAGTCGTCCTCGGTTTTGATCCTGGCAAATGCGTTACGGACATCGACTGGGTTCGGATGCAGCGGCGCAAACTTGATCCCGAACTTGCGCATCGTGGAGACCGCTTTGGGAGGATGATAGTCAAGATGAAGCGAGTATTGCATTTCCAGAACGCGACGTTGTTCCTGGAGATCGGGAACAAATGGCGTGCGACCTTCGGAAAGATCGCGAGCTTGTTGGAAAATCCACGGATTCCCGATGGCTCCCCGCGCGACTGTCACGCCGTCCACACCGGTCTGGTGAATCATGTCGAGACACGCCTGCGCCGTGAAGAGATCGCCGCTCCCGAGGACTGTACGGGTTCCTGCGAACTGCTTGACCTCTCGGAGAAAATCCCAGTTGCTGGGGCCGATGTATTTCTGGGTGACGGAACGGGAATGTACCGTCGCTGAGGCGATGCCCGCGTCGTACGCTCCCTCAAGGATTTCAAAGAACTGATCGCGACTTTCGGACGTGTCGTCGATACCGTTGCGGAGTTTGAGAGTCACCGGTATCTCCGCCGGGACGATCTCTCTCACTTTTCGGATAATGTCGAGGGCTACATCGGGTTGACCGAGATGATAGCCGCCTCGACAGCCGTTAACAGCCGACTTCACGGGACAACCGAAGTTAATGTCGATGACGTCGAAACCGACCTCGACCAGTTTGCGGGCGGCGGCAACGAAGTCGTCGGGCTGTGCCCCCATCAACTGTCCTCCGACGGGATGTTCTTCGTCGGAGATGAAGAGATGGTGCCTGGTTTTCTCTCGGTCCTTGAGATCGAGAACGAATTGGTCGATGACAACTTCGTGAATGGTATAGGGGGCTCCGAGTCGGCGAGCGACAACACGCATCGGCCAGTCGCTATAGCCGCTCAAAGCCGCTTGCACGATGGGAAAACCGATATGGACGTTTCCGAGTGCTAGCGGTTTGATTTCCAGCGGCCCCTCACGACGTGAGGAAAGAATCGGAGCCGGGGAATCTGATGTGATGGTACTGGCGTTCGTCATTGACGGATTCGTGTAAGTCAGAGACGTTTCGGATTGAACGGTGTTTCGGGGACGTCGGTGGAGATATTCTCGTGCAACCTCTTCTGCAAACGATGAATGATCTGTTGATGGTCGGGGGAGTCGACCAGATTCGTCAATTCCCGAGGATCTGTGCGGTGGTCGAAGAGTTCCCGCCCGGCC
The DNA here is from genome assembly GCA_014762625.1 of Planctomycetaceae bacterium. Taxonomy (GTDB): domain Bacteria; phylum Planctomycetota; class Planctomycetia; order Planctomycetales; family Planctomycetaceae; genus JABURQ01. The sequence goes on along the minus strand of JABURQ010000162.1, from coordinate 41,044 downwards.
GAACCGCCGTTCCATTCCACATAACGATAGCGTCCCAGCGTGATCGCGGAACCCATCACCGGCTTACCGTCTCCTGGTCTGAGAATCTGTGTGAACGCCGGATGCCGCCATTTCTGTTGAGGATCATCGAGTAACGGTTTCAGACTTCTGCCGTCAATGTCTTTGGGAACAGTCCCGAAAACGAGATCGGTGACTGTGGGATAAATGTCGATGAATTCCACCACCCGATTGCAGGTCGTTCCCGCGGTGTCGAGTCCCGGAGCAGCGATAATGACGGGGGCTCGCGCCGACTCATCGTACAGCGTCCGTTTCTGCCAGAGGTGATGTTCTCCCAGGTGATAGCCGTGATCGCTCCAGAATACGATCACCGTGTTGTCGCTGAGATTCAGACGGTCGAGCTCGGCGACCACCCGTCCAACCTGAGCATCGACAAAACTGACGGACGCATAATACGCTTGCAGAGAATTTTTCAATATCTCCGTTTCTAGGCCGTAGTCCGGCTTGGGAATGTTGTGAGGGATGGCGGCGGCGGGAATGTCGTCACGATCTCCTTGAGGGACTTCTTCCAGTCTAATCTCTTCCAGCGGATGCATCTCGAAATACTTTTTCGGGGCGACGTAGGGGGTATGAGGTCGAAAGAAACCGACCGCCAGGAAAAACGGCTGTTCCTGGAATTCCTTGAGTAGTCCGATCGCTTCTGTTGCGATCATGCCGTCGGTTTGTTCTTCGTCGGTTCCGTCGGCTTCCAGCCAGCTCATGGCCGCGGAAACCGGTTTCCAGGGGGTGGGGTTGGTGATCAACGCTTCCTCGGCGACATCGCGACCTTTGGGGTTGATCACTTTGTCCCAAGACGGTTTGTCATCCAGACCATCGGTTCCGATTCCTTTCGGGACGTTGTAGTGATAGATTTTTCCGACTCGGGCGACCTGATAATCTCGTTGGCGAAACTGCTGCGAGAGCGTCACCGCATCAGGGATTTGGTCACGGAAATGACGGTCCAGATCCCAGACGGTGGTTGCATCGGGACGCTTGCCCGTCATGACAGACGCCCGACTTGGATTACAGAGTGGAATCTGGCAATAGGCTCGTTGAAAGAAGACGCCGCGTTCCTTCAATTCGTCGAGATGGGGTGTTTTGATGCCGGCAGGTCTGTCGCGGTCCAGGACATTTCCCAAGTCATCGACGGCGATGAACAGTACATTCAGTTTATCCTCAGCAGCAAGAGAAGAGCTCGTCTGACTTCCGAGAATCAACGGCAGTAGGATCAGGAGAAAAGAATATCTGGACATGTAAGCGACTTTCAGGAGATGGGTGGTGTGGAGAATCTCAATATCATCAAGTGTCAGTTTCAGGGGACGGTGCTTTTCTGAACTCCATCAAATCTGAACTCCATCAAAATTGACGCCGTTCGTGAAGTCAAATGGGAGGAATCCGCCGCCAGTTCCTCGTAGGACAATTTGTATCGGGAGATTCACCATGTTCGAAACTGTCCGGCGCTCGACGATTGCGAATTTCTCTCTCCAAACCTTATCACCTGAAAAAAGGCATCCGGGGATTTTGGTAAACCGGAGCCAATTTCAAAAGCAAATCGCATGGAGGGCGTGTGTATGTTATCTTGAAACAGGAGATGAAATAGTCATCATACTATACCTCACCGTCATAATCTGCCTTGGATTTGACTCGACAGTCCCGCCTATTTGGAAGACCACGAATTTTTGATGACGAGCGAACCGGATTACAGTTTGGAACTTCAGTTCTCACGGCTGATCAAACGGGAACAGGATGTGGATTTGCAGAGAGTGGCTCTGGAAATTGCACGCGATGAGTACCCGGAATTGGACGTTGAGTCGTATCTGACGTGGTTTGACGAAGTGGCCGACTCGCTCAAGCCGGTCGTGATGCGATGCCCCACGGAGTTGGGGGCTTTGAAGCTGATTTGTGAAGAGCTGGCGGGAAATCGCGGATTCACTGGAAATTCGGAAGCCTTCCGGGACACTCGTTGTAGTTATCTCAATCGCGTCATCGACACCGGCCGCGGCTTGCCGATTACCCTGTCGCTGGTCTATATGGGTATCGCTCGACGATTGGGGATCGAATTGCATGGTGTCGCGTCTCCCATGCATTTCGTGTGTCAGTTGCAGACACTGGACGGCCCAGTTTATCTGGATGCCTTTTCAAAAGGTCGAATTCTGACCGAGGAACAATGCCTCGAATGGCTGAGACGCGTGAGTCAACTTCCGGAAGAGATGATTCGAAGTTCATTAGTTCCGACTGATGCGCGACTGATCGTGATGCGGATGCTGAATAACCTCAAATCATTGTATGCACAACACGAAAACTGGCGTTCGCTTTGGAAAGTGCAGCACCGCCTGACAGCTATGCAACCGGGAAACTGCCAGGAACAAAAAGATCTCGGCATGGTCTCATTGCAGGCGGGGCGACCCGGACTCGCCGTGGAGTTGTTAAGCCGTTGTCTGCAGACATGCAACGAAGAACACGAGCAACAGGCGATGGAACATGCCATCGAACAGGCCCGCTCCTTATTAGCCGCGATGAATTAAGCAGGCCCGCTGACTTCTTACCGGAACGGTCTATCTTGAGTGGGTTCTGTGATTTAGCATGAAGAACACAAGGGAGTCTTCCTCACGCTTTTGAAAGAAGATGTTGATGCGACCCAAATTGTATGCGCTCGTAGCGATGATGCTGTCCGTTGTTTTGTCCTCACTCGATGCTCAGGAGAACTGGCCCCGTTTTCGTGGTCCCAACGGCAGTGGAATCAGCGGGATCGAGACGATTCCGACAGAGTGGAACCAAGGTAACTTCCATTGGAAGTTCGACCTTCCGGGCGAGGGGAATTCCTCCCCCGTCGTCTGGGATCGGCAGGTCTTCGTCACCTCCGCCGACGCAGAGGGAGGGAAACGTTATCTCTACGCCCTCGACGTCGCCACCGGTCGCCAGAACTGGAAGCACGAATTTCCCTTTACGAAATACAAGCGGCATAAAAACAACAGTTTCGCCTCCAGCACACCGGCGGTTGACGAGCTTTACGTTTATACGATCTGGCGTTCGGCGGAGGGCTCCTCTGTGGTCGCGCTGACGCATTCGGGAGAAACCAGCTGGACTTACGACCTCGGTCCGTGGACTCAAGGTCAGGGGGGCGCCTCCTCTCCCATCGCTTACCGGGAATGGATCTTCATCGCCAACGATCATCGCGAGGGAAGTGCGCTCCTGGCGCTCGATCGAAAAACCGGGAAAGAGATCTGGCGAATTCCTCGAGAGGGGAAACGCGCCTGTTTCACGACTCCCTGCGTCTACTCACCTCCCAACGGATCACCGGAAATCATCTTTACTCATTGTTATGAGGGGATTATCGGAGTCGATCCGGCAACCGGTCTTCAGAAGTGGCATATCGATGTTTTCGGCAGGCATTCGCAACGAGCGGTCGGTTCTCCCGTAATCTACGAGGAACTGGTCATCGGCAGCAGCGGTGCCGCCGGCGGCAAACGAAATGTCGTGGCGGTTCGTCCGCTGACGGAAACCAAAACCGAGGAAAAGAATATCCTCTCTGCCGAGGAAGAATATCGCGTCTTCAAGTCATCGCCGCACGTGCCGACGCCGATTGTCTATCAGAACCGTCTCTATCTCTGGGAGGACAAAGGGGTCGTCTCGGCCCACAATGCTCGAACTGGTGAATTGATCTGGCGGTTGAGAGTGGGAGGAACGTACTTCGCGTCACCGATCGTTGTCAACGATCGTCTGTTCAATCTGGATGTGACCGGAAAAGTCTTCGTGATTTCTCTCAAAGGGGAACCCGAAGTACTGGCGGAGAACCAGATGCCGGAAGGAGGAAAAGCAACGCTGGCAGCCGCCGCGGGAATGTTGTTCGTGCGGACCGACTCGGCGTTGTACGCGATTGGCGAATCACTCCAATAACGACTCAGCATCAAGGTTTCTCCTCACATCCAAAATTGTAGCTCAACCGCTGACATGAGTGGCTCGACCCGAAAACAACGCGAGATCGCAGAACGCGAACAGAAGATTCTCTCCGTCGCTGCCCGGATTTTTCGAACGGTCGGTTATCACGGTCTTAACATGGAGGAGATCGCCTCCGAAATCGGATGCTCCAAAGGAACCGTCTACGGTCACTATCGCAACAAGGAAGACATCCTGATGGCCATGGCGTCGCGCGGCGTCGAGACGCGGGCGGACCTCTTCTCGCAAGCGGCCGCGTTTCCGGGACGCGCTCGCGAACGAATGCTGGTTTTGTGGATGTCGCTCGAACGATTCGTTCAGGAATATTCTCACTATTTTGCAGCAGAAATCATTCTGCGAACCGAGACGCTCCGGGAAAAGGCGGCCCCCGAAAGGCAGGAAAGCCTGCGCGCCGGTGAGTCCCGTTGCCTGCAGATCGTTGCCGGGCTGATTCGAGACGGCATCGCCCAAGGGGATCTGCAACTGACCGACGGGATGACTCCTGAAGAACTGGCTTATGGACTGTGGGCGACGGCGTTCGGCGGTCATACTCTATGGCAGACCGGTCCATCTTCAAAAATTTATGGTGTCAAAGCACCGCTGGAGACGATTCTTCAAAGCGTTTCTCTGATTCTCGACGGCATGGGCTGGCAACCTCTCAGTTCTCGGCTCGATCGAGACAAACTCCGTCAGCAGGCGGAGCAACTCGTGTCGGAAGTTGATTTCGAATAAGTGTGTGTACTATCCATTCAAAAGCTGAGCGCGGAGATCGACCCCGACCAGTTCACTCCAGGCACTTAGGATCTGCTGGTAACGTTCGCCCGGTTCTCCGCTGCCGATCACTCGATCGTTCAATCGGGTGACGGGCAGTAAGCAGTAAGGGGTCGAAGACGTCCACAGTTCCTCCGCCTCCAACGCTTCTTCAACCAGGAGAGGCCGTTCCGTCACCGGCCAGTCAAGTTGTCGGGACAGCTCGATGACCATCTGACGACTGATCCCGTTCAGGACAAACTCCGCCGGTGGCGTGACGATCTCCCGATTCAGGACCGCGAACAGATTGCCGCTACTCGTCTCGGTGATCTGCTTCTCGCGGGTGGCGAACAGGGCCGACGCCCCCGGCACCTGTCGCCGCACCTTCCGGTCGGCAATCCGCCAGTGCATTCGACTGCGCGATTTGATCGTCGGATCGAGCGAATCGACTGAAATGGCGGGATGTTCTGACACGACCAGATGCTGTCCCTGAAGCAGAGCTTCTTTCCACAACTCAAAATGGAGGGGAAATGTATGGACGCAAATTGTGGGGGCGGAGGCTGCCGACTTCCCCACATAGGTGACATTGGGGCCACCCGTCCCAAACAGGATCACGCCCAGATCAGTTTCTCCGGGGAGGTCTTCTGTCGCACGACGAACCACTTGCTCAATGACTTCGCTCAATTCCTCATCCGCATACGGACATTCCAGCAGCGATGCTGCAAGCGAATGTCGAAACCGATCCTGATGCTCAGCCACTCGAAACGGTTGCTGACGAAACGTTCGCAGCATTTCGGTCACAGCATCGCCGTGAACGATCCCCGAGTCGCTGAGAGGGAGAGCGGCCTCGGAAAAGGGGAGATACTCTCCGTTGAGCCAGGCGATTTGTTCGTTCATGAGGAGTCTCGATCGAGAATCGGTGCATCATAGTCGCTGCTGACGGCGCTCTCAATTCGGGTCGTTCAGCCGGAAGGCAAAATATTCAGAAAACGCGCAATTCAGATTTCCGACTCTGAATTCATTATCCGGTATGATATAGTGAGATTTCCCACCTGAAACCACTCCTCAATCCCGCTAATACCGGAGACCAAAATGTCCGATCAATCAAATTCCTCCCGACGTGATTTTCTGAAGACGGGGACCACGGCTGCCTTGGCGGCCGGCTTAACGTCTCAATTGCAAACCGCGGTTCACGCCCAGGGGACGGGGACGCTCAAAGTCGGTCTGATCGGCGTCGGTGGGCGAGGCTCGGGAGCCGCCGCTCAGGCGTTGACTGCCGACCAGCATACCGAATTGCACGCGGTGGCGGATGCCTTCGAAGATCGCCTGGAAGCCGGACTGGCCAACATCAAAGCCTCTTCGATCGGCGACCGCGTGACCGTCGATGCCGATCACAAATTCGTCGGTTTCGATGCTTACAAAGGAGTGATCGATTCCTGCGACGTCGTCCTGCTGGCGACTCCGCCGCACTTCCGACCCATGCAGTTGCGGGCCGCCGTCGAAGCCGGCAAGCACGTCTTCGTCGAAAAACCGGTCGGCGTCGATGCGAAAGGCATTCGTTCCGTCCTGGAGACCTGCGATCTCGCTGCCGAAAAGGGTCTCTCGATTGTCTCCGGTCTCTGCTGGCGTTATCACCCCGGCATGCGGGCTACCTTCGAGCAGATTCACGAAGGAACCGCCGGCGACATCACCGCCATGCAATGCAGTTACAATTCGGGCGGCGTCTGGGATCCGCGGGCGACGCGCGACGAATGCGACAGCGACATGGAGTACCAGATGCGGAACTGGTATTACTACACCTGGCTCTCGGGTGACTTCAACACCGAACAGCACGTCCACAGTCTCGACAAGATGGCGTGGGCCATGCTCGATGAAACGCCCGTCTCCGTCTCCGGAACGGGAGGACGCATCCAACGGACCGATCCCAAGTACGGCAATATTTACGATCACTTCAACGTCGTCTACGAATACGATAGCGGCGTGAAAGCGTTTGCTCGCTGCCGTCACTTCAGCGGTTCGACGAACGACGTTTCGGATCATATCTTCTGCACCAAAGGTCGCGTCGATGTCTTCAAGCATCGCATCTACGACTGGAACGGTGAGCTGATCTGGCGTTACAAAGGCCCGAGCGGCAACATGTACCAGATCGAGCACGACGAATTCTTCGCCAGCATCCGCGAAGGCAAACCGATCAACAACGGCTACTACATGTCGATGAGCTCGTTGATGGCGATTGCGGGTCGTATGTCGGCCTACACCGGCAAGCAACTGACCTGGGAAGAGTGCCTGAACTCGAAACTCGACCTCTCCCCCGAAAGTTACGAATGGGGAGACCTGCCGATGCGACCTGTCTCGATCCCCGGTCGAACTCCGTTCGTCTAGGACTGTAACAGACACTCGACAAAACTCCCGCCGACGGATTCTTCCGTCGGCTTTTTTTGTGCGCACTGTCTCTATCATCGCTGCTGTGACCGACTCGGTTAGGGAACGGCGGTCTGACCACCTACAGTTGGGATTACGAGAACAAAAACACGCTGATCCAGTTGCCAACGTTAAGCCGGGAAACGATGTCGTTTAACCCGGACGGCATTCGCGTGCGAAAAGAGTCGTGATAGCAAGGGGTTACGAATATGTCTTGCAACAGGACATCAATAAACAGATAATCACGAAAAGGAGTCATGGCCATGTCGGTGACCAATTACATCTATGACGGCAACCAATATCTCGCCGAGGCGGATGAGACCGATACGATTAACCGGCTCTACACGAACGAGCCGGACGCTTACACTCACCTGATTAGCCAGGAAGAGGTCTCCACGGGTGAAACGCTGACCTATCACGACGACGCTGTCGGCTCGACCCGCACTGTGACCGATGAGACAGAGGCCGTCACTGATGAGTTCACCTACGATGCCTGGGGGAACCGGCTGTCACGAACAGGCACGAACGACATTCCGTTTCAGTACGTGGGTGAACACGGCTACTACCGGGAAGATGCCACGGATTCGTATTACGTGATGGCCAGGACGTATCAGCCGAGCACAGGCCGCTGGGGGAGCATGGATCCCCTCGGGTTCGTCGATGGGCTGAATGTATATGGGTATGTGTCGAATCGTCCATTATTGCTAATTGATCCAAGCGGGCTCTTGTGCAAAATAGGCATACATTGTTTTGGTGTTGACCATAAAGGTTATGAGTCTGACATATTGCATTGCGGGTTAACTATTACGACTGATCAGCATTTTGGCGAACCAAAGAAGACAAAAGGAAGTCCTTTCTGGTTAGATTTTTGGCCTACAAGAGACATTCCTATACCGACTGGCGGACCTATAACAGGCGGAATAAATCCTCCAAATCATTTTCTGAATAGGCCTGTCTCCGATGCAGACCAAGGTGACGAACTGTTTTATCCAGACTCAACATGCCGATGCTTAAAAAATTATTACGATGGTTTTATCAACGCAAAAACTGAATACACCCTTCTAAATCGAAACAGTAATTGGAGTCTCAGATGCTTGACCGAGGCATGTCAAGTGTCGACAGCACCAGACAACACACCATGGAACGTAGATCCTGTTGGATGGAACGCAGAATGCTGCCAGAAGTATGGAATTGTTGGGGGAGGCCTTTTCGGTGGGAGTGGCCTGCTTACGCAATGCTGCGTAGAATGGGGACTATGCGAGTGCCCAAAACCACCATTCCCCAAGCCTTCTTCACCTCCTAAGCGTGCCCCGAAACCGGACCGATTACCAAGTTTCCCCCATCCTCCGAGTCGAGGACCCGGCAGACATGCTCCGTATAAATAAGCTGCAACAAACCAGTAGAAGCGGTCCTAAAACCATATTTTTACGTGCGAAATGCTGTGTTTCACAGACTCAAAGAAAAGCCGGACAGGGTTGGGGGATGAGTTGTAATATGCGTCACAGAACTACGTCACATGATTACGCTATCAATCGCTTAGACCATATGGCTTATGGCACATACATACATTTCATCACTCATTCATGAGCGAGATATGCACACGATTGCACCACAGTGGATGTACTCACGCTATGACTATGAACTCTGTACGAATTATTTTGGCAGTAGCTTATGAGATTCTCATACTGTATTCAGTATTAACGTATACTCTCTGGCCAATCCCCGCCGGAAGCAGCACTCTAGTACGCACGCAATACTTCTTACTTAATTTAGTTATTATTATATCATTAAGTCAGCCCTTTTTGTTCTTATTGCGTTCATTTAGCCAACGAGCCAGCCAGTCTCATAGCCTTGCATCAATGAATATAATGCATGTGTTGTTTGTAATGCTAGCTCTGTGGTTAACTACAGCTCCCCCACTAAGCATTTATACTATCGTGCTGATGGACTTTATATTTCATCCTATTTACGTTATATTTATGGTGTATATTATTGCGATCAATCTGATTTCGTTTAAGCGAGAGTTACTGCCTGACCTTTCTGTTGGATTCTGCGCAACTGTTTTTCATCTCGCATGGTACGTACAATTGTCTATAAGTTTCCCTGTTATATGAGTCGGTACAGCCACTTAAAGGTGGACCTCGATGCCAACGGCACGACGACCTATATGTTCGACGCGGACGGCAATCAGCAGATCGTCGAGGAGCCGAACGGCGATCTGACCACCTACAGTTGGGATTACGAGAACAAAAACACGCTTATCCAGTTGCCAACGTTAAGCCGGGAGACAATGTCGTTTAACCCGGACGGCATTCGCGTGGAAAAGCAAAGTTGAGGCGATAACACCATTCCCGACAGCAACTTGAAGAATGCTGTTTCCCTGTCCGTATCTGGACATTACAGTACAACTTCGAAGGAGCCATGCGATGGTCACCACCACCCGTTACATTTACGACGGCAATCAGTATCTGGCCGAGGCGGATGAGACCGATACAATCAATCGGCTCTACACGAATGAGCCGGACGCTTACACGCACCTGATCAGCCAGGAAGAGGTCTCCACCGGCGAAACGCTGACGTACCACTATGATGCTCTCGGCTCGACCCGCACCGTGACGGACGAGACAGAAGCCGTCACCGATGAGTTCACGTACGATGCCTGGGGGAATCGTTTGTGGTTGGACAGATTACGAGCTAACAGGAGCAGCGTCAGATGGATACCCCAGAGACCCCAGCAAAGAGCATTTCTGATCCAACCCGTTCTTTGGTCAAGTCTTACCTGAAAGCGGTCGCCATATCGGCCATTACCTGGTTGTTGTTATCCCCTTTTGCATATTATCTACTGGGATTTCACCTCAACGAATGCGAGCGGCATCTTTGGCGCATGGGAATAAAGGCCCCTCCTGAATGCGTTTGCCTTCGCCACCAGTCCAGAGCATCCGAAAATTTCGGTTCCGACAGTGATAATTACTCTGAACTTGCAATTCATCATGAAGACAAGTCTGAACGCCTTAAAAAATGGATGCGCGAACTCAAATCAAAACATGAAGCAAAATTCATCAAAGCGTCAGATGTTGAAGCGATTGGTAAAGACTTCCCAAGCCGTGGAAAACTTGATAAGTATCATGAATCTCCCAACGCTTATTTCTGGAAGGTAGAGTTCCCATACTCGCACAATTATTCGTCGCAAGGAGGAGTCATTGTCGTTCAGCCGGTCCAAGGAGAGATAATCGTTTATTCATGGAATTATTAGAATGTGTCATATCGTGGGGTCAAAAAACACCGAACGGAGTTAAGTCGTTATCAAAACTGATCTTTGACAACCAGAACTGACTTTCAGAGTGCACAGGCACGAATCAGAGCCGTCGAAATCGTCTCAGAAGTGACGTTTTTTAGTGTATCGTCGTAATCAAGGCGCACCTTCATCGCAGTGACCGGAGAGATTGACGAGACTGAGAAGTCTTACGCGGCTCGTCGTTCGTACGACTTGATCACGCCACCGAGGTCTTTCCGGCAAACGATCTCATGCAGATTGATGTCCTGGTTCCCAGGTGGTGGGTCACCACCAATGGGCGGCATGAACTTGAGCGAGCTATGAGCCCGGCGCTCGTTGTAATGCTCCGTGAACCCTGTCATCGACCGTGCGGGCGATGCGGAGTGCTTCGCGAATGGAGCGGGTCATCCACTCTGCTTCGGATCCTTCAATCACCTTGCCGGTCGAGATGTAGGCGGCGTAGATTTGTCCTGCCACCTGGGTGATGATGGCTTCGGTCGGTTCGTGTATGCTGGCTTGAAAAACTGCATGTCCACGCAAGCGAGGGCATGGCACCAAAAATGTTGAACAGGGCACCCGGCCGTGCCTCTCTCCCGATAACAATCTGCAATCAGTACCGGAGGCGGGACTCGAACCCGCACGACCGTAACCGGTCCCGGGATTTTAAGTCCCGTGCGTCTGCCAATTCCGCCACTCCGGCAAGAGGGCTAGCAGCCCGTTGAAAAACTCGATTTTGCTGCGAATGGATTTTTGAACTGAGTCACTTCGTCACAAATTCTCGATGAATCATTGGATTCACCTGCGAATTTCTTCCTTGTGTTCAACTCAAAACTCTCATTCTCGCGATAAATCCGTTTCTCAACACGCTGCTAATGATGACGACACACTCCGCAGAAAAGTGTTCGTCGTCGAAATGAACATTGCGACTCAGTCTCGCTGAGTTCGGGCATCATATCAGACGAATTCTCGTAGGTACAGTCTTACCAACGGCTTCCTGCAGGGGAGAATATCTTTCAGCACCCAAGCTGACCGATCAGCGGATTCTCCTCAACAGCGGCGGATATTATCGTTGACGGGGGAGATCCCTTGTGTGACGTTGCGGGTGTCGATCACCAGAGGAGCATGTTGCACCACATTCGGGTAATCGACCGCCGCGTGATCCGTGGCGATCAGGACGGCGTCCTGTTTCGAGAGAAACTCGGGGGTCAGTTCCCGGCTGGTCATTTCCGGTAGATTGTGTTTTCTCATCGACGGCAAGACGGGGACGTGTGGGTCGTGATAGGTCAACTCGGCCCCCCGTTCCAGCAGTTTTTCCAGCAACACAAACGAGGGAGATTCGCGCGGGTCATCGACATCTTTCTTGTAGGCCACGCCGAGTAGACAGATTTTCGACCCCTTGATCGGTTTTCCCCGTTCATTGAGAAATTCGGAGAGCCGTTGGATGACATACTCCGGCATGCCGGAATTGATTTCGCCCGCGAGTTCGATGAAGCGGGTGGAGAGTCCCTGTTTTTTGGCCAGCCAACTGAGATAAAACGGATCGATGGGAATACAGTGTCCGCCGAGACCCGGCCCCGGATAGAACGCCTGAAATCCGAACGGCTTGGTCTTCGCGGCTTCAATCACTTCCCAGACGTCGATCCCCATCCGGTCGTAGAGCATTTTCAGTTCGTTGACGAGGGCGATGTTCACCGCGCGGTAGGTGTTTTCGAGAATCTTGCAGGCCTCGGCCACTTCGGTCGAGGAGACGGGAACGACCTCCACGATCGCCTGTTCGTACAACGACACCGCAGCTTTGAGGCTGGCGTCGTCGATTCCTCCCACGACTTTCGGAATCCGGTCGGCGGAGAATTGGGCGTTGCCGGGATCTTCGCGCTCGGGGCTGTAGGCCAGAAAATAATCTTTGCCGCACTCCAGTTCCGATTGATCGAGAATCGGCAACAAGACATCGCGCGTGGTGGTGGGGTAAGTGGTGCTTTCCAGAACGACCAGTTGTCCGGGGCGGAGAACTTTCGCAATCTGGGCGGTCGTGGAGGCGACGTAACGGAGATCGGGATCGCGCGTGTCGGTTAACGGCGTCGGGACGCAGATCAGCAGGACGTCCGGTTCGCTGAGTCGAGACATCTCGCAAGTTGCCTCGAACTGTTCCTGCTGTATCCAGTCTGCAATCGTGGCAGACTCCAGATGCTTGATATAGCTTTCTCCTCGCGCGAGTTTTTCGACTTTGGCGGGGTCGGTATCGAAACCGAGGACCCGGAAGCCGGACCGGATGAAGGCGTTCGCCAGCGGCAATCCGACATATCCCAGGCCGATAATGCCGATGAGTGCCGTCTTGTCGTTCAGTTTGTCAATCAGATTGGTCATGAAAAATCATTCAATAACATGATCGCGAGGGACTACTGGTTTCGATCGAGACGGGCGATTTCCGAGAGTCGCCATTCGGTCCAATAGTCCTGAAACGCCTGTGTGACGAATTCAGGTTGCTGCTTCAGGACCTCCTGTATTTCGTCGCTTTGAATCGATTTGCCGGACAGGTGGACCAGTTCCGCCATTTGCAGAGCGACTGCCCGGTCGTAATCTTTCAGCAGTGGAATCGCGACAGTCGGTTTCTCGTTCGCGTCTTTCCAAAGTGACTCCGCGATCTCGCGAGCGGAGTTCCTTTGTCCATCGCCGTTCCCGTCGTACCAGATCGCTCCCGTGATGCCGAAGTTCAACGACTCCCAATCCGGCGAATTCGGCTGATACGGTTTGGCGATCGGCCAATGTAATGATTTCACACCCGGTCCGAATACGGCGACTTCCAGATGCACGTCATGGTCGGTAGCTGGGATGGAGAAACTCTGCTCAAACAGTCTCCCCAGGTCCGTCCGTGGAACAGAAATCGCGGGGAGCGGTTCGCCGTTCACGTAAATCACATAGCGATTGAATTCAATCCATTCGGGATGCTCGACTCTCAACGTTAATTTCAGTTCGCCGTTCTTCTGTTGAGGAACGAGATCGCCGGGACCGTATTGTTCTTCGACCGTCAGGAAGGGGATCAAGCCGCAACTGACGATAACGCGTCCCTCCTGAAAGCTCGTGACTGCTTGTTCGACGTTGAGCTTACCCGGATCGGAATCATCGCAGCGAATGTAGGTTCGTCCCTGTCCGATGAAGTGACGGGCGACGTCGTGCGAATCGCTGCATCCGACCGGGGTCAGGAACTGCCCCCGATTGAGACAAACCATCCAGTCACGCGGCAATTGCATGATGTCCGTCTGCTGGGCTCCCGAGTTGACGATCTCCATGGCGTTTGCCTGGAGTTGCCAATCCGCCAGTTGTCGGCCCGTCAATCGATGACGGTTTTCGCGACCGAAGGGTGTGTAACCGGAATGGATATCTTCCGCGTGATTGAGAATGACGATCTCGGGAGCAGCGGACTGAATGTCCTCGAAGATCTTTTTCCACTCATTTCCTCGGAAGCCGGGGACGGGACCGCCGGCCTGCACCGGCCAGATATTGAAATGTCCCCATTTGGTGGTGACTTCATTTCCAGTGACGAGCGTGTATTGGTCGTTCAGCCCGAGTTCCGCCTGCCGACGTGAGTAATTGATCTGCTTGTTGTGCTCGGTGACGATGGGGAGTTCAATCCCCTCGCCGGCGATTGTGATGATGCGTTCGTCTTCGGTGCTGTCGCCGTGTCCGGAGTGTGTCAGGGTATGGACGTGGGTGTCGCAGGCAACCCATCCGGAAGTATCGACGACCCGACGAATGGGCAGCTCAACTGCCACGGAATTATGCTGCGTCAGGTCAATCTCTCGCCGAGCGATTTCGTATTCGGGACCGCGACCCGCGATCACCGTATATTTGCCGGGAGGTAAGCCGAGATCGATGTGACCGGTTGCCGAATAGATGACTCCCGCGCGAACTGCGTAGTGATCCGATGAGGAGAGGCTCGTCGTCTGTAACGCTTTGTCCTGATTGAGAACGCTGAGGCGACACGGCACCGGTTGTCCCTCTGCGGAGACATTGACTGACAGGCGTCTCTGGTTGAGGTAGGTCTCTCGATTCTGCTGGACCAGTTGAGCGCGACCGATGCGGATGTCGTCAGGCTTGTCGGAATTTGTCCAGACACGCAGTTCGTTCAGGCCGCGCGTCAGTTGATCCGGGAAGACCTCAAAACAGACCCGCATCGAGTTCTCGTCGCGAGCCAGACGTCCCAGATTCTCTCCATTCAACGCCACATTCCAGGTTTGTTTCACGTCCTGATGCTCGAAACAAATGACGGCGGGACCGCTCAGGGTTTTGTCGAGGAGAAACCGGCCTCGAAATTCGGTTGCGTCTGCGTCTTCCGGAAATTCGCTCCATTCGCGAGGTTCCAGATTACGAACATGGATCAGGTCCGGTTCGATGGAGATGGTTTCCTGGGCTGTCAGAACGTCAGTTCCGAGCAGAGAGAGAAGAACGGCGATGGCACTCAGATAGAATGAATTGGACATGTCATCAATTTTCAATGTGTGGACAGAAGCTGATACAAAGGCGGCCCATAAAGCAGTACGCCGATGATCACAGAGATCAAGAACGCAATCAAGACCGCACCAGCGGCCATATCTTTCACCCGTCCCGCGAGGGGGTGTGTTTCCGGATGTATCAGATCGACCAGAGATTCCACCGCCGAATTGATTGCCTCCGCGGTGAGAACCAGCGAAATTGTCAGGATTATGGTTGTCCATTTCCAGAGGGGGAAATTGAAAAATCCCGCCAGCGCGAATGATATGACTGCCCCTGCAATTTCAATTCGGAAGTTTCTTTCGTCACGAACCATCGCGATCACCCCCTTCCAGGCGTTTAGCACGCTAGTGAGGAAAGGCTGGTGACTGTTCTGTTCAAGTTTGTTTATTTCTTCCGTTTCAGATTCTTTCACAACGGCTCCGTTTGTTGCGCGGCAGGAGCCGACTCGCCGCAATTCCAGCAGACTTCAAAGTTCCCCGGATTATCCTCCGCGCAATGAGGACAACTCCAGGTGTCGAGTTCTCGACCGTCTTGTAACTTTTGTTCGAAATGCTCGATGAGGGCTCGAGCTGTTTCATAGTCCTCGTCCGAGACGATGACTGTGGGATTGGTGGATTCGTTCGGGGGAAGGTCGCCGCGGGCTTGCCAGAGGATTTCTCCATCAACACGTGACTCGATGCCTTCCGACGACAAAAATTGTCGGCAGAGATGAGCCTCAGCAGGATTCTCGGCGGAATAAACAACAGGCATACGACGCTCCCGGTAACCGTGGAGAGGTGATTGTCATTTTGACAAAGTGAACTCGATTTTATATCAGAGTTCCTCATCGGCGGAAATCGTCGTTTTGGAAGTGAACTATCCGAAGATGACAAACTCTATTGTCATAATAACATCAACGCATCCAGACATCATGCTGTTTCCGTCAGGTTACTCACTCCCCGTTGTCGCGTTTTTTTCTGATAACACGACACGGGTTTCTCGCGATCTCTCGAAAAATTCCTGTCGGTAATATTTCGCTCGTCAGTCGACGGGACGGACAGAACCGGTCATCGACCGGTCGCCCGGCGACGGCTACATCGATTAAGGAGATGATTTGATGAAATGGATTTCATTATGTGCCTGGATGGCCGCTGTTGGCTTCGTGCTTCCGGCAAACCTGGTTTCGGCGAGTCTGTTCTGCAGTCCGACCGCAACGATCGCCTGTGACGACATGGACGATAGCGACGAGGACAAGAAGGATGAGTATTCCTTCGAGGAAGACGACGAAGAGAAGGACAAGAAAGAGGATGAAACCTCATCGCGCCTGATTCTCGAAGACGATGAAGATTCGGACAAAAAAGAAGATGAATCTTACGTCGATGAAGAAGACGACGATGAGGACAAGAAAGACGACGAACTTCTTGTCGAAGAAGATGATGACGACAGTGAGAAAAAGGATGACGACACGATCTAGAGCACATCCAACTTAAATGTAGCGTTCTGACTTGCTGCGGAAGAACCGGGCGTCGTCGATCTGCATCGACAAATCGTGAGATTTGCCTGCTTCGATCTCCTTCCCCAGTTCCCCCTCGCGACGTCATCGACGCTACATTTTCGCTGGACACGCTCTGAAGCACATCCTGACTGATCGACCGAGAGCTGTGTCGGCTCTCATGTCCGTCGCGAGCCCGGCATGGTTTTCCATGTCGGGCTTGTTTCATGGACGATGTTAATTACGAAACCGTTGATAAATGATCGACCCTTTTCAAGATGCCATCCTGTAACAACAGGCAACGATCGGCCAACAACTCGACCTCGTAGCGATTATGGGTGATGTGGAGCACGGTGTATTCACCTTTGAGCGATTTCAATAACTCGATCATGTCATGGCTCGTCTCTTCATCCAGCGCACTGAGCGGTTCGTCGAAGCAGAGGATTTTCGGCTCGGCACTGAGCGCTCTCGCCAATGCGACGCGTTTTTGTTCTCCGCCGGAGAGCCCTTTAGGATTTCGATCGAGAAGCTCGGTGATTTTCATTCGTTCGGCGAGATACTGCGTACGGTCGGCAATTTCCTGGGGGGGGCGAAATTTTAGTTCCATCGCAAAACCGATTTGCTCTCGCACGGTCATGCTGTCGAACAGGGCGGCATCCTGGGGCACAAACCCGATCCCTCGTTGCGCCGGCGGCCAGCTGGAGGCATTCTGGCCGCATAGCCAGATCTCTCCATCGATCAGCGAACGTAATCCGCAAAGCCCTTCCAGAAGCGTCGTTTTCCCGCTGCCGCTTTTCCCGATCAGGACCGCGTACTCTCCTTTTTCAATCCGGACAGAGAGATTCTTCAAATGAAATTGGCCGGATTGCAGTGAGACGTTTTTGAGTTCGATCATGATAAGACGCCGGCAATTCTGTACGATCCCTGAGTTGACGCAGTCACCTTCAGAACTGGAGCTTGTCAGGCGAAGTCGGGACTGTCAAAATCAGTGTCTGAGACCCTGATTTGGGTTTCAGAAGGGGGCGATTTTGTCGATTATCCGAAAAAACACTCGTTCAGGAGGCCTGTCTGAGGAATTCAAAGCTGAAATCGCTTCAGACTGATGTTAAACTGAGAATACCAAATTAGGGATTCCCCTAAACTACGTGGTCTCCATCTTTTAGATATTTTCATGAGACTCACGGAGTGTTGGTAGTGATTTTTCGTTTCTTACATACGATTCTTTATTTCCCATCACAGCAGATAATTCGACCCATTCCTGTTTGAAGTTCTGAATTTCAAGCAGCCTGGATTCGAAGGAGAGATCGATCTTGGATTCTCAGCCGACACAGAATGAACAACAGACTCAGGACAAAGCCGAAGTCAACTGCCCCAAATGTGGCGAACAGGTCCGCGTGGGGGTGGTGCGATGTTGGAATTGTCAGGCGTTCATGCGCGAAGAAATCGAGCAGAAATATCAGGAAATGATGTCGCAGGATCGCCCGATAATTTACTCCAACCTCGAGGATAATCCGGACGAGCAAGAGCAAGTCCACGATTCGAAGTCGGAAGATCACTCGACCGATATGACCGCCGATTTCGATCTGGGGGATGACGTGGCGTTCTATGCGGACGATGGGGACTTTGAATTAGCGGGAGAGGAATCCTCTTCGGTAAGTGAGACTCCGCCAACTCAGGAATCGACTGCGGCTTCCGAAGAAACACTCAAAACGGAGGAAGCCTCCGAGGATAGCGATCACTATCAACTTGCGGCGACGGAAGCGGAATCCGATTCGGAAGAGAAGGCTTCTGATGAAGAGTCCGGTGATGCCTCCTCCCAGGGAGACGAAGAGTCCACCGAAGATCATTCGGTGGCGACGGGCGGAGAAGCGCTTTGGGAAATCGCAAAAACCGAACATACTTCCGACAAAGAGCAAAAACGTGCCCGCAAAACAACCAAGGTACGTCCCGGATCGGTTCTTGTATATTGCCCGAACGGACACCGTATCGAAGTGCAGGAACGCCATCGCGGTCGCGTCGGGAGATGCCCGAAGTGTAAATCTCCCTTCACCGTGCCCGTTAAACAAACCGACAAGCCGGCTGATGGAGAGGCCGGCGAACAGGACCAGTCACTCGCCGTCCCCGAGTCTTACTTTACTGATCTGCATCTGCACGCCGTCGAGCCCGGCAAGCTGAAACTCAAAGCGGGGAGCCTGGCGAAAGCTTTTGAGACGGTTGATGTTTGTCTCGGCAAGGACGGTATGTTAGTCATTTCGCTGTCGAAAAAGGGAGGTTGGTTAGGGGGAGGCGGCAAGCCTGATGATTTGCGAAGCGAAATCTTCGAATATCTGTCTCTCGACAAAGGTCTGAAAAAAGCTCCCGGCGACAACAATCACCTGTTCAGCATCGACGATCTCAAGCAGATGTCGGTGGTCCATCCAACCGCTTATGCCCACGAGTCGATTTTGGGCGGGATTGATGTGTTTGGTCCGGGGCTGGTTGCGATTCGAATCCCGAAACGCGAAGAGAATAAACTGGAATTTCTGGCGCTGACATTATCCCAGTTCCGCAAGTTTCACGAACAACTGCAGAAACAGTGCGACATCGAACTGAAGTTCGAAGCCGATCAGATTCCAATGTCCGATAAAACGACGCCGTCGCTCTGCCATTACACCGACCAGCCGGTCAAGTATCTCAGTAACATCGTCTTCTACGAGAACGATCCCGAGCTCGATCTCGAGTTGATCGGCTGGAAGTGCCAGGCCTGCGGTTTGACGCTCAGTGAAGATGGACGTAAGAAAGAAAATATCGGCGGAAAAGCGGGGAAAAGCATCGCGAAAGCGAAGTGTCCGAAATGCAATAACGCGTTTGGGAAAAATCCTCTCTACGCTCTCAAGCAAGAGCCAGTACCGGCCGCCGAAGAGGAATCGGCTGCCGAATAAGATCACAGCAATTCAGGATCGTTCCTCGGATGAGACTCAGTGCTGAGCATCAATCGGCCTGCGAGTTGTTGGCGCGAAAAGGCATGGAGAGCATGCCGGGGATTCGATCCGCGATGTTCTGATCGCGGTATTCGGGTAATCCGATCTCCATCGCATCGTGGCCGTCGCGCGGTTGATCGATGTAAGTTTGGAACAGGCGATCCCACAGGGAAAGATTGAATCCAAAGTTGCTGTTAGTTTCCCGGCGATGTACCGAGTGGTGAACGCGGTGCATATCGGGCGTCACGATCATCTTTCGCAGCCAACGATCCAGCCCAAGGGGAAGGTGAACGTTGCTGTGGTTGAACATCGCACATCCGTTAAGAATCACTTCAAAAAGCATCACTCCCCACGGTGCGGCACCAAGCATGATCACAATCCCGATTTTGATGGCCATCGACAGGATAATCTCGAGGGTGTGAAATCGGAGGCCGGAACTGACGTCGAGATCCAGATCGGCATGATGCACCCGATGGATTCTCCAGAACAACGGAATTGCGTGAAACAGGACATGCTGTGCGTAAATGGCAAGATCGAGCATAACGATCGTCGCGATCACGTTCAGAGTGTATCCGAAGGACAATCCATAAAATAATCCGAATTGCTGCTCCTCACACCAGATCGCCGCGGCGACCGCCGAAAACGGCCCCAGCAGTCGTAACACAATCGTGTTGAAAAACGCGAGCAGATAATTGCTGACGAGACGTGGAGACCTGCGGGCATTCCAAGAGCGGCGAGGGCTCAGCCATTCCCAGAGATTCATCAACAGAAGAATCGCCAGAAAGCTACCCAGACGAATCCAAGACTCCGATGAAGCCGCCATAGATACTCCGAATATCGGAAAGTCGTCGGGGGCTTACGACAGACTGAGTGGTCCGTCGCCGCAGTAGTCGGGATTCCCGAACTGTTCGATGTGATGACCGAAGCCGTGAGCAAACGACATCAACAACCGGTTGTGGGGGACGCGATCGAATTTCAATGAGCGGCCGGTGTTGAAGTCACATCCGCCTCCGATCAGCACGAACGGGATATCGTTCAGCGTGTGGGAGTTTCCTTTGCCCAACTCATTCGTCCAGACGATTTGCGTGTTGTCGAGCATCGAACCCGTTCCACCCGGTTCGGGAGTCTCGTCCAGTCGTTTGACGAGATAAGCCAGTTGTTCGGCGTACCAGGTATTGATCTTAGTCAACTTGTCCTGGGCGTCGTCGTTGTCATCCGGTTCGTGGGAGAGTTGGTGGTGTCCTTCTTCCACGCCCAACCAACGCATGCGGGCCTGACCGACCGAGTTGGTGAATTGTAATGTGGCGATACGGGAGAAATCGGCCTGGAAACTGTTGATCATCAGGTCGATTTGCATCTTGGAAATCTTGGGCATGTTGTCGTTCGTGTCCTGAATGCCCGGTTCCAGTTCAGGAACTTTATGGCCGACTTCCGCCGGATTTTCCTGTTGCAGTTCGCGTTCCATATCGCGTACGAACGATGCTTGCTCGTCGAGTAATTTGCGGTCTTCCACGCTCACCAGTTGTCGGATTTTTCCCAGGTCGGTTTGCAGTTCGTCGAGAATGCTTTTGAGGCTCTCGCGATCTTTGAGTTGACCGTAGAGTTTGGAGAACATCTGATACGGATCGTCGATCGGAGCGACCGGCTGATTCGGACCGCTGTAAACCATGCGCGTCCAGGTGTCAGCCCGCTCGGGGACGACGACGCCGAATTCGAGAGAGCCGAATCGTGTTTGAGAATCCGGTGACGATTGCAGATAGCGTTTGATTTCCTGATCAATGGAATGGCCGCTGGCCCAACCGGCGGGAGTGTGAGAACCCCCTTGAATGTTTCCGGGAAACAGTTCCGTCCCGGTCAGCAGACACCCCATACCACGCATGTGAGAGTCACCATCGCCGCGAATCTTGTCGCAGACACCTTTCAGAACCAGCATCCGGTCCTGATAATCGGCCAACGGACTCATGATCGGTTTAAGTTTGAAATCCGTCCCTTCTTCATCCGGCCAGAAGTTTTTGGGCACAATCCCATTTGGGCTGAACATCACGACCAGCCGCTGTTTCCGTTCCGATGAGCCGGCAAACCCCAAACTGGGCAAATTACCGAGAAACGGCAACGTCGCGGCACCAAGTCCGAAATGTTTCAAAAACTCACGGCGTGAAGTAGGATTCATGGCAGGTTGTTTTCTGGTGGTGGGATGACTTAAGGTGGGAACACTTCAGTGCTTACATGTATTATAGGCTTCCTGATGATTCATACAAGAAGAATTTGATGGGAATCAATTCTCTGCCTGTTCCAGTTTTCGGGCAACCAGCACCGATTCTAAAGCGATATTTCCCATCAGCTTCCGAATATGGAACCCGGAATCTTCAAATTCGGATCGTAACTTTTGGAGTGTTTTCGGGGCGAACGCTTGAATCGGCTGTTTGTTCAGGTATTGGAACATCTGTTCGACAAATGCATTGTGGGCGGCATCGCTGGAAATGAGATAGTCGGCAAGGCCACGCGCTCCCTCCAGTTCAGCTTTCTCCCCGTCTCGATCCAGATAGAGGCCTAGGGAATTGACCGGCTTCCCGTGTTCCTGCTGACGAAAACGTCCGACCGCGTCGAAATTCTCCAGTGTGAATCCCAATTGATTGATCATTCCATGACAGGCCATGCAAGTCGCGGAAGATGTCTGCATCGCGACTCGTTCGCGGGTGGTCATGTCGGGGTGAAGATCGACGGGGAGCGGGGCCACTGCTTCGGGAGGCGGTTTCAAAAATCGGCCTAACAGCGAACGTGAGAGAAACACGCCGCGGTGGATCGGAGAGCTGGCATCATCGTAAGCCAGTCCCGTCAGCAGGAACGGATGCGTCAACAAGCCCGCCCGTGATTCCGGCTCGAATGACACGAATTCAAAATCTTCTCCGGAGGGCTGCGGCATTCCATAATACTCGGCGAGTTTTCGGTTCAAAGGATATTCCGTCGAGGTGAGCAAATTCCGGTAGTCCGAGTCATCCTGAAGAACGACTCGTTCCAGAAAGAGATCCAACGACGTCCGCAAGTCGGACAGCAGTTTCGCGTCGTAACCGGGATACAATTCGTTCGATTTGGACAAGTCGTGAAAGTGATCGACGTTCAACCATTGGTGAAAGAATCCCTGTAGTTTCACGCGAGCCCGATCGTCGCGCAGCATGCGTTGCACCTGAGATTCGATCTGCTCTCTACTCGATAGGTTGCCCTGGGCGGCAGCCTGAAAAAGTTGTTCGTCGGGAATCGAATCCCACAACGCCAGCGCGAGCCACTCCGCCACGCGAAAGTCGTCGAAATCCTGCTCTGCCGCTCCGGGGAAAAGGAACCGAGGCGATTTCAGAGTCAAAATGATGACCCGTTTGACGGCTGTTAAGGGATTCTCGGCCTGGTCGAATTGTCGGTCGATGTAGAGTTGCGTTTCCTCCTCGGAGAGTGGACGTCGAAAGGCGCGTTCCGCGAAGTCTTCACAGAACTGTCGCAGGTGCTCGGCGTGCTTATCTTCTTCTTTGGGAAGTTTGGCCAGCTCATTGATCCGTTTCAAAACTTTATCGGCAACCTCAATCGCTGCGAACGTGGTCGCATTATTCCATTCTTGTGAGACCGAGGTCCCACGTTCGTAGCCGACGCTCTTATCGTCCGGGGGAAAAGGAGTTTCGACCACCAAAGACCAGGGGGAATTTTCGGGAATGAGATATCGCTCGGCGATCACTTCCTCAGTCTGATGCGGACGCTTCCAGCGGAGTTGTACGAAACCGGTCTTTTCGGTTTTGTTTTTGAAGTATTCGAGACGGAGTGAATACAGGCGCCCCGCTTGCATCTTGATGGTTGTTGTGTAATCCGTCTGATCGCCCGACTTCACGCGTGCGTCGATGAGGGGGTCGCGCTCCGTGTTGAACCAGAGTCGCCCGGAATTTTCAGTCTTGAGGTTGAGAACATATTCACCGGTTTCGGGGGCATACAGACTCCCGTTCCAGGTGACCGAATATTCCTCCTGCACAGGAGGATCTTCATCCTTCTCTTTCTTCTCCTCGTCCTCCTTATCTTCCTTGTCGGCTGCCGCTTTCCTGGCCTCTTCTTCCTTGGCAATTAAGTCGGCGAGAAAAGCCGGTTTTTCTCCGAAGTCAAAATCGACGCGTCCGTCTGTCCGTTCCAGGACCTGGTTCTCGCGATTGCGGCGACGCGACTTAAAATAGTCGGCTTCCAGCCCTCTCTTGTCTCCGAGCGAACGTCTCCAGGTGAAGCTCTGCACGAGATCGGTGACGCTGTTCTGGTACTGAGGAACTGTCAAACGGGCCAGGTCAATCCGGGCCTTCCTGTTGCGGGCCTGCGCGGTGATCGAATAGAACGCCTCGTGAATGTAGCCGGCGACTGCGGAGGCATCCTCTCCAACGCATTTCTCCGGTTCGCCTTCCGGCATTGTTTTCTCGATATAGGTTGTCAGTTCGTTGACGGAGAGATCGCCGATCAACGGCTGTGGATAGACAGATTCGACTCCCTGTCCCTGCTCGCCGTGACAATCAAGACACAGCTTTTGATAGATCTTCTGACCGGGGGAAGCGGATTCCTCCGCGGAGGCACGATTACAGAATCCGCTCCAGCAAACAGAGGCGATCAGCAGGAAGATTAGTTTTTGTCGAGCGCGGAACATAAATTGATTCCAGACGGTAATGGTGAATCTGAATGGAAGCTGAGAATCGAGACCACAAATTTCTCGCGGCAGCTTCTCAGATATTCAAGAACGCGGACACAAATTGCGTTCCAAGGGTGGGGTAATCTCAGGTGGGGCATCTATGAGGATGTAAGACCATTATAGAATCCGAGGGGGAGTGGGGTCAAATTGTTCCCCTCTGATTTAGGAGCGCATGAAAAAAGGCCGGCTTGGAGCATCTCCAAACCGGCCTGAATACTCAAAGAGAAATGATTATTCGGGCAGTTTGCCGGCTTCAATCATTTCGCCGAAAGTTTTACCGCTTTCGCTTTTCACTTTCTCGGCTCCACCGAGAGCGTCGGCAATCTTTTCGGCATTCTTTTCATTCTTTTTCTGGAGGCCTTTACCGACGGCTTTGCCGTAGTCCAGACGCATCTTCTTGTCTTTCGGGTGGCACAAGCCACACTTCTTCATCTTGGCAGCATCTTCGAGATCGGGATACTTTTCGATGAAGCCCTTCAAGTACTGAGGGCGAGCTTGCGCTTCCGGGGCCATCATCATGGCGCTCAGAAGAGCAAAAGTTCCCGCAACAGCGAAGAGTTGTTTCGAAATCTTACGCATGCAACTTTCTCCTTCGGTTAATTAAGACAGACAGTCCCGGAGTGCGACAATCGACGACTCCAACAAAAAACCCAGTTCCAGACATCCAGAGCGAGGCTGTCCATCATGAGTAGTGTTCTACCAGCGAGCGCGAATGATGTCAAATTGGAAATTTCACGGTTCTAATAGCTGACAGGTGGATTTCTGGTTCAAATCCACGAGTGAGACCACCAAATAGAATTATGTGCAATTTGTATTCCAATTACCAGTAGGGATCATGATGTTTGAATAGTACCCGGCTCTATCGGAATTTGAGTTCATCAGGGGATGCGATTTCGTGCCGTTGACGGACAAAAATTCTGGTGACTTTGTAGAAATTGCAGGCAATGCAGGACGATCTTTCAACTTCCGGTGCTCTGTGATTACGATTTTCCGGGGGCTTCAAACAGGCCTTCTTCTTCCAGTTGTCGCATCAATTCCAGAACCCGGGCCCCATAGCTTTCAAACGTTTGTATGAGTTGGCGCGGATTTTCCGAATATTCGAGACGCCTGGCGAGGAACTCAAATTCATCGGAGTCTTGGGGTGGGATGGCGAGATCGCGAGCGTTACCGCGAACCATCCGGAGAGCGTCGATTAGCTTTCTGAGAAATTTGTAAGCCTCGCTCAGGTCCCGAGACTGTTCCTCGGTCAAAATGCGAGCGTCGCGCAGCTTTTCTAACGCTTTCAACGTATGCGGCACACGAATCGATGTGTTTTGTTCGCCGTGGGCGATTTGGAGACCCTGTACCAGGTATTCAATATCGACCAGGCCTCCGGGGCTCAGTTTGGCGTTGATCCCCCCGGCATCGACGAGTTGCATCACCTGTTTTTCCCGCATTCCGTGCATCGCGGTGACATCGAACGACTGCCCGCAAAAAATCAATTGATCGCGGATCGCCAGAATCTTGTGAGAGAGCGAACGATGACCGGTAATGGGACGCAGCTTGACCAGGGCCTGCCGTTCGAAGGGCCACGCCGGCCCGTCGGGAGCGAAATAGGTTTTAAAGGCTTCAACGGAGACCGCCAGAGAACCGGCTGACCCGTACGGTCGCAAGCGGAAGTCGAGTTCAAAAATCCCTTCTCGTCGAGCGACGATTAACTCGCGAAATTCCTTGATCAGTCTTTCAAAATAAAAGACTTCTCGGATGGATCGCGGTCCGTTGGTTTTGCCGTCTCCCTCATACAGGAACATCAGCTCGATATCGGAAGCGAATCCGAGTTCCTTCCCGCCGCATTTCCCGAGAGCCAGAATCGCAAACGGGCAGGGTTGCCCGGTGAGGGTATCGATGGGAACGCCGTATCGACGTTCGAGTTTCTCCTCCGCCAGCTTCAACGCGGCTTCAAGAACGACATCGCACACACGTGTCAGCTCTTCGGAAAACTGCCCGAAGACCGGGATGTATCCGAGAATATGCCGCATGTCGGTCCGAAACGTTTCGCGGTCCTTGAATCGATTGAGTTCTTCTTTTTTCGCGTCGTCACCATCCGCCGCAAGAATCATCTCCTCGAGTTCGTTCCGCAGATCTGATTCGGATTTCTCCTGGGAAAGCTGATCGACGTTTTGGACGAACGGCAAGACGCTATCGTGATGCAGTCGCAGGAAGTCCTGCCAGAGATGATGGCTGACCCCGAGGATTCTTGTAAGCGACTCCAGTCGATCCGGCCTTTCCAGATCGCCCATCTGTTCGTACCAGTCGGATTGTGAGAACAGTTTTTCGAGGAAATCCCGTAAATGAAGCCAGGCGACTTCCGGATTGGGGGCGGCGGGTAACAGGTGCATGCAATGCTTCACCAACAGCACGGCAGTGGTCAGTTCTCGGATTTCCCGATCGTCGTTCAGCTTGTTGCCTTCGCGATCGGTGATATACATCGTGTCCTGAACCAGCTCTTGTTCGGAGCCGATGATCATGCGGACGATGTTCACGTTCGAGAGGGTGAGGGCGTTGGTAAGTTCGTAGAGAAAACCGGGGGTGTCCTCCGATTGAATATGCAGGATGGTATGTTTGGAATCGCTGATATTGTCGACCTGATAACGGACCGGCTGGAGCGAATGTAAGGATTCGCTCGAGGCCACGCGTCCGACCCGTAGCGACGACTGGCGAGCCACCGAAGCCTGCGCGCGTTTCGCCTCATCACATTGCAGGCGCAGGGCCTGTTTCGTGAGTTCGCTTTCGTAGTCCGACCAGTTTTTCAGTCGTCCCTCAATCTCCGGGAACTGCTGCTGAACCTTGAAGAAATTGAGAAAGAGGGGGACGCGGTTGCGGTCGTCATCACCGGTCGGTTCCACATCGACGGAGCCGACATCCTCATCGGTGAAGACTCGGCCTTCCAGCACGTTCCAGTCTCCCGCGAATAACAATCCACAAATCAATGAGAGGATGCCGCGTGCGTCGTAGCCGACGACGATCAATTGCCAGGTCTCATCACCTTCAAGTTGCGTCGTTGTGACGGCGATCGGCTTCTGCTCGCTGATTTCGGAGAGCAGGTTGAGATGTTGAACTCGTTCGGTGTCACTGAAAACGGATTGGTAATCAGGTTCGGACAACGCCAGCCGCGCTAACAAACGATCCGCCGCACGAACCTCAGGGGGGCCGTCCTCGTTGTCGTCGCTCCCCAGATGAGATTCAAATATTTTTCGGATCGATGCTGAGTGCGATTCGTATTGCTGCTCGAATTGCTGTCGAGAGGGAAAGTCGAGACGGATGGCGAGAGCGTCGAGCGATGCTGCATCCTGAGGGAGTTGATGCAGTTGTTTGTTGTGCATCAATTGCAGAGCGTGTTCGACGTTTCTCAAAAACAGATAGCCCGTTGTAAGCTGGCGATACTCGTCCGGTCGGATGAAACCGAAATCGGCGAGACGAATGAGTCCTTCCAACGTGTTGAAAGTCCGCAGTTCGGGTCGCTTACCGCCATGTTTGAGTTGCAGATACTGCGTGATGAACTCGACGTCCCGAATCGATCCGGCTCCCGATTTTACTTCGCCCCAGGGAGTTCCTTTTTCGAGCAGCTTTCTCTCGATATTTTCCTTGGTGGATCGAATCTGTTCGCGCAAATCGGGAGGGGGATCATCAAATACCAGTTTGTCGATCTCTTTGAGAAATTTCGCACCGACCCGTTGATCGCCGGCAATGACCCGGGCCTTGACCAGCGCCTGGCGTTCCCAATGTCGGGCGTCGTTTTTTAAGTAGTTCACAGAAGCTTCGACGGAGTTGACCAGCGGCCCTGAAGCTCCCCAGGGACGCAGACGCATATCGACGCGATAGAGAAACCCTTCCGAAGAGGCGTTCGTGAGCGCCTGGATCAATTTTTGCCCCAGCGGCCAGAAAGGTACAGGGTCTTCCTCGGAGAGAAACAACAGATCGATATCCGAACTGTAGTTGAGTTCCTCGCCTCCGAGCTTGCCGCACGCCAGCACCACAAAACCGTCCAGTGACAAGCCGGTCTCTTGGGTAATCAGGGAAAGACAGGCTTGCACCAGGCCGTCCGCGAGGAGTGAAAGTTGGACGGTGACGGATCGGAAGTCGAGGAGGCCGAAAGCATCGCAGGTGCCGAGGCGGAGGATTTGCTGGTGTTGATAGCGTCGAAATGCATCCAACCTGTCTTGGTAAGAAGAGGTGTTCGACGCGGATTGGAGAGCCTCATCGCGATATTGTTCGCGACTCTTCAGTTCCACCAAATCTTCACGCACGATAAACTGATAGACGGCTTCGGGGACTTTGATCAGAATTTGCGTCAGATATTGACTGTTGAGGAAGATTCGGACCAGAATTTCGACCGCGCGCGGGTTGTTGGAGAGAAAGGAGAGGAGTTTGTCGCGATGTTGAGTAACGCGCAGAAATCTTTCAAAATGCGACAGGCAGAGATCCGGCGAACTCGTCTGCTGAATGGCCGAGATTAACTTCGGAAGAAACTCAAAGATGGCTTCCTCGTCCTGGCTCAACGAAATCATCGAGCGAATGGTGCGCGCAGCTCCTTCTTTGTCGCGTAGTTCGATCTCTCCGAGCAGAGTGGATTCCACGACGGAAGATCGAGAAGAAGGTTGCGAATTCAAGTCAAGCCTCGGATACAGGACGTCGTCAACAGAAATGGAATGCGATTATACGCGTCCCCATCGGGAGATGCCGCCACCGCGACCTCTTTTCTTCAAATCGCGGATCATTTTTCAGTGACGGCTGTAGAAAACCAGTGCTCTGACAAACCGATTCAAACGTTTTTTGTTGTTTGTTCGTAAAGTTTTTACGCTATACTGCACGACTAAGACTCTTAATGCCGATGGTATGGCCTTCCTTCGAATTATCCCAGACAATGAGAGAACCTCCTATGAGTCAACACACAACACGTCGTGATTTCCTCAAAACGACTGGTGCCGCGGCCAGCGCCGCCTGGTTTGTGACAGGGTCACAGCAACAAACGATCGCCAAATCTTCTCTGGAAAAGATCAATTTTGCCTGTATCGGAGTCGGCGGGAAAGGTCGCGTCGATACGACGAACGCCGGTCGTTGGGGGAATATCGTCGGATTGTGTGATATCGATCAGCGACATCTCGATGCGATGGCGAAAAACTATCAGACCGCCGAAACATTTCACGACTATCGAAAGATGTTCGATGCGATCGGAGACAAAATTGACGCGGTGACGGTGGTCGTTCCCGATCACTCGCACGCGGCCGCCAGTGTGATGGCGATGCGTCAGAAAAAACACGTCTATTGCCAGAAGCCGTTGACCTGGTCCGTCCACGAAGCGCGGACGATGCGGGAACTCGCTGCTGAAAACGGCGTCAAAACACAAATGGGAAATCAGGGAACCTCTCACGATGGTCTCCGGGAAGCGGCGGAAGTTGTTCGCTCCGGTGCGATCGGAAAAGTCAGCGAAGTTCACGTCTGGACCAATCGCCCGATCTGGGCTCAGGGGACCGGACGTCCTGAACCCGAGCCTAAACCCGATCACGTCAATTGGGATCTCTTCCTCGGACCGGCACCGGAACGTCCCTATTCATCGAAGTATCATCCTTTCGCCTGGCGTGGATGGCTCGATTTCGGAACCGGTGCTCTCGGGGATATGGCATGTCACACCGCGAACATGGCTGTGATGGCGTTGAACCTGTTCGATCCGGTCAAGGTGAGCGCCGAAAGCTCCGGGGTTGTTGAAAACGAATCGTACCCGAAATGGTCACAGATCGTTTTTGATTTTCCCGCCACTCCGGAACGAGGTGCCGTCAAAATGTACTGGTACGACGGAGGAAAGCTTCCCGACCCCGCTCTGATTCATGGCGAAAAAATGAGCGACAGCGGATCCTGTATCATCGGCGATCAAGGGACTCTCTATTCGCCGAACGATTACGGCGCGAAATACGTCCTGTTACCGAAAGAAAAGTATGAGGAATTTGAAAAACCCGAGCCGACGATTCCTCGCTGTCAGGTGAAAGGAAACCCCGACTACAAACAGATGGGCGAACTGGTGAATGCCATCGGCGGCGGCCCGGATGCGATGTCCAACTTTGATTATGCGGGGCGTTTGACTGAAACGATTCTGCTCGGGAATGTTGCGCTGCGTGCCGGCGTGCCGATCGAGTGGGACGCGAAGAATATGAAAGTGACGAACCTGCCCGAAGCGAACCAATTCCTGGGGCGTGACTACCGTTCCGGTTGGACGCTGTAGTCGGTGGTGAGAGATTAGAATTCAACGGGCGGTCATCAATATGGCCGCCCGTTTTTTATGAGTCGAATAACTTCCGGGTATTGGCTGGAAAGAGACGTGAGTTTGTCGTGAATGTGAGTCATTCGCCTGTCAAGTGGTTCCATAACTCACGCAAACTCGATCCGCTAGAGTGTTGGAATCGATGCGGTTTTGAGTTATCTCTAAGGAGAATTGACTCGGATCACTACCGTACAAATCGGATTTCCATGTTTGATTTCTTGGATGGTACAACCGAAACCTGGCAGTGGATCGCCCTTATCTCGACCTTGATCTTTCTGGGGAGTCTGCTGGCGTTGCCGTTCCTGCTGTCTCTGATTCCCGAAGACTATTTTCTCAAACACGAAGATTACCTCAGTCAGTGGAAAGCTTCCCGTCCAATCCTCAGGATCGTGGCTCTCACCTTCCGCAACGTGGTCGGCGTGATTCTGATTTTGTGCGGCATCATCATGCTGGTGGCTCCCGGGCAGGGGATTCTCACCATTCTTCTGGGGCTGGCCTGTTCGGCGTTCCCCGGCAAACGGACCCTTGAATTGAGGTTGTTACGTCAAGAAAGAGTCTCTCGCTCTCTCAACTGGATGCGCAGTCGATTCGACCGTCCGCCGCTCAAACTCCCTGACGAGATTACGGATTCCTCCGAGTCAAACTGACGGACAATTCAGAGAAGGTCACTCTCCCCGAGTTTCAGCAATCTCGCTGAGAGGCACGGTATCATAAAGTTTGCCGTTCTCATCCGTACGGTGCAGGAGATTCGTTTCGATTTCGAGGCAACTCAACGGATTGAATCGATAGGCCCCGGTATCGAGACAGACCCAGCCCTCCCAGGTGAGCGGCTTGCCGCTTTTCTGTTGTGTGTGGCCGCAGATGATCCGTTTACCCGATTCGTGGGGAGATTCTTTTCCTGACAAATGCTCCCAGCGAAGCCATCTCGATCTTTGTTCCGGCAAGGGGACGCCGGGTTCCAGGTTCGCGTGGATGAAGATTTCAGTCGCCGTTTCATGGTAGCCCTCCGCCGAACGCAAAAAATTCAGATGAGATTCCGGAATGAGAGACAGTCTCTGGCCGTAGGAATCGAGAGCCTCTCGACCGCCAACCATCAACCACTGCTCAAAGTTGCCTTTCGATTCAAAGGCGGAGAGTAGCATCTCGTCATGATTGCCGAGAATCATGACCAATTCGCAGATCTCCTGCATCTTGAGGAGGAGGTCGATCACTCCCCGAGAGTCCGGTCCTCGATCGACCACGTCGCCGAGTACGATTAAAGTGTCCTCAGACGTCAGTTTCAGGGAATCGCACAAAGTCTCCAGAGCAGTTCGACAGCCATGAATGTCCCCAACCGCAAATGTTCGACCTGCCATGTTTTTCAATCAAAAAAGTAGTGTTTTGTGAACCCTCTTACTTCCAACATAGAGGTTCCAGATCATTTCATGAAGTCTGTGAGACCGGCATAGAGAGTCTGAATGCAAATACACAGGATGCGCACAAAACACCATCTATCAAACCATTTAAGCCGATTCCGCTTATCAAAAGTGTTTCTGAAATTTGTGGTTTTTGATCTAAAAAAGGACTTTACAGTCATAGGGGATACCCCTATCTTTATCGGTGTGGGCGAAATCATCGATAGAGATTACCTATGTTAGCTGAGACACACATCATGGCTTCAAGTTTTCAAATCCATCGGGATACATCACTTATGGGGAGTCAGATTCTTTGCTCGCCCCTGACTTTTTTGAAGCTGGCTGCAAGAGTCAATCAGGAGAACGTCGATCTGCTGATCGATCCAGACTTGGATGATGAGACCCTGCGTCTCTCTCCACGATTGTATGACGTTTTTGAAGAGCAGCTCAAAGGAATCATGTCTCTGGAACTCGACTGAGCGTCAATCATCGCTCGGACGACGTCGTCGTTTCCGCTCGAATTTGATCAAACAGCCGATCGCCGGCGTCTCTTGAATCTCAGGTTTCTTTCCGTTGGTGAGCGCTTGTAAAGCATCCATGAGATAATGATGCTTCACAAATTGGCTGGCGGAAGTGTCGTCGTATCCCCCCATGTAAGCTATTTTTCGATCGGGGTCGAGGACAAAGAATTCCGGCGTCCAGAGGGCGCCGTACTTTTTGGCGATCTGCTGTGATTCGTCGAAAAGGTATCCGAAATTGAAATGGTGTTCTTTCGCCCGCTTTTTCATGGCGGGCAGCAAATCTTCTTCTTCCTTGCTGACGTTGATGGCGACGACGGCGACCTGCTTCTTCTGACCGCCGTAGGTCTCCACAATTTTCTTGATGCGTTCTTCGTACACCTCCGCCACGTCGCAACTATTACTGAAAAAGACGACGACGACATACGGAAAATCTTTCAGGTCGGCGAGTGAATGTTTCTCGCCATCGACTCCCGGTAGCTCGCTCCACGCCGGTGCATCATCGCCGATCGACAGAACCATATTATATTTTCCGGCGTCCGCCGAAGCGGCCCCCATGACAGCGATCAGGATGAGCCAGGCAAAGAGAGACGCACGCATCTTTTCCTCCAATTATTTCCTGAAACTTGCCTCACGTTGTTCAGAATAATGGACGCAATGAAAACATTCCAAGCCTTTTGACGGGAATGTCGTTGAGACCGGCATTCTCTTGCGGAATAATGGAAGTGTTGCCTCGCTGTCCCGCCTCACTCCTTCTTACCAGCCGACTTGGAGTCCTCGATGAAATTCGCCTTCCTGGCCAGTCTGTTTACGATTCTTACCACCTCACTGGTCTTGTTTACGGAAGCCCCCGCGCAAACTCCGGAATCTCAAAACCTCTCGGTGACAGCTGATGCACCTGCGTCTACTGAAAAGAAAAAACCTGTCAGTCCCCTCGATCCGAAACAGGCACTCAAGGATTTCCAGATCCATCCGGATGTGAAAATCGAGTTGGTTGCTTCCGAGCCGCAGGTCGTCGATCCCGTCGCGGTTGCCTTCGATGAATATCAACGACTGTGGGTCGTCGAAATGACCGATT
Organism: Planctomycetaceae bacterium; assembly: GCA_014762625.1. Taxonomy (GTDB): domain Bacteria; phylum Planctomycetota; class Planctomycetia; order Planctomycetales; family Planctomycetaceae; genus JABURQ01. The sequence goes on along the minus strand of JABURQ010000162.1, from coordinate 7,718 downwards.
ATCCGCACGGTCCTGCTGAAGGCGAGCCGCCGAAATCACAAATCAAAATTCTCCGCGACAAGGACGGCGACGGTTATTACGAAACCGCGACCGTCTTCGCGGATCATCTGCTCTTTGCGAACGGCGTGCTTCCCTGGAAAGGGGGCGTCATCACCACGATGTCCGGCGAGATCGCCTACCTGAAGGATACCGATGGCGATGACAAAATGGACGTGAAGGAAACCTGGTTTCGCGGATTCGCCGAACAGAATCCCCAACTCCGCGCCAATCATCCGACGCTGGGTCTCGACGGCTGGATCTATGTGTCGAACGGTTTGCGTGGCGGAAAGGTCGTGGCCGTCAAGAAAGAATGGGCTGAAGATGCCGAACCCCTCGATTTGTCGCGGGTCGATTTCCGTTTCCATCCCGAGACAGGGGAGTATGAGGGGATCACCGGAACCGGGCAATTTGGTTTGATCTTCGACGACTACGGCAATCGCTTCACTTGTAGCAATCGCAATCCGTGTATGCATATTGTCCTGGAGCAGCGCGATCTCGCACAGAATCCGTATGCCTTATTGCCGTCCCTTCGACACGATGTTTCTCCCGCCGGCCAGGATTCTCGCGTCTATTCCATTACGACGGCCTGGACTACTTCGACACAGCACGCCGGGCAATTTACCGCCGCCTGCGGTGTGACCAACTATCGCGGCGACGGTCTCGGTCCCAAGTTTTACGGCAACAGTTTTACCTGCGAACCGACCGGCAGTTTATTGCATCGCGATGTGTTGTCACCGCAAGGTGGTTCCTTCACGTCGCATTACGGTCGTGACGAAGTCGAGTTCCTGGCGAGTGAAGATTCGTGGTTCCGTCCCGTCAATATGGCGCACGGGCCTGACGGTGCTTTATACCTTTGCGACATGTACCGGGCGGTTATCGAACACCCGCAGTTCATGCCGGACGAACTGAAGGTGCGGAAGGACCTCACCGACGGCAACGATCGAGGACGCGTCTACCGACTCTCCGCTCGACAGCCGATTCAGGAACGATCCCAGCATCGTCCGAGTCATCTGGCGGAACTGACGTCGGAAGATCTGGTTTACCTGCTCTCTCATTCGAACGGCTGGCATCGAGACACCGCGTTTCGATTGCTCACCGAGCGTCGCGATCTGGAAGTCACCGTTCAGCTTCGCAAGATGCTCACCGAATGCGAGCATACTCCCGCCGCAGTTTCCGCACTGTGGCTCCTGTCGAATTGGGGGCAGTTGACCGACGAGGATCTCAAGACCGTCCTGCATACCGCCAACCAGAAGTTGATCACCCAGCTTCTCAAAGCAGAAGAAAAACGACTTATCGAAGAGACCGCCTATCACAGTCTGCTCGAAGAGACTGCCAAGCTGGAAGATGGTCACCTGCAACTGCAACTCGCTATTTCCACCGGCAAGATGCAAGCCAGTCCGCTCAAAACACGCGTGCTCACGAAACTCTCCCTGAAAACGGGCGGCGATCCCTGGTTGGTGGCGTCCGTACGGATTGCGGCCAACGATCGTCCTGTCGATCTGCTTTCCGCAGTGCTGATACAAACGTCCGACGAGAATTTCGGCGCTCTGAAGCCCGTGATTTCTTCTCTGTCGCAATTGATCGGGGCGCGACGTGCCGTTCAGAAGAATGCCGAGATCATCGCAACACTCAACACGCTGTCGGAGTTACACCCGGTTGATAAGAAAAAACCTCTGGCGTTGCCGTTGTCGCAAACGATTATGCTCGGTCTTGGTTCGACGATCGGTCCATTGTCGCAATCCGAATCTCTCACTCCAGCTGCTCGGGACCAATTACAAACAGTCTTTGCTCAATCGGCTCAGGCCGCCGCGAATCCCGAGGAAGAACTGGCGACACGGCTCAACAGTTTGCAATTGTTGCGATACGCGCCGCGAGAAACGTCTCTCAAAGTGCTGGAGCAGTTGGCCCTGCACGAAACGAATTCCGCCCTGAGGCAGCAGGCGATCGGTATCTGGTCGGCGCTCGACCCGAAAGCCGCCGCTCCCGCGTTGCTCGCCGATTATTCACGCCAGACCCCTGCCATCCGCAGCGAAATACTCGGCAGCATCGTCGGAAGTTCGGCGATGGTTCCCTTTCTGCTGGATGCGGTCGAAGCCGGCAAGGTGCCGGCAGGAGAGATTCAGGCCCATCATCGCCGCATCCTCGCGCGTCACAAAGACGCTGACCTGAAAAAACGCATAAACACGGTTCTCGCGTCAACAGCCGCCGAAGACCGTAAGCCGGTCCTCGCCAAGTATCAAGCGGCCTTGAAGATGACGTCCGATCCGAAACGGGGGCGGGCGATTTTCGAGAAGAACTGCACCGCCTGTCACCGTATTGGAAAGCTCGGCGTGAACGTTGCTCCCGATATCGCCGACTCGCGGACCGCGAAACCGGAAGCGTTACTGACCAACATCCTCGATCCCAACCGGGCCATCGATAACAACTATTTCAGCTACACAATCGTGCTCGATGACGGCAAGGTACTCACCGGCATCATCGCCAACGAGACCGGCAACTCGGTGACCCTCAAACAACCCGAAAACAAAACCGTTACGATCCTGAAGGATAACATCGAAGAAATGAAATCGGACGGCGTTTCCCTGATGCCGAACGGACTCGAAAAGAATATCACTATACAGGATATGGCCGATCTGATTTCGTTCATCAAAAACTGGCGCTACCTCGACGGCAATGTGCCCATCGATCTGGGACAGACGTCGGTGGAGCGGTGAATCCTCGGACAGACGTCAGTTTCTCTTCGACGTCCCCGATCTGCTTGTATTGGTTTGTTTGATCCCCACTTTTGAATCAAAAGCCGACACGTCATGAACATCCGGGTTTACTGCACTCTTCCGCTGATTCTGCTGGCAGGCTTTGTCTTCGCGGACGACTCTCCCGTCGTCAGATCGATTGATGATTATGAGGGGCTCCCTTCGCGGATTGCGTTCGGTTCCTGCGCGAAAGAATTTAAGCCGCAGCCGATCCTCAAGCAGGTCGTCGCCCAAGCGCCGGATCTGTTTGTCTATCTGGGGGATAATATTTACGCCGATACAAAAGATGTGCAGGTTCTGCGCGATAAATACCAGCAACTTGACAGTAAGCCTGAATTTCAGGCGCTGCGAAAAAATATCACCGTGCTGTCGATCTGGGACGATCACGATTACGGCTGGAACGATGCCGGCAAAGAGTACCCGAAGAAGAACGAGTCGCGAGAGATTTTCTTCGATTTCTGGAAAGTGCCGGAAGAGAGCCCCCGTCGCCAACATCCGGGGATCTACGGGTCTCACCTGTTTGAACAGGACGGCAAACGTTTGCAGATCATTCTGCTGGATACCCGGTTCTTCCGCGATCCGCTGAAACGCCTCACGAAAGAGGATAAAAACTCTCCCTGGAAGAACGATTACGAACCCGATCCGAATCCCGCGAAAACGATGCTCGGCGAGGCTCAATGGAAGTGGCTGGAGAAGCAGTTTCAAACACCGGCCGATGTTCGCATCGTCTGCAGTTCCATTCAGTTCGGCCATGAATACAACGGCTGGGAATCGTGGACGAACCTCCCCGCCCAACAGCAGAAAATGTTCGATCTCATCAAATCGACCAAAGCGAACGGAGTCGTCTTTATTTCCGGCGACGTTCATTGGGCCGAGATCAGTAAACGACAACCGGAAGGTTTCTACCCCATCTACGATATAACCGCCAGCGGTCTCACCGAAGACTGGCATAACGTCGAACCGAATAAATATCGGATCGGCGAAGCGTATCGCGACAATCACTTCGGCACGATCGACATCGACTGGAAGTCGTCACCGGTCGAACTCAAATTTCAAATTATCGGTCTCGACGGCAAAACCCAGCGGTCCCATACCGTTTCACTCGATGACCTCCACTTCTCAAAATAGACACGCCCCGAGGATTTTATGCATCGTTCAGCCCTCTTCCTGTTACTCGTTTTATTCTCGACAACTCTCTCTGCTGCCGACAAACCGAACATTGTCTACATCTTCTGCGATAACCTCGGGTACGGCGATATCGGCTGTTTCGGATCCACGAAACACAAAACACCCCACCTCGACAAAATGGCCGAGGAGGGGCTCAAACTGACCAGCTACTACGCCGCTTCGGGAGTCTGTACCCCTTCCCGGGCTGCGTTGATGACCGGTTGCTATCCGCGTCGCGTCGGTCTCGATAACCCCGATCCGGATGGAGCCGTGCTGCGTCCGGTTTCTCCCAACGGTCTAAACCCCGAGGAGATCACGATCGCCGAAGTCCTCAAGGACGCGGGTTACGTGACGACCATCATCGGTAAATGGCATCTAGGCGATCAGCCCCAGTTCCTGCCGACACGGCAGGGGTTCGATTCCTATTTCGGGATCCCCTACAGTGACGACATGACCGCCCGCGAGGGAAAGCCGTGGCCCAAATTGCCGCTGATGGAAAATGAGACCGTCATCGAAGCTCCCGTCGATCGCGATTATCTCACCAAACGCTACACCGAACGGGCGATTGAATTCTTGAAAGAGAATCGCGAGAAACCGTTCTTCCTCTACATGCCGCAGGCGATGCCGGGAAGTACCCGATCTCCCTATGCCAGCCCCGATTTTCAGGGCAAATCGGACAACGGCCCGTGGGGGGATTCGATCGAAGAACTCGACTGGTCGACCGGACAAATTCTGAAAGCTCTGAAGGAACTCGGTCTCGATGAGAACACGCTCGTCATCTGGACCTCGGACAACGGGGCGCCCCGCCGCAATCCGGTACAGGGAAGTAATCTGCCCCTCTCAGGCTGGGGCTATTCGACGGCTGAAGGGGGAATGCGGGTTCCCTGCATTGTCCGCTGGCCGGGGAAAGTTCCTGCCGGCACCGTCAACGACGAACTCTGTTCCACGATCGACATGCTGCCTACCTTCGCGGCACTCGCGGGAGCCGACGTTCCCGAAGACCGCGTCATCGACGGCCAGGATATTCGCGGGTTGCTGTTTCATCCGGAGCAGGCCAAGTCGCCGCACACGGCGTTCTTTTACTACCAGCTCGATCAACTCCAGGCCGTCCGTGCGGGGTACTGGAAACTGTATCTGCCTCTGGATCAGAAACGGGAAGGGCTCAACGCCAAACGGGTGCAGTCACCGGCACGGCTCTACAATCTGGCAACCGATCTGGCGGAAGAGAACGACGTTGCCGAGGAAAACCCCGGCGTCGTGAATCGATTGACGGTCTACGCGGAACGGATCCGCGCCGATTTGGGAGAAGGAGACGACTTCGGCCCCGGCGTGCGACCGGTCGGTCGGGACGAAACGCCGGAACCGCTGGTCTTGGGGGAGTGAGGTGATCTCTCGCATTCTGAAAGTACATCTTGTGAAGAGTTACTCTCGAAGGATTCCGAACCAGAGAGGGCTTTGAAAGATAAAAATGAATAGGGAGTAAACAAACACAACAAATGCCGTCGTGATTCGTGGTCGAGTGAAGCAGTCCGCAAACCAGAGCAGGCACCACATTCCAATGCAGGCGGCATAGACTCGTTTGGGAGGCCAGACGGTCGCGCGAGATTTCATCCACCAGACATCCACGCTGATTGCGAGGTAGTATCCAAAGAGAAGACTGCCGCCAATCAACAGCACAAGGCGTGCTCTCGGATCTTTCACGAGTTCTGGAAGGTGCATGAATCGAGGGCAATACACCGTGTCTCTCAATCCTTCTTCCTTTGGCTGAAGGAGTTGGTCGAGTGAGATCAGGGCGCCTATCAGAATTCCGTGAAAACATCCTACAGAAATGCTTCGACGGAATGCGATTGAGGACCAGTGATCCGAGAGATAATGGGGATGGGGTTGGTCGATTGTTTCTCCCAGCAGAAAGCTCAGCATTCCAAAGCAGAAGTAGATCATGCCGTACGTGACTGCCGGAAATCTGAGCGGCGAAAGAAACTCCATCGACGCGAGTGAAAAGCAGGCAAACAGCACCCAGAGGATGGTGGCGACAAAACCGGTGAACTCCCACAGAAAACTGGTTCCCAGATAATCTGCGAGATAAATGAGATAACCCGACCAGCAAGCAGTCGCCAGCACAAGCGACAGCGAGGAACGCCAGAGAGAGTGTGAATGATCGGAACGGCTCATCCATCCACTATGGCAGGAAATTCTCGTTGTGAACAGATGAATCAGAATAGAAACCGAACCAGCACGCTTTGTACGCTTATCCGAATCGCTTCATCTCACGGAATTTCGATAATTTGTGCGGGGAATGTACGACGGATGACGCGTTTTTCGGCATCCTGATCAATCGAATCTGGCATCTCGACGGCCTGGATGGCAGAATCATTTGTACAACACAGCAAATATCTGCAAACCTGCACTTGAGAGATCCATTATGACAATTGTTTCCATCTTCAATAACAAAGGCGGTGAAGGAAAATCGACGGTGACCGTCGGCCTGGCCGAATTTCTGGCCGGCAATCGGGACAGGAAAGTCCTCGTCATCGATCTCGACGCGCAGGCTTCCAGTTCCTGTGCCTTACTGGGAAACCGCATCATTCGCCAGGCGACCGAAGAAGGCAAAACCAGTGCGGAGCTGATGGCGAAATTGCGAAGCAGTCGTAAGCCGATTGACGACGTCGAACCTTTCATCTGCTGGCGGGCGGGAACCGAAACGCGCGGCAGTTCTCTCGGGGAACTGGCCGTCATGGTTCCCGACGGTCCGCGCATGTTCGAGATGGAAGAAGCAATGAACTGGAAGAAAGATACGCAATTGATGTTGTCGCGTCTGAAACCGGCCTTGGAAACGTTCGATTTTGTGCTCGTCGATCTTCCCGCGAATGTCAAGAAATCCTCCACGTTCTGCATCAACGGTCTGGCGATGAGCGATTTTATTCTCATTCCGACTCGTCCGTCGCGGATTTCTCTGGAAGGCTTGCCGCTCACTTTCGACACGATCCGCTATGTGCAGGATCTCAATACGAACGGTCGTCCTGCCATATTAGGGTTGATGAGTAACGCAACCGATAAACGTTTTCAGCAATACAAATCCAACTTTCCCAGTGTCCTGAAATATTCGAAAGCCGGCGATTTGCCGCCGGTCTTCGCTCACCATTGGCCCCCAATGCCCGCCCTGGAAACCGCCACCGATGAACGACGCGATTTCGAAACGCTGAAAGAACGGTTTGGATCAGCCTACGACTATGCCCGGAAGGTGACCCGCGAGTTTGAAAAACGCTGTCTGGAATTTGAGCAACAGAAACCGGCACGCCCGATTCGTAAAACGATCTGGCAAACTCTGGGTTTGAAGTAGTGTCGCCTGTTGCATTTTCAGCATTCGTCGTTGAAAAAACAGTTTTCAGTGTGAAGTGTTGGGTTTTCAGTTTCCAGCTTCATACTTTTCTCATTGAGAAATACAGGAACACTAATAAACGCTGATTCTCACTAATCGGGACGAACTCGGCTGATGAGTGATGATTAGCGAGAATGAGTGTTCTTACTCTGCGTCTTTGCGCCTCCGCGCGAGTCTTCTTTTCCAATCTGCGGTCATCCGCTCGATCGGCGTCATCGGTGTTCTCTCAATTGGGGATTTTTGAGTTTGGATTATGGAACGGTGCCTGGCCTCTTGTGCTAACGCCACCCGGTTGGCACTCATGGTTTGTTTCAAATTTGCCTCTCTAAACATTCAACATCGCTCATGCCGACTTGCGTAACCGCAGGCCGCCGAGCGAT
>JABURQ010000112.1 GCA_014762625.1 Planctomycetaceae bacterium | reverse complement strand
TTTTTTTTTTTTTTTTGTTGGACCCCCGTCTAAGTTTTGTTTCAGATCTATCTGTTTCTCTTTATAGATGAGAATGTCGTTTCCTGGATTTTCGGCAACTCATCTCGCACGCTCGATGAAGTCGAAGCGAATCTTAACGTCGTTTTGCAAACGCGGATCGATCTGATCGCTCGCGAATGCGATTTGACCGACAAACAGCGTGAAACTTTAATGCTCGCCGGTCAGGGGGATATTCACCGGTTCTTTAATGACTATCAGACGCTCCGTCGAAAGATTCCCATCGGGACCATCTCCCAGCAGGAATATCAGGAAGTCTGGCAAGATATTCAGCCGGTTCGCACTCGTTATTCCGCCGGTCTCTACAATCAAAGCTCGTTGTTGGAGAAGACGATTGACTACGTGCTGGAGGATCATCAACGCAGTCGGTACGACGCTTTCGTCCGCGAACGTCGTCAACGTCAATACGAAGCGATCGTCCGCGGGACGTTGGCGATGATCGAAAATGAGATGCCGTTGACGAGCGATCAACGCGAAAAAATCGTCGCCTTGTTGATGGAGGACATTCCCAAGGCCAACTATCACAACATCAACTACTACCATCAGTACCTGGTGTTGTATCAACTCTCCATGGTTCCCCAGCAAAAGCTCCAGGCTGTCCTCCTGGAGAATGAATGGGAAAGTCTTGGGAAGCTGATCCAACGTTTTCAGGGGTACAAACCCTCTCTCATCCAGAATGGAGTTCTGATTGATGATTGACAAATCGTTCTCTGCGTTCCGATTTTCTAAAGTCTGCTTGATGGCTGTTCTGGTTGTCGCTATCAGTTTGCCCCCGATGATCGCCCGCGCCCAACTTCCCGAATTGCGTTCCGGAGATCCGGTGCCGCGCGACGTTCGCGAAATGTACGATCGTGGCCTCCAATACCTCGTCAAAACGCAAACCGAGAACGGAGACTGGACCGGGGGGCAGAACGGACCGGGGGTTACCGGGATGGCGGTGATGTGTTTTCTCGCGTCGGGAGAAGATCCGAACTTCGGCCGTTACTCGGGAAACATCCGTCGTGCACTCCGCAGCATGATTCAGGGGCAGGACGAATCAACCGGCTTTTTCGGCGGCAGCATGTATCATCACGGGTTTGCGATGCTGGCTTTGTCAGAGGCCTACGGCGCGGTCGACGATCGAAATTTGTGGGTTGGAGCCGCCAACACCCAACAGAAACGATCGATCGGTGAATCGCTGGAACTGGCCGTTCGAGCGGCGATCACCTCCCAAAAACAAAATTCTCAGGGAGCGTGGCGATATTCTCCCAGCGGCTCCGATGCCGATACGTCGGTGGCGGGAGCGGTACTTGTGGGATTGCTGGCGGCTCGAAACGCGGGCATCGAAGTGCCCGATGAAGTGATCGATAAAGCGATCGCCTATTTCGTCAGCATGACCGCCGATTCGGGACAAGTCGCCTATTCGGGAGGACTCGGTGGCTTTAACGAATCGATGGCCCGCATTTCGATCGGAACGCTCGTCTATGCCGTCGCTCGACGCAAGGACCTCCCCCAATACAAACAGACCCTCAAATATCTTCAGGACCGGTTGACGGGCGGCAGTTCCGGTCACGGAGGCGTCGAATACCAACATTACTATCAAGCCCAGGCGTTGTTTCAGGGAGACTTTGATTCCTGGCAAAAGTGGAACAAAAACCTGATCCGGGAACTGAAAGCGCAGCAAGCCGACGACGGAAGCTTCCAGGGCTCTTATGGGCAATCGGTGAGTACCTCACTCAACCTGTTGGCCCTGGCGGTCAATTTTCGCTTTCTCCCCATTTATGAACGTTAATCACGATGAACGTTTTCCTGCGAGCATTCCTGGTCCCGTTGTGGGTTGTCGCTCTTCCCTGTCTGCTTAAGGCGGCGGAGTCGGATGACGCGAAACAGTCCGGTCAACTTGTTTTGAGAGACGGTTCTCTGGTGCAGGGCGATTTTCGTTCTTCCGAATCGCCGAACTGGATCTCCTGGCAAGCAGAGTCATTCGTCCGGCCGTTTGAGTTCCAAACCAGCAACATCAGTTCGATCAATTTTCCCGTGCGAGAAGAACTCCTGAAAATGGAGGGGGAATTCGCCGTCGAGCTCCAGACTGGGGATCAACTCTCCGGAATGCTCAAACAGTGGTCGAAAGAGACGCTGACGCTCGAAAGCGAACGACTCGGCCTGATTCGCATTCGACAAGACGCGATCCGACGACTCGATCGGATCGAAGGGAATCCGACAGTCTTGTTTTCCGGTCTTTCAGGCTTAGGTGACTGGAAAATCCGGGAAGGGGATTGGACCTTCGCGGGGGCGGAATTATGGACCGCCGATCCGGATTCGTATCTCATCGGAGATTTCGATCTCCCCGACCGCGTGATGGTCGATTTTGCGATTCAGTGGGAAACGACTCCCAACTTCTCATTCTCGATAGGTCTCGACCCGACGGCCATCCCCAAGACTTCGAGCGGTTGGAGTTTCGATACCTGGAACTCACAAATTACGCTGGTCCGCGAACGGGATGATATTGCCGCCATTGAGCCTGTAGCGAAGGTCTCCGACACCACCAAACAAATCGAACTGATCGCCTTCCTGGATCGTATTGAAGAAACGATTCGGATTTACGAACCGGGTGGAAAGCTCCTTGCCGAATCGTCGCTGCCGCCTCAAAAAGATAGTTCCAACGTGAAGGATGAAACGGGAATCATCTTCGCCAGCCATTTCGGTCAAACCAAGCTGAGTCGCCTTCGCATTATGCGTTGGGATGGAAGTTTACCCGTTGCAAAAACCGAGAACGCCGCTCGTTTTCGCTTGAAAGACGGAGCGACTCTGAGAGGGAACTTGACGTCCTTCAATCCCGATCGACGCGAGTTGAGCGTTCAGCTGGAATCGGAATCTCGAACGCTCTCTCTCGATCAGCTTCTCTCCATTGAGTATCCCAATACCAATCCCGAGAATATGTCGCCGGTAACCGTGAATTTGCAGAACCGTTGTCGCGTGTCGGGAACTCTTCAATCGGTTGATGAACGACAAGTAACGGTCCTCTCGCCGGAATTGGTAGAGCCTCTTTCCATTCCTCGCGAGCTGATCCGCGTTCTCGTCAACCGAGAATCTCAATCGGAAAAATCGGAGGAGATCTGGACGAAACGCGTCGGACGTCTGGAAGTCGGCTCGCATGTCATGCGAGGTTCCCTGGTGCCGGGGAAGGCTGAGAAGGAAGCGAGCTGTCTGGTGTGGCATCCGAAATTCAGTCGTAATGCCAGTCCTCTTGAAAGATCGGCTTCCGGACGCATCGTGTACGAAGAGCGTAAGCCGAAGTTACCTGAGAAGACAACTACCACGGAGACCCGCAACAACAACCCCTTCGCAAAATTCGGCCAGCTTTTTTTGAAAAAGGCCGCACAGGCAGGACAGCAGACGCCGGCCCAGTCGGAAAGCATGCACAACCTGCATTTGATCAGCGGGGATATGCTGCCTTGTCGAGTCGTTGCCATCGATGAACGAGGAGTGCATATCGATTCCGAGGCTGCCGAAACTAAGTTGATCCCCCACGAAAAAGTGAAAGCTCTGGTTCTCGACAAGAAGGCCAAAGAACTGCGATTGGATGAAGAGAAAAAAGCGAGATTACTCACTTTGCCTCGAAATCAGAAAAGCTCTCCGCCAACTCATCTGCTCTACTCGCCGGAAGGGGATTATTTACGTTGTCGTTTGATGACCTACTCTCCGGAACAGCTGAAAATAGAAGTTCATCTGACCGAAATGAATCTGCCTAGCAATCGTATTTCACACATCATCTGGCTGCATCCTGAGGACATTCTGCAGAAGAACGACGAGACTCCAGATCCCGATGCTCCCCTCGTCGCGGAAAAACCTCAGGTCACGCTTCCCAATGAACTCCATCAGGTGCAGGTCATTTTCGCAGACGGAAATCGATCCACCTTCGACCCGGTGGAAGTGACCGACCAGCGGATCGTGGGCATCAGCGACGTGATCGGGCAATGCAGTTACGAACTGGTTGTGCCTGCCGAGATCGCTTTCGGAGACGGCATCCAGGTTGCCGCCGGAGAGCTTCCCTACCATCAGTGGGTGCTGACGCCCGCCCCCGAACCGTTATACGTCACGGCGGCGGAAGGGGGACCCGGTAATGACGGCCTCACCTCATCATTTGTCGGGAAACCGGCTCCCGATTTCCAGCTAGAGATGCTCAGCGGCGACACGTTTGTACTCTCGGAACAACAGGGAAAGATCATCGTGCTCGATTTCTGGGCGACTTGGTGCGGCCCTTGTATCCTCACGATGCCGATACTCGAAGAAGCCATGAAGCAGTTTCCTCCAGAGCAGGTGGAACTGATCTCGGTCAATCTGGAGGAACGTCCGGAACAGATTCGCGCCGTTCGCGAACGGCATAAACTGAACGCGAAGGTGGCTCTCGATATTGATGGAGCGATCGCGCGACGCTATCAGGTCGATTCGATTCCGCAATTAATGGTCATCGACCGGGAAGGAAATGTCGCCAGACTTTATATCGGGGGAGGTCAGAACGTCGTCGATCAATGTGTGGCGGCGATTCAGGAATTGCTCGCTGGTCTTGAAAAGAACGCAGAACCTTAAAAATCTCCGATCGGCTGACCGTCGTCTCGTTGGGACAATTTCTGATAAGTACCCAGCTTCGGTTTCGAGTCGACTTTGTCGCCGATCATTCTCACGCTGCCATCACAGAGCAAAAAGTGTGCTCCGTTTGGATGATGGCTCGAGAAGGAGGTGATGTGTCGATTGAGGCGCGCCTGATGGCTGCAATCGGTGATCGCATCGTTTTCGTTTCGATTTTTGGTGACGCCCATCCAGATTCCAGAGGCCGATTGCAAACCTCGTTCACCCAACATGAATGTATTACTGGAGCCGTCCGTAATATTCCGTAAACCAACACTGCTGTTCCGCCACATAATGCCGTTCGCCTTTTCGGGGGTATCGTCGCTGCCCGGCAAGCGTTCGTTACCGGCGTTCCCGGAATAGCTGGAAGTCGCCCAATTTCCGCGGATCGGGTTGAGGTCCGCCATCGGATCCGACGGGCACCGAAAAGTCGGAATAACGGTTCGTAGGAACTTCGGATCGTTTTTGGAGACGTCGCTGAAATTCAAGCTGTTATACAAAGGAGCCTGTTCGAGGAATGGCAACAAAAACGCCCCCCAACCGAGAAAAAATCCTTCATCCGCGTCCGGTTTTCGAGCCACCCAGGCCGGAGGGAAAGTGCGATGTACGTCGTGATAATTGTGCATGGCCAGACCCAACTGCTTGAGGTGGTTCTTGCATTGATTCTGACGAGCTTCTTCCTGGGCGTTGGCGATGGCGGGGAGCGTCAGCGCCAACAGCACGGATGCAATCGCAGCGATCACCAACAATTCTAGAAAGCAAAAGCCTTTTCGTTTCGAACGCATCGGAACCTCCGGACGTAATTGAGCGAAATAGTGCCGGGAGTGAAAATAGTTGGCACCAGATGAGTCTCGTTTCACACTACCGGCTTCCTGGTGAGGACGCAAGAAATTTGTTCAGACCACATCTCCAGGGATTCTGTTTTCTTCTTCGCTTTACCTGAGGGGAGCGTTTAGAGTGAGAGAGTGCAATTTCTCGAACGATGACAAGACAGGAGTGAGACTGGTGCCCGACCATCCGACCAATTTTGATCGTCGCAAATTTCTGAAATCGTCTCTCGCGGGATCGGCGGGGCTGTGGGCGGCTCACAGCTTCCCTCGACTCTCTTCTGCGAGTGAAGCGGACGCCCCGATTGATATCAGTTCTCGACGGGAACTGTTCGTGGACGGGACGCTCATCGACCGATTCGAGGGACAGGCATCGCAGGAGCTTCATCAACCGATCCCTCAGGAAGTGGTGCTGCGGCACGACGAACCTTGGGAAGGAACTGGCAGCGGCTACCACAGCCTCTTTCAGGATGGGGACCTCTACCGGATGTATTACAAAGCGTGGCATCTGGAGGTGACCGGCAAGTCACTGAAGACGAATCGCCATCCGTTGTATCTTTGCTATGCGGAAAGCCCGGACGGTTTGACATGGACGAAACCCGAGTTGGGGATGCACGAATTTAATGGTTCGAAAAAGAATAACATCGTGATGACGAGCGGTCCGCTCGGCCCGCTGAATGTCGACGCCGGTCACCCCGCCATCTTCATCGATGAAAATCCCGACGCTCCTCCCGAGGCGAAGTATAAAGCGATCTTTCGTTCTCAAAAGCCGAACGGCCTGCTACCTTTTCAATCTCCCGACGGCCTCCACTGGACACCGATGACGGAGGCACCCATTCTGCAGGGGATCGGTGCATTTGATTCGCAGAATCTGGCCTTCTGGGATCCGAACATCGGCAAGTATCGGGCTTACTGGCGAATCTTCACGGCAGGTGTCACCAATGACAAACAGTGGAAGCCGGCGGGGATTCGGGCCATCCGGACCGCCACTTCCAAAGATCTGATCCACTGGGATCCGTACGTCGATCTCAAGTACGTCGATTCACCTCCCCAGCAGCTCTACACGAACCAGATCAAACCGTATTATCGAGCGCCGCATCTCCTGCTTGGATTTCCCACCCGCTACATCGAGAGGGGCTGGTCGGAATCGATGCGAGCTCTCCCCGCTCCCGAGAAACGTCAAATGCGGGCCAGGGCCTCCGAACGATACGGAACGGCCATCACGGACGCTCTCTTCATGGCGAGTCGCGACGGGACGACCTTCTATCGGTGGAACGAAGCCTTCTTGCCTCCCGGACCCGAGCGTCCCGAAGCGTGGCAATACGGGCATCAATACATCGCCTGGCAACTAGTCGAAACGAAATCCCAGCTTCCCGGAGCGGCAAATGAATTATCGCTGTACGCGACCGAAAGTTACTGGCATGGCAAGGGAAGTGCTCTGCGTCGTTATACATTGCGACTCGACGGTTTCGTCTCGATGAGAGGTAAAGCGGGAGCAGGGAATGCCTTCGTGACAAAACCACTGGTTTTTGAAGGGAGCCGACTGAGCCTCAATTTCGCCACGTCCGCCGCCGGCGGGGTTCGCATCGAACTGCAAAAACCGGATGGATCGCCGTACGACGGCTTCACTCTCGAAGACTGTGACGTTCTGTTCGGCGATACGGTCGATCGTACCGTTTCGTGGAAAGGTTCGCAGGATGTCTCCCAACTGGCGGGAAAACCGGTTCGACTGCGAATAACGCTCGACGATGCCGACGTCTATTCGTTTCAGTTTTCCTGAGCGACGTTATTGTTCCGAGTCAGTAGTTGCAGAGAGCTGAGATTTTTCCGCGAGGACGCGTCGCACGACTCCTTTGATAGTGAGTCCCTGGACGAGAATCGAGAACAGGACGACGATGTAAGTGGCGGCGATCAGAATGTCTCTCTCGGGGAGTGGCTCTCCCTCGACAAGCTTCGGAATCGAAAGTGCCAACGCGACCGAGATTCCACCGCGAAGACCGCCCCAAGTCAGAATCTTAACCAATCCGACCGTCGATTCGTGCGAAGGCATGACCGTTGCCACGGGACCACTCACCGCAATCGCCCGCGAGATGAGCGTGACGGGGATTAATAACAGGCCGAGCCAGATATACGAAAGCTGAAATTCCAGCACGAGGATTTCCAGTCCGATGAGAACGAACAGCATCGCGTTCAGGATTTCGTCGATCAGCTCCCAGAACAGGTCGAGATGTTCGACGGTAGTCGGCGACATCGCGTGTTTTCGACCCTGATTTCCGATCAACAAACCGGCGATCACCATCGCAATCGGTCCCGATAAATGCAGTCTCATCGCGAGCGCGTAGCCTCCCGCCGCCAGGGCTAGCGACAGCAAAACCTCGACCTGATAATTCTCAACCGAACGGAGCATCCAAAATGTCAACATACCGAGGACGAGTCCGAAGATGGCTCCTCCCACTGCTTCCACGACAAACAGTTCTCCCAGATGCACCAGATCGATTCCGTGACCACCGACCGCCGCTTCCAATAAGCCGAGGAACACAACCACGCCCACGCCGTCGTTAAAGAGCGATTCTCCCGCGATCTTGATGCCGAGATCATGCGGCGCTCCCATCTGTCGCAACAGTCCCAGGACGGCAATCGGATCGGTCGGAGAAATCAATGCCCCAAACAGCAAACAATACAGGAATCGAACCTCGAGCCCGAGCGCCGAGCAGACTCCGAACGTCAATGCTCCCACCAATAAGGTCGAAATGATGACTCCGATGGTGATTAACAAGCCGATTAACAGCCAGTGACGAGTCAGTTCGTTCAGGTTGATGTGCAACGAACCGGCGAACAGCAAAAAACCGAGCAGACATTGCAGGACCGTTTCATCAAAATCGATCTGAGCGACTGAATCGGTAATCAGTTCACGAAACTCGGGATAAAAAGTTCCGGCAGCGATGATTCCCAACGAAGAGAGCAACGCAAACAGCATCAACCCGATGGTGGTCGGCAATCGAAAGAAATGATAATTCAGAAAACTGAACAGAGCCGCCAGGCTGACCAGACCGGCGGAAAGTTCGAACACATCCATGAGCAACTCCGAATCATTTCAAATTACACGAACCTCGTCAATCAGCGTGTCATAATAACAGATGCGAGGCCGCATCTTCGGGGGAGACAATATAGGAGATGTAGAACGGTCCGAACTCAGCGTATTTGGCCGACGCGGTATCGAATCGCATTCCGTAAACGATTTCTTTGATAAATTCGGGAGCGCGCGACCACAAAGTCACACCCCATTCCCAATCATCAAACCCGGTCGATGCGGTGATCAATTGGGAAACGCGACCGGCGAATTTGATTCCGGAAGTCGCATGTTCGGACATCATCGACGAACGGCTGCTGAAGGGCTCAGTGTACCAGTTGGCTTGCGGATGACGGATCTTGTTCATCGGATAAAATGATGTCACCGGGAACGGCGGGAAGTCCGGATACAGCCGCTGTTTGTTCATCGCGGGGAGACGCTGCTCGTACGCGTTCACTTTCGCTTGATAGGCGGGATCGTCAGGGCCGGTTCCTTCGCGGGTCAGTTTTTCCGCGTACTGCTCCACGGTTGGAACGTATTCAGAGACTTCAGTGATCGACACGAACGACCAATCGAGCGTGAGCGCCGGTCCCAGACGACTGGCTCGTAATTTTTGTTGCAGTGCGTCGAGTTTCATCGGGTCGGCATCCATTGCCATCACGCCGAGATCCCCTTTATGCCCGGAGACGATAGATGTCTGCAAGCGAAGCGGTGCGCCTTCCGATTCGGGATTCAGAATTTGGGTCAGTTGTTCGCGGCCTGCTTGTCGTTCGGCGTCGGTCAGCGAGTTTAAACCGAGCGGATCGATTGTGTAAAACAGGTGCAGGCAGTGCCAGCCTTCGGTCATTTCAATACGAGGTGGCTCTTGAGCGGCGGCGGCATGGGGTGGACGATTCACGGTATCCTCAATCCTGAAAAGTGTTCTCGGTCTCTTATTGATGGGTTACTAGAATATCAGTCATCTTCCTCCGGCGGTAGGGGATAGCCGGACCAGATCATTTGTTTGGCGACGCGATTCGTCGAACCGGTGTCGAGGACGTCGAGAACTTCGCGAACCGTGAAATTACGAAGCAAGTCTTTTTTCAGTTGCTCGTAGGTTTCCGCTGCGATCGCGAGTTTATTGCGTCCCGCACCGTCTTCGACTACTTTTCCTTTGCGATCCAGTACCAGATAATGGATCACGCGATCGTGCCCTTTAACGCCCTTCAGGGCCTTATCGGCGTCGTTCCCTTTGGCACGCGTCCCGTTGATGGAATACATATCCTTGCGCTCGTAGATGACGGCGATGATGTTCCAGTCTTTCCGGCCAAACAATCCCATGACGATCCTTTTTCTGGTGGTAATCTCTTTGTTGGCGGCTGATTATTGCACGAGCCCTTGCGTCAGTTGCATGAAGGCCGTTTCCAGATTGACTTCCTCTTCGCGGAACAAGGTCAATTGAAATCCTCCTTCGACGAGCATCGTCGGCAGGAAGCTGTAATCCTCGATTTCCTTCTTCAACGTCGTTTCGATAATCCCTTTTTCGATGGTCAATTCCTCGACGCCGTCGTGGCTTTCGATCAGTTTGGCCGCTTCCTCGGTCCGATCTTTGACTTGAATCTGCAACATAATGCGCTGTCTCGCCCGTCGCATCACTTCGTCGACCGACGCATCGACGATCATGTGTCCTTTTTCGATAATACCGACTCGCGTACAAACGTCGGCCAGCTCGGGAAGAATGTGACTGGAGACGATGACGGTTTTTTTCAGTTCGCCCAGACGCTTGATCAGATTTCGGATCTCAATTCGAACGCGCGGATCCAGACCGCTCGCCGGTTCGTCGAGCAGTAACACTTGAGGTTCGTGAAGCAGCACGCGTGCCAGTCCGATGCGCTGGGTCTGTCCGCGCGAGAGCTGGTTGACCATCGCGTCTCGCTTGTAACCCATATCGACCAGTTCCAGTTTCTCTTCGACGACTTTCCGTCGCGCGGGTCCGTCGATCCGATACGTCGCAGCAAAAAACTCGAGATACTCGGTGACCGTCATGTCGTCGTAAACACCGAAAAAGTCGGGCATGAAACCGACCAGGCGGCGGATCTCCCGTGCATCGGTGTAGATCGACTTTCCGCACACGTACGCTTCTCCGTAATCCGGATTCAGCAGCGTCGCGATCATTCGCATCGTCGTGGTTTTTCCGGAACCGTTCGGGCCGATAAAACCGAAGACGTCCCCTTCTTCGAGGGTGATGGTGATCTGGTTGGCGGCGATCAGATCGCCGTATCGTTTTGTCAGGTTGCGTGTTTCGATCATTTGTTTTTGTTCTTGAGAATTTCGTCGAGATCGGGAAGTTCTCGTCGGGCGTCGTTTTGAACTTCCACAGGAAGCAGGCAGCGAACCACAGTGGTCTGACGATCGTGACGAACGGTTTCTCCATTCCAGGTCCAGGTCACCAGATTCGATCGTTCCTCGGATTTAAGGACGCCGTACAAAACCGCATGCCGGGAATCGAGATAGCGTGTCCAGTCGAGTTGGTCGAGAGCACTGTTTTCCAGATTGGTATAGCGGCTCCCTCCCGCGGCGTCGTGGAAGGAAAGCATTCGCAATATCATTTTCGGATCGGTAGAAAACAGATCGTAGTCTTCCTGTTCCACCACAATCCGGGTCTGTTCAGTCGGGTTCTTGGAACGAATGCGGATCTGTCGGGTTCCCGTCAGGAAACCCTTCAGATCGCGACTCACAGACAGATCGCTACGGGTCAGTTCGATCGGTTGGTTCGGAGGGATGGTGATTCCTTCATCATTTCGACGGGTAGGACGCGGGAAGTAGACCCGGTTCCGATAGACGAGCATCCATTCGGTGAGTTTTCCGGGAAACCGATGCTCCACAATCCCCGAGACCGATCCGAGGGTCGATCCTTTGAGATCGCTTCGTACGAACGGGGCCTGCTCGAAAGATTGATCCACCGTTAGTGTCGCGGTTGACCATTGCGCCACCGGGAAATCCTCAACGCGCGACTCTCGGGCATTGATGTGATAGTTGGTGGACGACAGAGACTCAAACCCAGACTGTCGATACAAACCGCCGAAACCGTCTTCGGGAACGGAATCCCACGACAGGCGAGCGGGAGAGTCGGGTTGCGTTTCCTCAGGGAGATTGACTTCCGCGTCGATCGCCACCCGTTGTGAACTGGGGCTGTAGCCCGTCATCCACGACTTAAGGTGAGCCAGATTCTGAGTGCCGTCGACATCCAGAACGTCGATTTGATTGATGGTCGTTTCCATCGAGTTGGTATTGAGTCCCGCCCAGACCGAAACCACAGCCATGCCGAGGATCAAAATCGGAAAAGTCAACCAAGTCATTTCGGGACGTTTGAAAACGCGATAGACGAGAAAATAGTCGAGCGGACCTATCAACACGAGGTAAACGAGAATAGCCCCGATAATGACCCAGATACTGCTGCGTTGGACTTCTGGGAAATTTTGCTGAGACAGGTTCAATTGCGTCGCCAGTTCGCTGATGCCGCTATCCGTCAAAAGTTGATTTTGCGATTCCGATTCCTGGTCGTTGTTTCGACGTTCGGGAAAGGCGAGTTGTTGCACCAGTCGATCGAGAGAATTCCAGCCCGCCAGGGGGGGACGGTCGAGTGCGACACCCGACACGGTTAGATGACCGAAACCGTAGGTCATCGAGACGACCAACGGTCCATCGAGCGAATCGATGAGGTTTTCGCCGAGGTAGGTGGCGATTTCGGTTGCTTCGACTCGTCCGGTGAAATCAATTCGCGAGCTGCGACCGATGAAGCTTTCAAACTGGCTCAAATCACGCAGTCTCAAATCCTTGCCGAAGGTCACTGGTAACCAGTCAGCCAGCGATGAATTGTCGTACGCGTCAACCGCCGTTCCCACCGACAGTAACAGGTGCCCTCCCTGTTTTACCCAGGATTGCAAGGCGGCAGCTTGTGGCTCGGGGAGCGAGCTGTCAATCCCCAGAAACAACACGTCCAGACTTTCCCAGTTCACCGGGTTGACTGGTAGTGCGGTCCCGGAGTCCAAAGTCGAACAGTGAATGGTTTTTTGACCCGGAAGCTCAAGTGCCGAAACTTCGTCCGCCAGAGTGTTCGCCCACTCGGTGTTGTCGGAAAGGATTCCCAGCATCCTGGCGTTGAGACGGATTGCGGAATCCATTTGCTCGGCGGTGAAGGTCCGATGGACTGCCGTAGCAACGGACTGATCCGCTTCGATCAGTTCCACTTTTACGTCACCGTCAATCCGCCCCAGTTTCACACGCAACTCAAATTCGTTCGGCGTACCGGTTGGGAACCCCATTTGCCTGAGTGTGACCAGATTGCCGTCTGCATCCTTCGCGGTGACGTCGAATTCGGAAGACTCGGAATCGGCCACCTGGACTCGGATCGGCGTCCACCGTCCCGGTTGAAAATGCCCATCCCACCCGAATGACGTGATTTCGAGTTCTGCTGCCGAGAGCTGGAACGTACCACCTATCACAACTAGTAAGCAGACCATCTTGATGAAGGTCAAACACAGAGGCGAAAGGGAGGTTGATCGGAGACGGGCAAACATGGTCGCAGTCGAATCAGAAGGCAGAAATGAAAGAACTCTCAATTATGACCGCACGCCTGTCGGGACACAACGGGACGGGGCTCCCTTCCTACGATTCAACCCACTGTTTTGCCGGAAATCTTCGAGATTTACACAATCTTCATCAGGCATCGAGCAGATTTTGGAGAAGCTGGATCGTGCCTTCATAGGCGATCTGGGGGATTGTGTGGGGGCCGTCAAACGGGAGAAAAGTGACATCGCAACCCGATTCCGACAACAGATCGCGGAGATCTTCCGCCACTCGGAATGGCAAAATCGGATCCTGCCGACCGTGCGATTGAATTATCGGAAGAGACTGTCTTCGTTCGGCACCGGAGCGCCATGCCTGTTGGCTCAGCAGAGTGCCGGAATAGATAATTAACGCCGCCGGAGCATCTTCACCACGCAAGGCCAAATCGGTCGTCACCATCGATCCTTGCGAGAAGCCTCCCAGCACAATCCGGTTCATGGGAAGACCGGTTTCCGACCGGATTTCGGCCACCGTTTCTTTCAGTTGTCCGACGGCTTCCAGCATTCCATCCGGTGTGTCGTCGCGTTGGTCCCGTTCCAGTTTTCCTTCTGCCGCCAAAGCCAGCAATTCCAGATCGAGCATCCACCACGCTCGACCACCGGGAATTCCCATTTCGACGAGGGAAAGAGGAGCTTGTGGGAAATAAAATCGGACGTGGTCCGCCCGATCCAGATGAGTGAGAAGTTCCGGAGCCAGTCCGACCAGATCGTCTCCCGGCGCACCGAAACCGTGGCACATGACGACCGCGAGTTTCGGTTGCTGGGGAGCGTTCTCGGTTTGAAGAACGCCGCAATTGAGTGGGCCGATCGAGCGGGTCTCGTACTGATAGCTCATGCGCAGGCTTTCGGGGAAGGATCGAGTGGAAGTGTCAGCGTTCCACTCTAACGAGTGCGACGTTTTTTGCGACCGTTCACAAAAGAGTCGATCACGACGCTTCCCAGATTATCGGCTTTACAGTGGGCCGAAATTCCCCCGGTGACCATCGCCATCTTCTCGACGAAGTTCACCAGTTCGAGATAAAAGTAATCCTCGATCAGCGCGAAACTGGAGACGTTGATTCCTTCCTGGGCGCATCGTTTCGCCTCCGCGAGGGTGACGGCTTCCGTCTGCTGCGAGGGGGGATAGATCAGCATGATGTCGCGACCTTCCACATGCGCAGTCGGTTCTCCGTCGGTGATGACGATGATCTGCTTGTTCTGGGCTGGCTGACGTTTGAGCGTCCGTCGGGCGAACTGCAATCCCGCGTGGATGTTCGTGAAATGTTCCGGAACAAAGCCTGGTGGGTTGTCGATATTGATCCGCAGACGAACGCGCGGATCGAAAATGCTGACCGGCTTGGGCGCCGCGTTCATCAACTGTTTTTCCGAAAGCGCCGCCGCATAAGTGTAGAAACCGACAATTTGCAGGAAGTCTCCCTGATATCGTCCGCGGACGAGCGATTGCAGGGCGAACGCCACTTTCTTCGCCTGGGCGAATTTTCCCCAGCGACTCATACTCCCCGACATATCGACTAAAAGCACGGTCGCACAGTTCGATTGGTATTCGGTCTCGTGAATGACCAGATCGTCCTCCGCGATTCGCACAGGCGAACCGCCTCCTTGTCGGTAGATGGCATTCTTGAGTGTCTCGTGCATGTTGAGGTTGGAGATTTGATCGCCGTATTCGTAGGGGCGTGACTCTTCGTGCCGCGTCTCTCCCGCGCCGCGAAATTCGGTTTCGTGTTTTCCGATTTGCCCCTTGCGGTTCACATTGAAAAGTTCCTCCAATGATTTCATCTCGACCCGCTTGATTCCTTTGGGCGTCACGATGTATTTGCCCTCGGAATCCTTGTCGATGAGTCCCTGCTTCATCAACATTTCGAGCACTTCGGGATTGGTCTCCTCCCAATCTTCGAGTTGGTCGAGAACTTCGTCTCCATACTGCATCATGTATTCGGAGAGCTGATCGAAGATCTGATCCGCGGATTGGGGAGAGAATTGTTCGGATTCGTCGAATTTTGAGAAACGATAATCGGGCATGAGGGCTTCAGGAGTTGGAAGAGGCTGATGTGTTTTCGGGGCCGGTGTGGGAATCTTTGGGTTTCGGCCAGCAGGCTCCGACCAGGAACCCAATTCCAATACCGGCCAGAATGACGTTCCGCCAGCGTGTGATGGCGACGGTTCCAATTTCACCACTGTCGTCCGGCGGAGCGAGACCGATCCAGATCAATCCCGCCAACATGCCGAGCGCAAATCCGAACATCGCCCCTTTTTTGAGACAGTTTGCGCGGGAAAACTCACTGTAGCGGGAATCAGGGCTGCTTGAACTCATGGAAAACTCGAAACCAGGGCGAATCTCTTGATAAACGGGCACCTCTTCGATTCTAAGGGGGAGAGTGATGATGGCCAGACCGAAAGCCGGGAATCTCTCTGTTTTGTCTCGACAAGACGTAAATCCCGGTGAATTGGAGAGCCACAACCGTTTGTCACCCTGTGCAGCGCGGCTTATACTTGAAATCAGAACGTTTCGCCGACTCGAAACATATTTCTTTACCCGGACGCCGTTCATCGCCCCCGAATCATGTCATGAATGACTCAAAACCTCACATTCAGGGTTCCGCTCGCGAATTTACGCTGATTTTAATCTCCGCCGTGGTATTGAGCTTTGCGTTCTTTCAATGGTTCGGATCGGGAGGAGCGACGTATGACGGCGGTCTGGAAGTTGGCAAAAAAGCTCCCGAATTAAAAGCCGACATTTGGGTCAAAGGGGACGCTCCTACCAAGGAAGAACTGGAGGGAGAGGTTTATGTAGTCGTCGCCTGGGCGACGTGGTGTCTCCCCTGTTATCAAACGGCTCCCGAACTGGTCGAACTCGAAGAAAAGTTTTCCTCTGAGGGAGTCCGCTTTTTTGGGATTACCGCCGCCGGTCCCCAGCAGGAAGCCGACATCCTGGAATGGCTCGACGATCGTAAAATCACTTGGCCGAACGGCTTCGGTGCTTCTGCTGTGGATACCCTGATCGCCTTCAACGGCGAAGCGATTCCCGCGATGTGGATCATCGGTCGCGATGGGAAGGTGTGGTGGAATCGGGGGATGTCCGAACAGGAATCAATGGCAGACGCTTTACAGCGAACGCTCGCTGAATCGAAACCCGTTTCCGATGCGGAACCGTCTGAAAGCGGGGTTTGAAATGTTCTCCGAATTTCTTGAACTCGCTGCGGACTGGAACTTCCGCGATACCTGGATGGCGGCCACCGCGGCACTCGCCGCGATGGCGTGTGCAATTCCGGGAACGTTTCTGGTCCTTCGTCGACAAAGCCTGATGGGGGATGCGCTCAGTCATACCTCGCTGCTGGGAATCATTGGAGCGATTCTATTCGCCAACGCGCTGCGCGTTTCGGGTTGGATCGATACAGAGACTTACATCGCTACCCGACATGCGGTGATGTTTGTGGGAGCGATGGCGATCGGTGTCTTCTCGGCTTTTATGACCGAATGGATCCAGAAATTAGGACGAGTGGAAGCGAGCGCAGCGTTAGGTGTCGTGTTTACTTCCTTATTCGCCCTCGGGTTGTTGCTGGTCCGTAGCGCTCCCAGCGGATTGCACATCGATCCGGATTGCGTCTTCTACGGAACCATTGAAACGACGGCGATCTCGGTGAAGGGAGAACCGCCGGCTCCCGCGATCACCAACGGCATCATGCTGCTGGTCAATCTGACGTTGGTGGTCCTGTTCGCCAAGGAGTTGAAAATCAGTACCTTCGATACCGAACTCTCGACGACCATGGGAATCAACGCACGCGTGATGCATTACGGATTGATGGCAGTCACGGCAGCCACATTGGTGGCGGCGTTTGAGAGTGTGGGGAACATTCTGGTGATTGCGTTGTTGATTGTTCCGGCGGCCACCGCCCACCTACTCACCGATCGCTACGGACGATTGATCGGGATTGCGCTGGTGGTTTCGGCGTTGTCCGCGTTTCTCGGTCATTTGATGGCCATCACGCTTCCCGCGATCATTTTCCCTCGTCTCGGGTTCGAGACGGTGCGGGATGCCTCCACAGCAGGCATGATGGCTGGAACGTGCGGCATGTTGTTTCTGCTGGCGGTTTTATTCAGTCCGCGACACGGAATTTTCAGCCAATTCGTCCAAAGAGTCCGTTTATCGGTCAAAATTGCCGGAGATGACCTGTTGGGTCTCCTGTATCGAATCGAAGAAGTGGATATGGAAGAGAGGCAGGTCGGGGCGATGGACCTCGTCCGCAAGCATCTGGGGCTTGGTTGGATGATGTCCCGTCTGGCGGTGGCGAGTTTGAGTCGAAATCAGCAGATCGTTTCGGATCCAAGTGGTTACCATTTAACGGATATCGGTCGTGAATCGGCTCGCAAGCTGGTCCGTTCTCACCGTCTCTGGGAAGCGTATATGGCCAAACATTTTCAGCTTCCCGATACCCACTTGCACGAAACCGCTGCCCGCGTGGAGCACTATCTGAATCCCGATATCCGTTCGCAACTGGAAGATGAACTCGATACGCCCGGTGCCGACCCGCACGGCAGGGATATTCCCGACGAACGGCACCCTGAGGGTGAGTGATTTTCAGATTGTCTGAATTTTTTGGCTCGGGCGCGCCGATTGCTCTAGATGCGGATGTCGTAATTGATTTACCATTCGCCCCGCACCATTGACGCACTTCTGAGAGATCGGGCGTCATCCTGCCTTGTGGACGGTTCAAGATGAACGGTCGCAGGATGTCACGTAGACCTTGCAAGGAAGGCGAGGTGCCGTATGTTGCGTCTTACGCATGTGTCGCTTTGTTTTGCGGCCGCTCTGGCCGTTTCGCTCTCTCTCCAGGCTCAAGAGCCCCCCGTTTCTCCGGGACCGCTCTACATCGATGCCTTGCACGAGCACGGTCTCTCGACCGATCTCGACGACTTGCTGCAATACATCGGGCGACTGCATCCCCAGCATCACGATCAAGAGCAGGTACAGGAACTCATCAATCAACTCGGTGCCAAACAGTTTCGCAAACGTCGCGAAGCGATGTTCGCACTCAGCGAAGCTCCCGAGTTGACTCAGGTGAAACTGGCGATTGCTGAAACTCACAAAGACCACGAGATCCGTCGTCGTGCTACATCGTTGCGAAAGAAACACCGTGCCGAGGGGGACTTCGTTCTCTTTGCCGCGTTGCGAACGATTCGACATCACAGATCCTCTCGTTCCGTTCCCATGCTGATGCCTTTGATTCCGCAATTGAACGACGACTATCTGCGACAGGAAGCCCGCGAGGCGTTACTGGCGAGTGTCGATACTTCCGTCGAACACGAACTCTTCATCGCCTCGGAAGCCGACGAAGTCTCCATTCGTGAAGTGGCGTTGGTGGCTCTCGGGCGAATCGAATCTCCCGCCGCCGAACCAATGTTGACCCATTGTTTGCGACTTGCCGATGATCGTTTGGCGCTCTCCGCTGCTGAAGGGTTGGCGTGGTCCAATCCTGCGGAAGCTTTGCCGACGCTCATTCGGCTGCTGAATTCGCCCTCATTTCAAATTCGTCATCAATCCGCGACGTTATTACAAACGATGACCTCCCAACAGTTCGGCTACGCTCCCTATGCGGAACCCGAACATCGAGAGACGGCTCGCAAGCGTTGGGAAACCTGGTTAGCCCAGAAGTCGCAGACGACACGAGAGCTGGTTCCGCTGCGTCAACGAACGCAACGCACCGGGCGTATCCTGCTCTGCCTGTTCCGTCCCTTCACAGTCGCTGAGATCGATGAATCGGGGAACTTCGTCTTCGAATCCGATTTAACGCGAGCCGCCTGTGGCGGAGAGGCCTGTCTCACGAACGGGCACCGCGTCTTCGCCGACTGGGAACGTAAATCGTTGCTCGAACTCGACGCCTACGGCCAGCTCGTGCGCGAACACGAGCTTCCGGGAATCCCCAATTCGCTGCATCTGTTGGACAACGGACACATGCTGACCAGTTTGTACAACTGCAACTGTGTCTGCGAACTGGCTCCTGACGGCACTCTCATCTGGGAAGCCAGAGTCGATGGACAACCTTCCGACGCCCGGCGACTCAGCAATGGCAATACCCTCGTCGCCGTCAACAATCGACATCACGTACTGGAATTGAACTCCGATGGAGAGACTGTCTGGGAACTGACCGGCGATCAGGTGCGTTCTCCCGAATCGGCGCGACGTCTCGAAAACGGCAACACCCTCGTTGCTTGTGGTCGCGATGGTTGCGTCAAAGAATACAGCCCTAAAGGTGATGTCGTCTGGTCGGCGGAGAAACTTCCAATGGCTTACGACGCCATCCAACTCGATAACGGGCATTTGCTGATCGGGTATCAATCGGGATTGCGCGAACTCGACCGGGGCGGAAATGTCATTCGCGACCTGAAAGTGGGCGTTGTCCGCCGCATGCACCGTTATTGAACAGGATTTCTCTCAGCGAAAAATACTGCTTTTCCGCCTGCGGTCGGTTAGTGTGGAAGCTTGTCTTGACGACAGTCCACACTCTGCAGGAAAATCAGTTATGTCGCGCTTGTCTCTCGCCTTCCTCTCGTTGGTCGTTCTCGTCTCAAATCTCTCGGCGGCCGATCGTCCCAATATCCTGTTCATTTACACCGACGATCATTCCTATCGGACGACAAGTTGTTATCCCGGATCATATGAGTTTACCAACACGCCTCATATCGATGCTCTCGCGGACAGCGGTGTGCGGTTTTCTCACGCCTATATCGGAACCTGGTGCATGCCGTCTCGCGCCACCATGCTCACCGGACATCAACAGTACGGCGTCGAATCGATGCGGATGGAAGGTCAGTACCCCGGCAGTGCCTACGATCCCGAGAAATGCCCATTCTGGCCGAAAGTTTTTCGCCAAGCAGGATATACGACGGCACAAATCGGAAAATGGCATACCGGCGTTGATACCGGTCCCGGTCGCGATTGGGACTACCAGGTCGTCTGGAATCGTCCCCGCTATCCCGAAAACTCGGGGAACTATTTCGATAATCAGTTGATCGAAACGAACGGCGGCGAACCGGTCATGACGAAAGGTTATACGACCGATCGCTATACCGATCTCGCTGTTGACTTCGTGAAAGGCGAACATCGCGACGCCGAGAAACCGTGGTATTTGTGGCTGTGCTTCGGCGCGGTTCACGGACCGTTCACTCCCGCGGAACGTCATCTCGATTCGTATCCGAATATCAGCATTCCCACACCGGCCGATATCTTCCCACCTCGTGCGGGGAAACCGGACTGGCAACAGAAAATTGAATACTGGGTCAAAGACGATCAGGGACGCCCCGCAATGAAAGGGGGCGCCTTTGGTGGACGGACCGTTGAGGGAGCGCGAGGCATCCACGGCAACACCTTGACCGATTGGGTTCGCCAGTATCATCAAGGGGTTCTGGCTCTCGACGATAGTGTCGGTCGTCTGGTACAGACTTTGAAACAGACCGGCCAACTCGAAAACACGCTCGTCGTCTTCACTTCCGATCAGGGTTTCGCGTGGGGACAACATGGATTCTGCACGAAACTTGCTCCGTACGATGCCAATATCCGTTCGCCGTTCATCATGAGTATGCCGGGAACCCTTCCCGCCGGAAAACTGTGCCGGGAACCGGTGGCGGGCGTCGATTTGCCTCCCACTTTTTTCAGTTTCGCGGGCATCGATCTGCCGTGGAAAATGCACGGCCACGATCTGAAACCGCTGGCGATGGATCCGGAACAGGAACGAGACCGTTCGGTGATGCTGGCGTTTACGGGCCGCAAGTACGGCAGCGACACCGACAAATTGCCGACCGATCCGGACGATCTCTACCTCAATGGTGTGCCGTGGTGGATTCTCGTGATGGATGGACGTTACAAGTACATCCGGGCGTTGCTCGATAACGAACTGGAAGAACTTTACGACCTCGAAAAAGATCCCGAGGAACTCCACAACCTGGCGCTCGATCCTAAATTCTCCAGGAAGGTGAAGCAGATGCGGAAGGCGATGGTCGCCGAGTTGAAGCGGACTGACGCAGGGCTCGTCAATCATTTGCCCAAATCTCGCCCTCTGCCTGGTGAGTAAAAATGGTGACGTTGTGAAGTGGTGGTGTGAGTCCTAGGATGCAAGGAGAAGATTTTTTCTTTTTGCACGATCGAAGACCATGAATTCCGCCTCCGAGAAGCCCCGTCCCGCCAATCGCCTCAAGGACGAGACCAGTCCGTACCTGCAACAGCACGCCTATAACCCCGTGGACTGGTATCCGTGGGGCGAGGAGGCGATCCAAAAATCGCGCGACGAGAACAAGCCGATCTTTCTCTCCATCGGATATTCGGCCTGTCACTGGTGTCACGTGATGGAGCATGAAAGCTTCGAGAATGACGACATCGCGACGATCATGAACGAGCACTTCGTTAACATCAAAGTCGATCGCGAGGAACGTCCCGATCTCGACCAGATCTATATGAACGCCGTGGTGGCGCTCACTCGACGCGGCGGATGGCCGATGTCGGTCTTCCTCACTCCCAATCTCAAGCCGTTCTTCGGCGGAACGTATTGGCCGCCTCAGTCCCGGATGGGAATGCCTGGTTTCACCGACATTCTCAATCGCGTGCAGACTGTCTGGAAAGATCGCGAAGCGGAATTGATGCAGGGAGCCGATGAACTGACGTCGGCAGTCCAGCAAATGGGACAGGTTCGCTCGGGCGAGGCGGAACTCGACGAGAGTCTGCTTTCGAACGCGCTTCGCGAATTGATCTCCTCCACTGACACGGAGCATGGTGGCTTCGGTGAGGCGCCCAAGTTTCCGCACCCGATGGATATCCGGTTGATGTTGCGCGTCGCCCAGCGCGCACAGAGTGAAGACGGCTTTCGGCTCGCTCGCTTGACGCTCGACAAGATGGCGGCGGGTGGGATCTACGATCATCTCGGAGGTGGCTTTCATCGGTACGCCACCGACACGCGCTGGCTCATCCCGCACTTTGAGAAGATGTTGTATGACAATGCATTACTCATTCCCGGTTATCTGGAAGCGTGGCAACTGACCGGCGAACCCCGTTATGAGGAAGTCGTCCGGGAATCGCTCGATTATATTTTGCGTGAGATGACCCAACCCGACGGAGGCTTCTATTCCACGCAGGACGCCGACAGTGAAGGCGAAGAAGGGAAATTCTTCGTCTGGCAGCGCGGGGAAGTCGAACAACTTCTCGGCGAAGACGCAGAACTCGTCTGTGCCTGTTACGACGTCACGGCGCCCGGCAACTGGGAGGGAAAAACGATTCTGCAACGAGTTTTGAGTGACGACGATGCGGCGGAGAAATTCGATCTTTCCGCGGCAGATGTGAAAACGAAACTCGCCGAGTGTCGAGAAAAGCTGTTCGAACGCCGCAAGACACGTATTGCTCCCGGACGGGACGATAAAATTCTCGTCAGTTGGAACGGCTTGATGATTGCCGCAATGGCGAAAGCAGGAGCCGTTTTCAATGAACCTCGATACCTCGAAGCGGCTCAATCCGCGACTTCTTTCATTAAACAGAATCTGTTCGATGAGTCCGGACGTCTGCAACATGCTTGGAAAGATGGTCGGGCGCGGTTCGCGGGTTGCCTGGATGACTATAGCGGGCTGGTGGACGGACTGACTGAACTGTTCCTCGCCACCCAAAATGTGGAGTATTTAGAGGATGCGGAAGCACTCGCAACGCACATGTTGCGATTGTTTCAGGATGATGAAACCGGCGGTCTGTTCTTTACCGCCGACGATCACGAGGAATTGATCGCCCGCAATATCGACACCCAGGACAATGCCACTCCTTCCGGGAACGCACTTGCCGCCACGGCCCTTTTGAAACTCGGACGCATTCTAAATCAGACCGAATTTGAAGAGGCCGCCGAACGTATCCTGAAACTCCTCTCCGGCCAGATGGCGCAAATTCCACTCGTCTCGGGGCAATCGCTGATGGCGTTCGATCTGTATCGAGGACCGACTTATG
The DNA here is from genome assembly GCA_014762625.1 of Planctomycetaceae bacterium. Taxonomy (GTDB): domain Bacteria; phylum Planctomycetota; class Planctomycetia; order Planctomycetales; family Planctomycetaceae; genus JABURQ01. The sequence goes on along the minus strand of JABURQ010000112.1, from coordinate 45,890 downwards.
AGGCGATTTTCTTTCCCGGGGAGAATGAAGACGAAAGCGAGGCGATTCGCGAGATCCACCGGACATCGTTTCTACCGAAAGTGTTATGGCTGGAAGCTGCACCCAATCTTCAGAACTGTGACAACTTGCAGGCACTCTTTTCCGGACGTTCGGCGGTGAACGGTCAGCCGACGTTGTATCTCTGCGATCGAGGTCGTTGCGAACTGCCCGTGAGCGGCGTCGAGAAGATCCGTGAGCGGTTGGAAGAGCTCCAGTCCAAAAATTTTACCACTTCTTGAAGTCGCCGGTGAAGTCGGGATTCTTCGACGTCGGCAGGGCATCCGTTTCGTGACGGAGTGCCTCCAGCTTGTCCGCGAGACGTTTGGCAATTTCAGGATGTGTTTCGGCGACGTTGTTGGTTTCGCTCAAATCCTGAGAGAGGTTGAACAGTTCCGGAGGTTTGCCGAAGTCCCACTCGATCAGTTTCCAGTCTCCCTCGCGGATAGCCGATCCGGGCGTTCCACCTTGATTGCCCCAATGCGGATAATGCCAGAACAGCGGACGATCGGTGTCGAGTTTTGCATCGGGGTTTTTGAACAGCGCGGTCAGACTGGTGCCGTCCAGATGCTGGTTCGGAAGCAGCGGCAAGCCGCACGCGTCGAGAATGGTCGGATAGAAATCGGTGGAGATCACCGGATGATCGCAGACCGCCCCCGCTTTCGTCACGCCGGGCCAGCGAACCAGCATCGGCTCACGAATTCCCCCTTCGTACATCCAGCCCTTCCCGGCTCGCAGAGGCACATTAGAAGTGGGGGAACCTTCGGAGGTGGAGAGACCGCCGTTATCGGAAAAGAAGATGACCAGCGTTCGATCGCTCAGTCCGTATTCATCGAGTGCCTTGAGAACTTTTCCGACCGCCAGGTCCATCGCCTCGACCATGGCGGCGTACACCGCATGTTCCTGCACTTGTCGGGCTTTCCGTGGGGGTTCGCTGGCGAAAAGTTCCCCGGTGATTTCGAGGTTCTCTTTACGTTCTCGATATTTCTTCACCAGATCGGGGCGACCGATCAGCGGAGTGTGAACCGAATAAAACGAAAGGTAAGTCAGGAACGGCTCGTCCCGATGTTCTTCGATAAACTTGACCGCTTCGCTTGCCAGCCGGTCCGGAAGATGCTCTCCCTCGGGGCCGTTTTCGAGTCGCGGGTTTCCATAGGGCGAGAAATATTTCTTGCCTCCATAAGGGCCACCACCGGAGTGGCCTCCCTTGTTGACGTCGAACCCGTGATCCTCGGGCCAGGATCCTTCCGGACCAAGATGCCATTTGCCGGCAAAGAACGTCGCGTAGCCATGTTGTTTGAGGGCTTCCGCCAGCGTGGTGTGATCCGCAGCGAGGCGCGCACTGTAGGGAGCCGGTCGGACGGGACGGTTCCCGTGTCGTCCGAACTTGCCGTCTCGCGCGGGCTCGTATGGCTCCGGAATTCCGGTGGGAAAACCGTTCGGAGCCCCGAAATAATCCGTATTGCGCGTTCGTGCGGGAAACTGCCCCGTCATGATGGACGACCGCGTGGGGGAGCAAACGGGACACGCCGCGTACGCTTGCGTGAATCGCATTCCTCCGTCGGCGAGTTTCTGCAGATTCGGAGTCTCGTAGAAGGTCTGTGGGTTATTGGGAGAGATGTCCATCCAGCCGAGATCGTCGGCCAGAATAAAGACGACGTTGAGAGGCTTTTTCTCACCAGCGTTAGCCATGTGGGAGGCTGCGATACAGGCGATCAAAACGCCGATGAAAGATCGAAACATGATGCGGGTCTTCAACTTGGGAATTCAGAATGGAACTGATTAAGTGTAAATCATGCCGTCTCGAATTGGTATGACCTTCTTTCGTTTGATGGTTGACTGTCGCGGTTCTGAGCTTCGGTCTGAACTAAGCACCGCTCGATCCTACCCTCCAAATTAATTCTCATCTTTAATTCCCCTCCTCCGCCGATCTCGACAATATCGTCGCGGAGCGAATTCAAATCTGATAAAATTAAAATCTAGACGTTTCACTATACCCGAGGATCAGATTGCTATGACTTCTTTCACACGACGCGTTGCACTCAAAGTAATGGGACTGGGGACCGCTTATCTGGGCTGGCCGGCTCGCAAGCTGCAAACTGCCGATGCCGATCTTCTGGCCCGAGTCGATACCAATCCATTGGTGGGTGACTGGTCGCAGACTCACGATCGCGTTTGGTTGGGGGCTCAATTCTGGGCGAATCCCATGGAAAACTGGAGGGTTATTGACGGGGCCGCCGAGTGCCAGTCGATGGAGGGGGGCCGCAACGTTCATCTCATCACGCATCAACTGGAACAGGCCGATCAGCCGTTCGAGATGTCGGTGCGAGTCAGTCAGGTGGAGTCGAAAGAGGTAGACGCGGGCGTCGGGTTTCGTGTAGGAGTGCAAAGCGATCTCAACGAATACCGTTCGAATAGTTTCTCGGGACGCGGAATTAATGCGGGTATTGCGAACGGTCAACTCGTCCTGGCCGGGAAACGACGGGACATCAGCGGCAAAGTCGATCTCGACGACTTCATCATTCAGCTTCAGGGAACACCGAAAGGCGAACAGTACGAATTGACCGTCGAAGTGAAGCAGGCCGGTGGAAAAACGATCGACAGCATGACGCAAACGGTGAAAAAAGAGGCGGTCCTCGGAAACGTCGCCATCGCCAACAATTTCAATTCGCCCAATCGCCGCGGTCAGACTCCCGCTCAAAGAAAGCAGGGTGCCCGCTACCGATTCCGGGACTGGAAAGTGAGCGGTCCCGCATTCACGATTCGTCCGGAACGTGCCTTCGGTCCGATTCTGTGGTCGATGTATTCCCTCAGTGATTCGCGGAGCGATGATGGCTTTGTGATGAAAATCAGCGCTCTCACCGGACCGTTGGGTGAGAAGGACAATCAATCGGTCGAACTCTTCGTACAGAAGGAAGGAGAGTGGAAGTCGTTGGGGACCGCCAACCTTGAAACCGATGCCTGGGTGGCGACCTTCCGCATTCCGAACTGGAATGAAAAAATCGACACTCCCTACAAACTCGTCTACGTCGAGAAGGGAAAGGATGGTTCGGAGGCTCCCGGCGAATGGACGGGAACCATCAAGGCCAATCCCTCCGACCGCCCGTTGCGTCTCGGAGCGCTCACCTGTCAGAACGATTATGGCTTCCCCTACGAGCCGGTCGCCAATAATCTCGTCAAACTCGACCCCGACATGCTCTACTTCTCGGGAGATCAGATTTACGAGAACCACGGCGGCTTCGGCATCATTCGCGAACCGGCGGAGCCGGCAATTCTCAATTATTTGCGGAAATATTATCAATTCGGCTGGGCTTTCCGGGAAGCGATGAAAGATCGTCCGACGCTCGTCATTCCCGACGATCACGACGTCTTCCAGGGGAACATCTGGGGCGAAGGGGGCGCGAAGATGAAAGACCTTGACGGCGGGGCTTCGTCCAAAGGGGGCTATCGCGAACCGGCGCGCATGGTCAACGCGGTTCATAAAACCTGTGTCAGCCATCACCCCGACTTCGCCGACCCCACACCGGTCAAGCAGGACATCAGCGTCTATTACGGCGATATGGTTTACGGCGGAGTCAGTTTCGCCGTGATCGCCGATCGTCAGTGGAAGTCGGGGCCGGAACGCGTCGAAACGGGCAGCGGTCGCGCCGACCACGTGCTCGATAAAAATTTCGATACGTCGGTTCTCGACAAACCGGGACTCGTCCTGCTGGGAGAACGTCAGGAAGAGTGGCTGAAGAAATGGTCCAGGGACTGGCGCGGGCATTCGATGAAGGTGCTGCTCAGTCAAACCGTCTTCGCGGGTGTCGCCACTCATCACGGCGGTTACAACGGTTATTTGAAAGCGGACCTCGACTCCGGGGGCTGGCCGCAAACCGCCCGCAACAACGCCATCGACTGCGTTCGCGAGTCGAAAGCGCTACACATCAACGGCGACCAGCATCTGGCGACGCTGAGCCAGTACGGCGTCGACGACCAACGGGATAGCAACTGGGCGTTTTGCACGCCGGCGATTTCCGCCGGATATCCGCGCTGGTGGCGTCCCGACGACCTTGGGATGGAACACCAGAATCGCCCGTCTCACAATCTGCCCAACACGGGGGAATTCATCGACGGTCTCGGGAACAAGGTTTACGTTTACGCGGTCGGAAATCCGATCGTCCCCAAGGGGAAGAACCGTTACGAAACCGCTCATCAGAAGGGAAGCGGGTTCGGTCTGGTGACCATCGATACCGAAAAGAAAACGTATCATCTCGATGCGTTCCGATTTCTGGTCGATCCGAACGACGGCAATCCCGAAAATCAGTTCCCCGGCTGGCCGGTGACGATTCAGCAAAAAGAAAACGCCGGAGACAACGTGATCGGCTGATCGACTTCGGATCGGTTATGCTTTGAATTCCATCCTCCCTTTATCGAAGAAAGCCTCGACCATGCGATTCTCTACCCTTACTCGCGGAATGCTCTGTTTTTCAATGATCTGTCTGTGTGTGTCCTCGGTGTCCGCGGAAGTTGGGGTAGGGGCCGAACCTGCGGAGGGAGCGGAAGTTCTCTTCGACGGCACGCGCGACATGCTCGACCAGAAATGGACGTACTGGGAAGGACCGCGGTTCAATTCGTCGCTGCCGATCAAATGGAAAATCGTCGATGATCCCGTCGGTGACGGTACGGCATTGATGACCTATGACCCTGCTGCCAAAGGGGGGAAATACGGAGCTGCCGATATCGTCACGAAGAACAAATATCGTGACTTTCGTTTACACGTGGAGTTTCTGGTTCCCAATCCGGGTGGCAACAGCGGCGTTTATCTGCAGAATCGATACGAAATCCAGATTCTGGACGGGGACAAAACCAAGCACGGCATGGCGGCTGTTATTAACGAGACGCCGTCCCCTTATCATCTCTACAAAGGGCTCGGCAAATGGAATTCCTACGACATCGTTTTCCGGGCCGCCCGATTCCGGGACGGCAAACTGACCGAAAAACCGCTGGTCACCATGTATTTCAACGGCAAGAAGGTTCACAAAAACCAAGTGATCAACAAGGTCTGGGGCGGGCCGAATTCCGGTGTCGATGGAGGGAATGACGGAGGTCGCGGAATCACCGACACGCCGCAAGGCTTGAAACTTCAGTGCGAAGGACACGACATCCTGTATCGCAACATCTGGATCAAAGAATTGAATCTCGAAGAGGCCGACACCGATTTCGAAAAGTAAGCTCGGAGTGAATTAGCCTCGTTCACACATCCCGGTCGCATAAGTTTCAACGAGCCATGAAAAAACGCCCCGTGCGTCCTGCACAGAGCGTCTTCAGAAGACAGCAGCCAAGCTGTCGTGATTCTCATCGAGGCCTCATCAATAAAAAATGCCGACCCAATAATCGCGACCGTTGATCATCATGTAGCCGAAACCGACGTGGTTGGCCCGTTTGAGCATAATGCCGTGATGACGCGGGGAACGGATCCAACCGTTGATCGCGTTCTCCGCCGATCCGGGACTGTAAAAGATAATTTCGGGATAGCCGTAGCGGCTGTGTTGGTAGTAACCGGTTTTCGCCATCCACTCCGCGTGTTCCTGCGCTTTCAGGGTCAGGTAGGGGTCGAGCTCGACGGGAGCCCGATTGTATTTCGCGCGGTGCTTGTTGGTGAGATCCAGCAATTTCTGAATCACCGGATGCTCGGTGACCCAGGCATGTTCTTCGGCAGGAATGGACGAACCGGGCTGAGCATTCGCCAGCGGCGACGTCAGACAGACGAACATTCCCAAAATCAAACCACTACAAAGATGTCGCATACTTACACTCCTTTTCTTCCATTGAAACGGGTTCCCGGAAGTGGATCGCAGATCGAAACGATCGGAATCAGAAGAGAGGGATATTCCATCCGGGATCTCAAGCGCCCCCGCATCCTGCGGAGGACTCGTACGGCTGCGTCTTGCATCCTTGTAGGGTCTGATCCTGACAACGCTCTCGACAGGATTCAAGTCTGTGAAGCTGGTTGATTCTGAGGAAATTTACGGCATGCAAAATGTAGCTGCCTGTTGCGGTCCGAACCCTGTTTTCGCTGAAAATTTACAATCCCTAAACCATATTGATTAAAGGGTTTATCGGTCGTCGAAAAAAATTAATCGAACCGATGATTCAACATGTGCTGATCTGTTTTAAGAGAAGAAATTTCATGCGCGAAATCGAAATAGAAACTTCCCAAATAGCGAGAATTCTCTGCGGGAATTCATTAAGTCGTGATCAGGTCTCAGCTTGGGAAATTGCGGGAACCGACAGAACTTCCGCCGTCGTGCGATCGATGGTTCGACAGAGTTCCTCCAGATTCAAATCGTCCAGATCGTCTCCGAAGGGTTCTTCGACCGCATCCGCGATTGATTCCAGACCGAACATGATGTAGGTCAGAATCATGGTGACGGGTACGGTCAGCCATTGCAGATCCTGAACCAGCCCCCACGGAAGCGTGAGGAAGTACAGAATCAGACATTTGATTGCATAAGAACGATACGATCCCGCGATGAGCGTATTGCGAATACGTTCGCAACCACCGCACACATTCAGGAATTCGTGCAGATCGGTATCGATGGCCAATAATTCCTGAGGCGAGATGCGCCCTTCCCGTTCCCAGTCTTTCAGGGAACGATAGATTTCCCCACTCAACCAGGAGGGGACATGCTCCGGTGAGGAATCGCTATCGCTCCATCCCGGAAGCTCCTTGAGGACGGCTCCTCTCCGCAAATGATCCTTTAAGGCAAACGCAAAACCGGCGATCCAACGGTGAAGTAGTGTCCGTTCCCGATCATCCAGGTTCGCGAATGACCGGCATTTGATCGCCACATTTCGGCTCACATTGACCTGTTTCCCCCAGAGCGTTCGCGCTTCCCACCACCGATCGTAGGCCCGGTTCGTGCGAAAGACAAGAATCAACGACAGAACCAGTCCCAGAACGCTGAAGATATCCGAAGGAAAGTCGGCAAAAGTGTCGTACGACGAATACTCTTTGAAGACCGGAATCAGACTATAGAGACCAAGTACAAAGGAGAGCCCCCAGACCGGCATCAGCATCGAACTCGTTTTGACCAATCGGTCGAGATCGGATTCGCGAATCGGCATCGAAATCTCGTTGAGTAACGTGAGGCTTAAACGAAGAAGAACACGCGTTCGGCGGTTTTCCGTAACAGCCATTCCCGGTCGTCAGCAGAGAGAGATTTCATTCGTTCGGTGATCAGTTTGATGGAATCCGAGTAAGTATTCTCTCCCACGAGTTGATAGGGCGAATCGCTCGCCCACATCAAGCGTTCGACTCCAAAAGCATCGATCAAACGCTCGATCATCGGGATCAGTTCGGTATGCGGCGGCTTCTTGTTTCCGAGGGCGTAATACGCGGAAATCTTCACGGTGACGTATCGATGGCGGGCTAGTTTGCAGAGATGATCGAGGTCCGATTTTCGCATTTTCCCGTCGATGCCGATACGGGCAAAGTGATCGATCACGACCGGGGTTTCCGGATACTTCTCGCACCAGACATCGATCGTCGGCAAATCTTCGGGGTTGATCAGGCAGCACATGTTTTGCCGCGTTTGAGCGGCCATCTTCCACATCGCATGCATGCCGGGGTTTTCGAGCCATTTGTCACGCCCGTAAACTCCCGGCGTAATTCGAAACCCGGTCACTTTTTGAGCGAGAAGCTTTTTCATGGCGATGTCGGGATGCGGAGCCATGTTGTCGACCATGCCCACAATTCGAAAGGTGTGCGGATGCTGTTTCACCGCGTCGATCATGTAGGAATTGTCCCAGCGATAAAACTGGTTATGCGCGATCAAGACCACTTTCCCCACACCGTTTTTATGCGCGACGTCCAGAAGTTCTTCCGTCGTGAAACTGGGAGGATCGAGATCGTCGAGTGTCATTCCGTTGGCGAGCGGATAGCGTTTGACGTCGCGCGTCCAGATATGAGAATGTGCGTCAATCCAGGGATACTCGTTTGTCGTGGTACAGTCCTCCGCCATCGAGAGTTCGGGAATGACCGAGGAGGTCAGACCGAAGGCGGTTGCCGCGGAAGCGGACGCTTTCAGAAAATCACGCCGCGACGAATCTTGAACGTTCATAGAAGCTCTCCCGAATCAATGTGACACAATCTGAACGATGTGATTGTAAAACAAGCGATTGGAAGATGCGCTGATAATCCAAGATTCCAACTGCGAACCGGGAAAACTTCGTCAACTCCCCGGCTGCTTCTCGCGCGGCGGGGCGAACTTGATCTTCTTGATATAGTCGACCAGTTCGGTTCGTCCCTGCGGATTGGTTTCAAGTCGTCCGCGACATGCACCGATGGCGTTGATCAGATACTTGGAATTCAGCTCGTAATCGGGGTCGAGTTCAACTTCCTGATCCTCGGCGAGAGGATTTCCGGGCGAGCCGATCGCTTTCAGAATTTCACTGTTCAAGCGTTGGAACGCCGCCGAGGATTTCTCCTCCTGAGTCGTGCCGGGAGCCGTCGCAAACAATTCCTTTCGGGCGATCGTCATCGAATACATCTCGCCGGTGGTCGGATCCGCTTTCATACGGACCTTGATAACGGGGGGCTTGGGGGAGTCGGTTTCGGCGACCGATTGGCCGATCGGCATGTTGACCGTGAAATCACCTTCCGGCTCGACAATTTTCAAAGTGAGCATGAAGAAAATGAGCAACTGAAACACGACGTCGATCATCGGCGCCATCTGGGCTTCAATTTTCTCCGTGGTATTTTTTCCGCGAAATTTCATCTCGGAGTTTCTCCTGATCGATCGTGTCTATTGCTCGACGGACTGTCGAGCCTTGATGGCGAACTTCTGGAACTCAATCCCTTCCTTCTGCGCCGTCTTGATGACCCCCTGGATCAAGCCGGTCGGGACTTCCGCGTCCGCACGAATCACCACCGTCACATCGCTGATTTCCGTCCCTTCGTCTTTATAGATCTGGGCTTCCAGACGCAACTTGGCTTCGAGCCCGTCCAGGCGAATCGGTTCACCCGGCCAGAAAATGAACGGATCGGGATCGATTCGGTCACCATTTTGATCGCGTTCGTAACCGATATTGATGGTCAGTTCGTCTTCGCGTTTGACTTCCGGCGGCATCGCCAAGGCGTCTTTCGCAAGGATGACCCGTTCGTCAGCCTGCGTTTGCTCGAAGTTCGTGATCACCATGAAAAATGCGATCAACTGGAACACGATGTCGATCATGGGCGTCATGTCGATATCGGGAACAGATGAGTCCGTTTTTTTAAAACGCATGGGAAGTTCTCCGCAACGGTAAGGACCGGGATCGCCGGTCGATTATTTCTGGGGAGCGGCAGGAGCGGGAGCCGGAGCCGACGCGCCTTTGCCTCCACCCGCCATCGGGAGTTTCGACATCAAGCCTTCGCTGATGATGCCGACTTCCAGCACCAGTTTAGCAATCTGGTTTTTCAACAAGCTGTAACCGATCATGGCGGGAATCGCGACAAACAACCCTTCCAGCGTGGTAAAGAGTGCAGTCGAAATCCCTTCCGCCAGTTCGGACGGCTTGGGAGACGTCGTCGATTGAGCGATTTTTTCGAACGACATGATCATCCCGTAAACGGTTCCCATCAATCCAAACATCGGGGCGATTGCACCAATCAGTGCCAGATAACTGACCCGGTGTTCGAGGGTCATGTTTTCCTCTTCGCCGACTTCCTGCATCCCCTCGATTGCTTCTTCATAGCCGCGGTTCAATTTCGACAAACCGTTTGTCAGTACGCGAGCGATAAAAGAGTCGTCGGAGCGGGCCACTTCATAAGCCCCCTGATAATCCTTGGCGTCGATTTTCTGTTCGAAATCCTCGATGAAATCGGGAGGCATCAGAACATCCCGGCGAACCTGCAGCAGATTCATCATGACCACTGCCACCATGATGAATGAGAGGATCAGAATGATCAGTCCGAAGAAACCGGAGGCTTCGATCAACCAGCCCAGAAAGCTTCGACTCTTAGGAGTTTCTTCACCACCACCGGTATCAGCATCATCAGCGGGGGCCTCTTCTCCAGCAGCGGGAGCTTCCTGGCCGTAGGAAACGGATTGTTGGATCGGATTGAACGCGACCGTCATCACGGCGATCAGCACGGTCAACAGGGCAATCAAGTGCCGACGGCGAAGTGTGGACGTCATGGAAAGTTCCTCTTTTCTCAGGTGTAACAGTGAAACTGATTTGTGGAACGCACGTCGTCGCGACAGTGCGTGATGTAATTTATGGGATCAGTACGAAATCTGTGTTTGATGTGAAATCTTCTGTCGAATCAGGCAGGTTATTCTAAACCTCAAAACAACCGTGTGCCAGAGTTGGTCTCCACGATCGTGATTTCCCGAGTCAGGCTTTTGCGAATATAAGGGTTAGGACATCATTTGAGTGCCGGAACCTACCCGATAAGTCCCTAATTGGTTTTGTTCCAGGGACTTTCGGGATATTGGCTTTGCAGGCGTGCCTGAGCGTCTGAAGCTCGGTCGGCTTTGCCGATTTGTCCCCACAAACGAGACAAATGATACAAAGCCTCCGCGTGCAGGCTCGGTTCGGACGCGAATAACAGGTCCACCGCCAGATACGCGATAACCGCTTCCTGAGGTTTCTTCAACGCCACCAACGCATCTCCTTTGCGAAGAAAAGCGCGGGCCTGAACGGCGGCCTGGGTCGGTTCGGTTTCTGAAATGACCTGATTGGCGATTTCCACCGCCTGATCCGGCTGTCCCTGCTGAATCTGGCACAGGGCCAGTCCCAGGCGAGCTTCGTTCTTGCGATTCAACTCCTGGGGAGTTTCGGTCTGCATATTGGCAACGGACTGGTAATCCTGTTGCGCTTTGTTGACATCCCCACTTTGGAACAGGGCATCCGCGGCCAGAATCTGAGCCGCCATTTGATAGTCCTTATAGGGAGCGGATTTCATTTCGTTAAATGCCGTGGTCGCTTTGGCGGTATCCCCCTGGGCGGCGTAAAGCTGTCCCAGATACTGGTGTAGTTCGTAATATCGGAAGTGATCGCGGTTTGCGGCTTTGAACGCTTCCAGTTTCTGGATGGCCTCCGCCTGCTGGGAGGGATTGGAGGCGAGAGCCTGTCGTGCTTCGGCTCGCGCCATCAGATAGTTGAGATCGGTTTGCGCGTCTTTGGAGAGTCCACCGACGTTCTCTTTGACTTTTGCGTACATCTCCAACGCTTTGGAGAAGTTCCCCGCTTTCTCGCTGCTGCGGGCGTTTTTCAGATCGAGCGGTTCCTGGTCCCAGTTGACCGAGGTGATGGTGTTGACGGGAAGTTCCCGTTCGTTCGATCCCTGTTGGACTTTGAGGACATCTTTCGTATATCCAGTGACGGTGCCTCGAACCGCCGACGCGCCGTCCAGATAAACCGTATCCACTGCGGATGCGACCGTCGCCACCGATAACATCAGTGCGCCCGCCAGTAATCCGCGAATATTAAGCCGTTTCATTGTTCTCTACTCCAATTGCATCAAGTCTGACCGAGTCAGATATTGAGATGACAGAATGTTCGTCAGTGATTCAAGATTCGTTGGATTTCTTTTCTTGTGCCGCCTTGGCCGCTTCCGCTTTCTTCTTGGCGAGCAATTTCTTCTTGAGGATTGCTTTCTCCTCGGGAGACAGATCGGCCACCGTTCGTTTCTTTTTCGCCGGTTGTTCGCCGGTTTCCGACGAACGGGTCGGTTGCGGTTTCTCCGCCGTCGGTTTTTTCTGGGGCGGCGTTTTAGCCGAGGTCTCAATCTGTGGCGCGGATTGCCGTTTCGGTTGTGGTTTTGAGGGAGCCGCGCTCGGCATACCGATGGTTACGGGAGCTTCGTCATCGCGTCCCGGAATGTGACGGCGGCCCTTTTTCTTCGGTTTCATCAGGAAGAAGAAACCGACACCTAATCCGATGCAGACCATCACGGCGATCCCGGCCATCAGGTAGGGAGGATCGGGGCGATCTTCGACTTCCACCGTCCTCGGCCGCTTGTCGGGAGGTTTCGGCCCTCCTGTGTCACCTGGCCCTCCTCCGGTCTGATCTCCGGGGCCGGGAGCTTCTGCGACTTCCTGAGGACGTTCGAGTGGTTCGGGAATCTCGCCCAACGCGGACTGCACTTCCTGATACAAGTCGTCGAACTTGTTCCAGGTCGCTTCGGCAACATCGGGTGTGCTGTTCAATCCAAACTGGTAGAGGGTATTTTTGGCCCGCAACAGATTATCTTCCTTCTCCGGATCGCTCACACTCTGGCCGTACTGGTAATAAGCGTCTCCCATTTCGTACAGCACGTCGTAATAGCGTTCTTCAATGTCGTTGATGCTGGAATTCGGATTGCTCATCACTTGTTGAATGAGCAGTCCCAACTGGGCGAACCCATAGATCGGCGAGTTTTCCAGACGTTTGTTACCCATAATGGCATCGAGATACTTGTCGTTGTCGCCGCTCACTTGCGCCCATTCCTTGAGGATCAGGGCGGCTTCCATCTGTGCATCCAACTGTTTGGGGTTTTTGCTCAGCACCTCCGAAATGATGTCGTAGGCTTCCTGATACTTGCCCTCTCGTTTTTTCAGCACTGCGATTCGGGCGCTGATACTGGGTAAATAATCGGGGTCGATGAAGTCGGGATTGGCGGTCCCTTTGTCGATGATCTTGTTGTAGGCGTTGGCGGCTTTGTCGTAATACGCGCTGGCTGCCGACGCGTCGCCTTTCATGCTGTCGCCGAGGTTCGCGTACGATTCCGCAATCCAGAGCAGCGAACTGTAATCGAGGTTCTCGTCTCGATTTCCCAATGCATCCAGAAAGCGATCGAACGCCGACATCACGTTTTGCAATCGTTCCTGATTTCCTTCTGCCTGCAAGCGATCGATCTCTTCTTTCAGTTTAAAGCCGAGCTGAATGTAGATTTGAGTCAAGGCGTCCGGGTCGTCACTCCCTGCGACCACTTCCAGTTCGTCCATCGTGGCGATCGCGTCGTCAATTTTTCCGAGGCCCATATAAGTTCGGAGTAACAATTGATAAGCCTGGATGGCGACGGGGCGGCTGGTCGCCCCTTTGGCGGGTCGGTCGGCTTCATTTTCAACGGTGATCAGCTTGATGATGTTGTGATCGCCCTCCGTCAGAAGTTTCAAAGACTCCGCTTCTTTCGATTGGGCATTCAGAATCTCCACCAGAGTCACTTTCGCCAGCACGTAAATATCGGGGGGAGTCCCTTCCGAGGAGAGTTCGTCCTCCACCAGTTTCAGACCTTTTCGGATCTGAGCTTCGGCATTTTGGGCCAGTTTGTCGAGTTCCGCTTTTTCGAGGCGTTCCTGTTCCGGCTTTTGCAGTTCGGTTAAATACGCGACCCAGTATTCCTGCCCCGCTTTCAAGACCGCTTCGCGATAGCGCGGGTGCGTATCGGTGACGGCCATCAGATAGTTCACCGCTTCGAGCGGTTGTCCTGCAGCGCGATAGACGTCCCCGAGAATCAGCCGGGCGTCGTCCGCGCGCGTGCTTTCCGGCCAACGGGTGGTCAGCAGCTTCGCGGCGTTGGACATCAAATCACGCTCCGCATCGCGGGAGGTCCCCGCCTTCTCGTGATACAATCGGTTCAATGCGCCGAGAGCGAGGTAGGCGGCGTCCTGGGCCTGCACTGCCTGTTCCTCAGTGGCTGTCCGGACGATAAAGTCCGCAACCGCGGCGGCGTCATAGTTTTTATTTGCGTAGTACAAGGTAAACGCCAAGAAATACTGCATCGACGCCACTTCGGAAGGCTTTTCGTCTCCCTCGATCAGCGAGAGTCCGAGTCGGATGATTCGTTCGGTCTCTTTCAGATGTAAATCAAATTTCGCTTGCTCGGCCTGTTTTTGGGAGGCGTTCTGCGCAGCTTTGATTTTCTTGGAAAACTCGGCGTGCTGTCGGACTTTGTTTTTTGCCAATGACAAAGCGACGCCAAAACTTTCGGGATCACCACCATCGCCGCTCACGAGCGGTTCGAGTCGTTGCAGCATGGCGGTGGCGGGATCGCGGAACTCACCCGCATAGAGAGAAATTTCACGGGCTTCGTTGAAAGCCTGTTCCAGATACTGGTCGCGTTCCTCTTCCGGCAGATCACCCTGACTCCCGAGAATTTCCAAGGCCCGGGCGCGTTCCCACTGGATACCCAGACCGTACGAGGTTTTCGATTCCCGTCGATTCGCTTGCAGCCATTTGGTCGCTTCCGAGACCACAAGCTTGTGATCGCTTTTCTCCTCCGTATTGAGAACGATCAGTTTGAAGAAAAAGGTCTGGGCTTTGAGCATCTTCATCGTTTCGGATTCGCCGGGGTGTCCCAGAATCTCGTCGTAAATTCCGAGTGCCCGCCCCAGTTCTCCCTGCTCTTCGAAACATTTCCCTTGCATGATACGGGAATAGAGCCCCGCCCCCTGGGATCGATACTTCGAATGGATCGCTTCAAACTCTTCCGCGGCTGTTCTCAAGCCGGCGAGAAAAGGCTGCGACCCTTTTTCATAAGTGCGTGCTTCCTGATAGAGACACAACGCCAGATCGAACTGCGCCTGAATGAAATTCTGTTCGGCCTGTTTACGGATCTCGAATTGTTCGGCGTCTTTTTTCTCGTCGAGGAATTTGCCGCGGAATGAATTATAAGCTGTCTCAAATTGTTCCTTCGCGGTTTGATAAACGTCCCGCGCTTTATCAATAAACTCCCGGGCCTGTTCCCGCTGTTGTTCTTTCTTCTTGATGTTGTTCTCGGACCGGCTTTCCCAGATCAGCGCTTTGGCTTTGTCGAGAAAGATACCGGCGCGTTCGGAGTTGGCGGTTCCCGCCAGTTCGTGATTGGGGCTTTCCTTGGCGAAGCGTTCCAGGGAGGCGAGCGCTTTTTCCAGTGCCGCCTGTTTGAGTTCTGCGGTCTTGGCGAGTCGAGCCGCCTGTTGATGCACTTTGAATTCTTCGTAGGAGAGGCGTTCTTTGATCTCTGCCGGAATATCATCACGCTGTCTCAATTGATCGATGTAGTCCAACGCCGTATCGGAAAACCCACGATTGCGCATCGCTTCGATCAATTGAAGAACCGGTTCATCCGCCTGGACCGCGTGTGATGACAGGACGAAGGTACCGACCAACAAACCCAATAAGTATCGTTTCATGGAACTGAAGTATCCGTAATCTGATGAGAAGCGTTTTCCGTCTCGGCGATCCGAACCAGAGTCTGGAACTCGAACGCGAACATCATGAAATGTTGAATGATTTCGACGGGTTGGCCCTGCTTGCGGTCTGCCGGAAGCCTTTGAGTAAAGGACTTATCTCACAGGCAGTCAATCTCTCCAGCATAGTCCGCAGAATTTGCAGACGCAAGAAAGTTCCGGGTTCCGGAACAGGACTTCAGGCCCTGAAATGAAAGGTTGCATTCGGTTTTTTTTCCGTGGTCATCCGCCTATGATGGACACGTAGGTTTTGTCACTGACACACAGTCACCACATTCAGATTAAGAAAGTTCGATAGAAAATGACCGTTCAAGTTGGAAAACCGGCCCCCGATTTCGCAGTTCAGGCTTACGATCGCTCCAAAGACGGATCTGATGATCAGTTTGTTGATGTGAAACTGGGAGATTATTCCGGGAAATGGGTTTGTCTCTTCTTCTATCCTCTCGACTTTACCTTTGTCTGTCCGACGGAGATTGTCGCTTTCAACAATGCCCTCGGTGAATTTGAGGATCGTGAATGCGAAGTCCTCACCGCCAGCACCGACAGCGTCTACTCTCACAAAGGCTGGTGCGATGCTCACGAAGACCTCGGGAAACTGAAATATCTGATGCTGGCCGATAACAATCACAAAATGTCCGCCGACTACGGCGTCCTCGATGAGGAGAAAGGGATCGCTTATCGCGGCATCTATTTGATCGATCCTCAGGGGGTCACGCGTTGGATGGCGGTTCACGATTTGTCCGTCGGACGGAATGTCGATGAAGTCCTCCGCGTTCTCGACGCCCTGCAAACCGATGAGCTTTGCCCCTGTAACTGGAGCAAAGGGGACGAAACACTCGGCTAAAGCTGATTGTTTGAGACGAAGACGGAAATTGTTGACTGAAACTCGCTGACAGGCTGCCTGCGGGCAGCCTGTTGTTTTTTATTGAATTCATCGGAACCCCGGGAGGATTCCATGTCCCGCATTGCCCCTTTAACTGAAGCCGACGCGACCGACAAAGTAGAACAGACTTACGGACGTCTGAAAGAGGTGCTCGAGGTGGAAGAGGTTCCGCAACCGTTTCTATTGATGGGCCGCGTGCCTGCATTATTGCAGGATTTCTACATGAACTTCAAAAAGTTCGTGTTGGGGGACGGCAAGTTGAGTCAGCGCGAACGATTCGTGATTGCGATCGCTGTCGCCGCCAACGCCTGCTCGGATGTCTGGGTTCAGTTTCTGCGAGACAAAGCGGGAGACTCGATCAGCGACGAGCAATTTGCGGAGATCGCCGCGCTGGTGAGTACCAACTCGATGTACAACACGTTTTTCAAATTCCGGGATTTGAGCGGTACTGACCTGTTCGACGGGATGTCGGTTGGTTTGCGAGCTCACGTCTTCTCGGGAACTTCGTTCGACGACAAAATGGTGGAACTGATCAATACCGTGATCAGCGACATCAACGCCTGCAAACCCTGCACCGCGGGGCACGTCAAAAAAGCACGCGATCTCGATATCTCCGACGATCAGATTCTGGAAGCCATTCAGGTCGCTGCCGTGATTCAGGCGGGTGTCAAATATACGCAAATTGCGGGGTAAAGACCTGACACCAAAGAGAGTGCATCATTTTGACCGAAATAAATCGAGTACTTCTGCCAGTTCTCTGATAATCTAATCTCTTATGAGAATTCGGCTGCTCAATTTGTGGGATCACTTTCGGGCATCCTTTTGGTTTTTGCCGACCATCGTGATCTCTATCACCATCCTGACGGCGTTCATCCTGCCGCAGGTCGATCATTGGTCTCATTCCTGGATCGTCACTTATCTCCCCTGGCTCACCACGTCCCGAGATGTTGCGTTGCTGTTGCTCAGCAACATCGCCTCCTCGATGATTACGGTGGCCGGCATCGTGTTTTCGTTGACCGTCCTGATTCTCTCCAACGCCTCCTCTTCGTACGGTTCGCGCATCATGCGAACGTATATGCAGGATCCGGTTACCCAGTTCGCCATCGGGGCGTTCGTCGCGCCGAGTTTGTATTGTTTTCTCGTCTTACGACATCTGGGACACAGCCACGGCGAAGTTCCCCACTTGTCCGTCTCGATCGGTATCCTGTTTACGATTCTGAACTTCGGCGTCCTGATTTATTTCGTGCATCACGTGGCCCTGGCCATTCAGGCTCCCCAGGTAATTCAGTCGTTATCGCGGGAACTCAGCTTCTCGATTGAGTCCCTGTTCCCCGAGAATCTGGGACAAGATTCCGAAACAGACGACGTCGATCCGAAGCGGATTGGGAGTTTCAATGAGGAAGGTGTCACTCAAATCAGAGCTTCAAAAGAAGGTTACTTACAGATTGTGGATCTCGAACGGCTCGTCGAGATCGCGAGACAACGCGAGATTGCCATTCTCGTCGAACGGAGACCGGGTGACTTCATCACGCGAGATCAGTACGTTTTTCGGTTGACCGGGCTTAAAGACGAAGTCGAATTGAAATTGATCCGGGAACTGAATGAGACGCTGTTTATCGGGAGTCGTCGTACTCCCCGGCAGGACGTGGAGTGCGCTGTCCAGGAAATGGTCGAAGTGGCTGTGCGCGCTCTTTCTCCAGGGATCAACGATCCCTTCACGGCAATCACCTGCCTCGATTATTTGACGGCGGCCATGGCCAAACTTTCGCAACGCCAGATCCCGTCCTCGTATCGCTACGATTCCGATCAGAAATTGCGGGTCATTGCCTCCCCGTTCACATTTACCGGAGTTCTCGATTCCGGCCTCAATCAAATACGTCAATGCAGTTCAGGGATTGCCTCCGTCCTAATCCGCATGCTGGAGCGACTGACGATGCTGGCCACGTTTGTGACTCGCAAACAGGACCGGGATGGTGTCCGCAAACACGCCGAGATGGTTTTACGAGAAGCCCAGCAGTCATTGCACGAACCGGAAGATTTGGAAACAATCAAGAATCGATACGATGACTTTCTGAAAGCCCTCTCGGGGATTCGTTCGGTCGAATCAGAGATCACTTATGATGAGTATTGAATCGCAAAACCCGCAGCCGTTTAGAAAGTTGAAGATTGGTAGCGTTCTGACAATTTTCACCGCGCGTCCCAAGCCCCTCCAGGACTTCCGACCACTCACGCTATTTGCCCAGCATGTCTGAATTTTTTACCTCGATTCAACTCTGGTTGCCCGGCACCATCGCGATGTGTGTATTGGTGTTGGCGTCCGGATTCTTTTCCTCCAGCGAGACCGCGCTCTTCTCGTTAACGCAGGAAGATATTCGACGCTTTCGCGTCGGAACCGCCGCGCAGCGAGTCGTCGCCCAGTTGTCGCACAATCCCGATCGTCTGTTGACGGCGGTTTTGTTCTGGAACCTGCTCATCAATCTCAGTTATTTCGCGATTTCCGTGGTTGTTTCCCAGAATCTCATCCGGAATCACCAGCAATTCGCCGCGGGAGCGTTCGGAATCTTCGGCATGATTCTAATTATCGTGGGGGGAGAAGTTTTACCGAAGAGCGTCGCGGTCGTCTTTCCGCGGCAGTTGTCGGTACTGTTTTCCTGGCCGTTGGTGATTGCCGTCCGATTTCTCGATCCGATCAGCCCTGCATTGAACCGGGTCACTCGAATGGCTCGTCGTACATTCTGGCCACACCTTAAAAGAGAACCGATCCTGGACGCCGACGATCTCGAACGCGCGGTCGATCTCACGAACCTCGAACAGCACGTCGCCCGACACGAGCGACAAGTCCTGCACAACATCCTCGACCTCTCGGAAATTCGGGTGGAGGAAGTGATGCGTCCACGCGGTTCGTACGTGTCCATCGAGCCTCCCTTTTCACTCGCTGCCGTGGGGCACGAGTCGCCGCCCGGTGATTGCGTTGTCTTACAGGAACCGGGTACCGAGGAAATCAGTGAAGCGATGTTGCTCTTGCAGTTTGCCCATCTCCCCGACGATTCTCTGGTCCAGAAAACGGAACCGGTGATTTACGTCCCCTGGACCGCTTCGCTGGCTTATGCGTTACATTTAATGACGAAGAAATTCAGTCATGTGGCTTCGGTCGTCAACGAATATGGCGAAAACATTGGCATCGTCACCTACGATGACATCATGGATACGGTGTTATCCGCCGAGCCGAGCCGCGCGCGACGCGTTTTGAAACGGGAACCTGTCCTGGAGGTCGCTCCCGGTAAGTATCACGTCGAAGGCATGACGACGCTCCGCTATCTCGCTCGTCGGCTCGATCTCGATTACGAACCGGAGTCGGATGGGCTGTTGACCGTCGCCGGCATGCTCCATGAAGAGCTCGAACATCTGCCCCAGAACGGCGATGAATGTGAATGGCTCGGTTTTCGCTTTCGTGTGATTGATGCGTCCCGACGGCGACAGCTCCGGGTCATGGTCTCGCGACTGGAAACGTCCACGCCGTGGCCGAATGAAAACGAGGAGGTGTCGGATGAATGATACCTTCTACGTTTTAGGGACGATGATGCTGTTTTTGTTGGGACTGCGTCTCTCGGCGTTTTTCAGCGGCGTCGAAACCGGTTTCTATCGGATCAGCGTTTTGCGGTTGAACATCGATTCGCAAGCGGGAGACTCGATCGCGTCCCGGCTGTTATGGTTTATTCAGAACCCCAGCCGCTTTGTCGCGACCTGTCTCGTCGGGAATAACGTCGCCAATTACATCACGACACTGGCGGTCGGATTGTTCGTCAGTCATCAACTCTCAGAAAAGGGGGGCTACGCGGAAGTGCTGGCCACTCTCGCGGTCTCCCCGATTGTGTTCATCTGTGGGGAGTTGCTCCCGAAAAATCTGTATTTCCGGGCGCCGATGTCTCTGCTTCGGCGGGACAGCAAACTGTTCCGAGTGTTTGATCTGGTCTTTCGCCCTGTCAGCTTTCCCTTGATTCTGATTGCGCGGATCTTTGAAAAGTTATCCCGGGATAACGATCGTCATAGCTCAGCAATCCTCGGACGAAACCGACTGGCGCAAGTCCTCTCCCAAGGACACCGGGAAGGGATTCTGCTCGATGTGCAAAACCGGATGGTGTCGGGGCTGATGCGGCTGGTCCAGGAACGCATTACATCAGTGATGACGCCCACGGCTCGCCTGATCGGACTCCCGGACAGCGCCGATCGTGAACAGATCCTCGATATGGCACGCTTGTATGGAGTGGCGTATGTGATTATTCACCGAGCGGAGAGTGAGAACGACTGGTACGGTTACGTGCGGACGGTCGATATTCTGCTGACTCGAAGCCCCGTCAAATCGCATATTCAGGAAATGCCGGTGTTCGCAGAGACCGAGAATCGTCTGGAGGCGTTGCTGACGTTGCGGGAACAGGAAGCGAAGATCGGTGTTGTCAAGAAAGGGGAGCAGGTTCTCGGAGTTGTGAACGAGCAAGGTTTGATCGAAGCTTTAACAAGAGCATGAAATTGATGAATGAAACCACCCGACCGCAAACTGTTCTGATCACGGGTTCCGCCGTACGCGTCGGACGGGCCATCGCTCTCGAACTCGGGCGGTTGGGATACTCCGTTGCCGTCCATTACAACTCATCTCACGACGAAGCCGAACAGACAGTTGCCGAGATTCGAGATCTCGGGGGGACTGCCCAGCCCTTTGGCGGCGATCTTTCGCAGCCGGTCGAAACCGCCCGAGAATTATCCCAGGCCGTCCGGGGCGAACTGGGAAGCCTCGACGTGTTGATAAACAGCGCCTCTCTATTTGAGGAAGGGACGCTACTGCAAACCACCGAGGAGATGTGGAACCGGCAGTTTGTCGTCAATCTGCAAGCCCCGTTCTTTCTGAGTCAGGAATTCGTACGCGGCTTGAAACCCGACCAGAAGGGGCACATCATCAACATCTGCGACTGGCGGGGAGAAGAGCATCCTCCAGGTCACGATGCCTATACCCTGACCAAGTCGGGACTGGTTGCCATGACACGCATGCTGGCCAAAGAACTGGCTCCCCGAATCCGAGTCAACGGCATTCATCCCGGTGCCGTCCTGGCTCCTCCCGATGCCGACGAGGATCACGACCGTCGCGCGAAACAGACGATCCCCTTAAATCGGACCGGTTCGCCGGAGGACATCGTTCGCGGCGTGGTTTACCTGTTAGAGTCCGAATTTGTGACGGGAGAAATTCTGAAGATCACCGGCGGAGAACATCTGCACGCCCCCCATTAATACAACAACCAACAACCTGTTTGATCTCGTCCATCACAAATCGCGGGCGTCCCGAAAAAGGATCGATTGAGTGGAGTTTGTTTCTTACACAGCGATTTATTCCGCCGTTGAACTGCTGGGAGTCCTGACGGCGTTTCATAACGTGATGCGGACCCGTACCGCTCAAGGGGCAGTCGCCTGGTTCTTTGCGCTGGTATTATTTCCGCTCGTCTCGTTGCCGTTGTATTGGGTGTTTGGACGCAACAAGTTTGAAGGCTACGTGGTCTCCCGCCAACAGGGAGACCAGCATATCCAGAGGCAAGTCGCCGAGGGGCTCAGTAGTTTCACTGACGAGTATGGAGCCGATCTCACGGGAGCGTCGGAACGCTTTCGCGTGTGCGAACAACTCGCCAGCCTCCCGTTTACCCGCGGCAATCAGGTGGAACTGCTGATTAACGGCGATGCGACATTTTCGTCCATCTTCGAGGCGATCGAACGGGCTGAAAAATATATCCTGGTTCAGTTTTATATCATTCACGATGACCAGATCGGACGGGATCTGAAAGAACGTTTGCGGCAACGCGCCCAAGAGGGTGTCCGCGTCTGTTTGCTGTATGACGAGATTGGTTCGCATGCATTACGGATGAGCTTCTTTGAAGACTTGATGGCCGCCGGTGCAGAGGTGCATCCTTTTCATACCTCGCGTGGTTGGGCGAATCGGTTTCAATTGAATTTCCGCAATCATCGCAAGATCGTGATCGTCGATGGGGAGGTCGCATTCGTCGGCGGGCACAATGTCGGCGACGAATACCTCGGGCGCGATCCCAGATTCGGACATTGGCGCGATACGCACCTCAAACTGCGGGGACCTGCGGTCCTCTGTGTCCAGTTGCCGTTTCTGGAAGACTGGCACTGGGCCACTGAGACAACATTAACGGGCCTCAACTGGGAGGTCACCACCATCCACGAGAACCAGCAGGAGTTACTGATTCTTCCAACCGGTCCCGCCGATCAGATGACTTCCTGCGGCTTGATGTTTCTGCACTTGATCAATTCCGCGCGAGAACGCTGTTGGATCACCTCGCCGTATTACGTTCCCAGTGATGAAGTGTCCGCCGCGCTCCAGTTGGCCGCCTTACGGGGAGTTGACGTCCGGATCATGGTCCCGGAGAAAGCCGATCACTGGCTCGTTTATCTCTCCTCGTATGCCTTCATCGAGCATGGATTGTCGTCCGGGATTCGCTTCTTTCGTTATGAGTTCGGCTTCCTGCACCAGAAAGTGATGCTGATCGACGACGATCTGGCCTGCGTCGGAACCGCCAACCTCGATAATCGTTCGTTTCGACTGAATTTCGAGATCACGGCGGCGGTGGCGAATCGTGAATTTGCCGCCGAAGTCGAACAGATGCTGCTCGACGATTTCGAGAAATCCCGCGAGATGAAGCGAGGCGAGTTGAGTCGGAAACCGTTTCTGTTTCAACTGGCTTGTCAGACTTCGCGATTACTGGCTCCAATTCAATGATTGGCGCTCTACGGATGTGAGATACCAGTCGTACGAAGTCTGGTTTTAGCCGTTCAAAAGTAGACAGTAAGCAAGTGAAGAGCGTTTGCTGTGGCTTTTATGCTATACTTGCGTTAATCGAATATGATCTTTTTGGGTCGAAACCATGAGTCAGTCGGGTAAAACGCACGAATCAATGCATTCCGAGCAATTGATTTGCCCTTACTGTTCGCAACCGATTTCGCGACACAAGGATCAATGTGAGCAATGTCACTCAGAAATCCTCTCGAGAGCTACTTCCCGACTTTCTGAAAATCGATGGTCAGTATGGGAACTGATTCAAGCTGTTCGCACACCGAATTGGAAAATTGTGCTCGCTGTTTGGGTGATTTTCTTACCCTGCATGATCATGGGAATACTGGAGCTTGTGTCATTCCTCGTCAGTGGGCGATCTCTTTGGAGTTTTCAGTTCGTAGGTTCCCTGAGCGTTTGGGAACGTCTAGTGCATCTTGCTAGCGGAGTGATTGGAGTGATTTTCCAGGCTGGATGCATCTATTGGATCACCAGGAATTATCGAAAGTGTCAGAAGGACTCACTCAAAGAGAGACCTCCACAGTAGAAAGCATGCTCCGTGACCGAGAGGCACTATCACACGTCAGAGGAACTTCCCTCGGATTGGGAGGATGCCGCCGAAGTCGAACAGATGCTGCTCGACGATTTCGAGAAATCCCGCGAGATGAAGCGAGGCGAGTTGAGTCGGAAACCGTTTCTGTTTCAACTGGCTTGTCAGACTTCGCGATTACTGGCTCCAATTCAATGACCGAACAACTTCGCATTCAGCTTTGGCTCGAACGGCTACAACCGTTCAAATACCGGTTGTTACTGGTATCGTTATTGTTTCTTTCGATATTGTCGCATGCTCCCAAGGATTTTTCGCTCACCAAGATTCTTCATTCGATTTTTCTCCAAGTTGCTTTGGTTACCTGTGTGATCGCTGTTAGCCAATATCGTCGCCTGTTCTGGATTTCCGTCGGATTGGCCGTGATTGCTTTTTCGGACATCAGTCTGGAATACCTCGATGACGATCAGCGGATTCATACCTCGACACTCGTAATGAGTAGCCTGTTTTTCGGTTTGCTGGCAGTCACTTTTTTGTACGACGTGTTCAAAGCGACTTCGATTACTGTGGATGAAATCTGCGGAGCGTTGTGCGTTTATCTCATGATCGGCGTCATTTGGAGCTATTTCTTTGCTATCACGCTCGTTTTCAATCCCGACGCGATCGCTTTTCCAGAGACCAATTCCCAAGACGCCCATCTTGCCGGCACATTGACCTACTTCAGTTTTGTCACCCTAACCACGCTTGGTTACGGAGATATTCAACCAGTCTCATCATTGATGAGAACTCTCTGTTGGCTGGAAGCCGTCATCGGTCAGATCTATATGACAGTCCTGATTGCGCGACTCGTCGGATTGAACCTCAACGCGCGATCAAAGAGTACAACGGAATGATGCCTGCTTCTCACCGAAGACGAAATCGCTTGTCCGATCTCGCCAATCTGGGCACTTCCAGGGAGACGATGCTAAGGCTGCGAATAGCTCCAACAACGAGGAATCGTGTTTTTTCAAGGAATGCCCCTCGTCATTTGAGAAGACCGCGGTAGAATATTTGCTCCATGTCGCCTTCATCGATTGCCGAGGTTCGCGAACTCGCGGATCTCATCCCACTGATGCAGAAGTCGGCAGGTTTCCCGGAAATCGCCTCCGCCCTGCGTGGAGATCAGCCCGTTTCGATTGCGGGAGCCTGGGGATCTGCGCGCGCACTCATCCTGGACGCCTTGCAGCGCGAACTCGACCGCCCGTTACTCGTCATCGCCCCCCGCCAACCCGAACTCGAAGAACTCGAATACGATTTCTCCGACTGGCGCGACGACGCAGCAACCGTCTTTCCCGCCTGGCAGACGCTCCCGCGAGAGCACACCATCGCCGACCCGGTTTTCGGATCCCGATTGCGGTGTTTATCGCAGATTCACTCCGCGCAGCCGCCGGCTCTGATTCTCGCCACCATCTCCGCCTTATTGCAGCCGGTGCCATCGAAGGAGGCGCTCAAAACCTCCGAACGGACGCTCGCAACCGGAGAAGAAATTGAACTGGATGCACTGATCGACTGGCTGATCGATCGTAAATTCGATCGCGTCAATCTCGTCGAATCGCCGGGAGAATTCCGCGTTCACGGCGGGATCGTCGATATCTTCCCTCCCGATGCGCTCGATCCGATCCGGATGGAGTTGTTCGGCGACGAAATAGATTCCTTGAGAACGTTCGATGCCGAGACCCAGAGGACTCTGGAAACGGTTGATTCTGTCACGCTTTCGGTGGTCAATCCAATCGAGTTTACCGACGATAAGACCGGCTCCGATGAAGGGGAGTCGCTGCTGGAGAACTTGCCGGAGGAATATCTGGTGGTGCTCTCCGAACCGGCCGACCTTCAGCAGGAAGGGCGCGATTACCTGCATCGACTCGATAACCCGCGCGGTCTCTACACGACGGAGACCATTCTCAAATCGACTCTCGCTCGACCCCATGTAAGCCTCTCCGCATTGGGAGGGGAGCGACGTGACGAGGTCCCCGAACTGAAATTGCATGTAGAATCGGTCGAACGCTTAACGGGGCCCAAGCATCAGGTTCTCAGCGAGTTGGCCAGCCTGTTGGCGCAGGAGGAATCGGTCCTGATCGCCTGCCACAATCCAGGGGAGGAGGAACGCCTCGGCGAGTTGCTGCAAGAGGTCGAAGGACTCAACAATCGTGTCCAACTCTGCCTCGGTCGCGTCCAGAAGGGGTTCCGTCTGGTGGACCGGAAATTGCTGGTCATCGGCGATCACGAATTATTCGGTCGCTCCGACGTCCAGCGAACGCCGCGTCGCAAACGAAAATCAACGCAATCCCGCGCCATCGATAGCTTTCTCGACCTGCAGGAGGGCGACCATGTCGTCCACCTGTCGCACGGCATCGGTCGTTTTCGCGGCATGAAGATGGTCGATAAGGACGGCCAACCGGAAGAGCATCTGGCGATCGAATTCGCCGATCAGATCATGATTTACGTGCCAGTGTCGCTCATTCATCTCGTTCAGAAATACGTCGGAGCGAAGAAGTCACTTCCCCGGTTATCGAAGCTTGGCAGTCTCACCTGGAAGAAGAAAAAAGAGAAAGCCTCGCAAGCGGTCGCCGACATGGCGTCCGACATGATTCGGATGCAAGCGGCGCGCGAGTCGCGTCCGGGAATCGCCTGTCCCGCCGATTCGCACTGGCAAAAAGAGTTTGAAGCGTCATTTCCCTACCAGGAAACCGACGATCAAATCCAGGCGATCGATGAAACCAAACACGATATGGAGGTCTCGAAACCGATGGACCGCTTGATTTGCGGCGACGTCGGATTCGGAAAGACGGAAGTCGCGATTCGAGCGGCTTTCAAAGCCATTGACTCCGGTCGCCAAGCGGCGATTCTGGTGCCGACGACGGTCCTGGCGGAGCAGCATTATCGAACGTTTAGCGAGCGGATGGCCGAGTATCCGATCGAAATCGAAGTGCTGTCGCGATTTCGGACGCGCGGCGAGCAGAAGAAAATTCTCGAACGGATGGAGTCGGGGGCAGTCGATCTGGTCGTCGGGACGCATCGTCTGATTTCCCAGGACGTCCGGTTTCACGATCTCGGTTTACTCGTGATCGATGAAGAGCAACGCTTCGGCGTGGAAGCGAAAGAGCGGCTGAAGCAACTCCGCATGGAGGTCGATGTTCTGACGCTCTCCGCAACGCCGATCCCGAGGACGTTGCACCTGTCGTTACTCGGCATTCGCGATATTTCCAATCTCGTGACCCCGCCTCAGGAACGGATCGCCGTCCAGACCAATATCTGTCGCTGGGACGATCAATTGATTCGGAACGCGCTCGTGCGGGAATTGAATCGTGGCGGCCAGGCGTATTTCGTCCACAATCGCGTTTACAACATCATGTCGA
This sequence comes from Planctomycetaceae bacterium, assembly GCA_014762625.1. Classification (GTDB taxonomy): domain Bacteria; phylum Planctomycetota; class Planctomycetia; order Planctomycetales; family Planctomycetaceae; genus JABURQ01. Next base: position 19,015 of record JABURQ010000112.1, on the reverse strand, counting down.
TCAGAGACAAACTGCAAAGTCTCGTGCCGGAAGCCAAATTCGCCGTCGTGCATGGGCAGATGGGAGAAGCTGAACTCGAAGCCGGAATGTATGATTTTCTCTCGGGACGAGCCGACGTACTCGTCGCGACGACGATCATCGAAAGCGGCCTCGATATCCCTAACGCCAATACGATGTTTATCAATCAGGCGCAGAATTACGGCTTGTCCGATCTGCATCAATTGCGGGGACGGGTCGGTCGTCATCGACACAAAGCGTATTGCTATCTGATGGTCGATGAAAACAAGGCCCCTTCTCCTATCGCCACCAAGCGTCTCAAAGCCATTGAAGAATACAGCGAACTTGGAGCCGGCTTCAAAATTTCGATGCGCGATCTCGAAATTCGCGGTGCCGGCAATATCCTGGGCACCGAACAAAGCGGGCACATCTCGGCGGTCGGGTACGAGCTCTATTGCCAACTCCTGGAAAACGCCGTCCGGAAGATGAAAAATCAGCCGCTAAGGCATCTGTTGCATGTCTCAATCGATTTGCCGATCTCGGGATATCTGCCCGATGATTACATCAGCTCGGGACGGCAAAAAATTGACATGTATCGCAAACTCTCACTGGTGAACGATTTTGAGGAACTGGACGAGATTCAATCCGAGTTGCGGGACCGTTTCGGTCCGCTGCCGAGAGAAGTCGAGATATTGCTGCAACTCAAGTCACTGCAATTAGATGCGCGCCAGTGGGAGATCGAGGATATCCACTTGGAGGATGACCGTTTTGCGGTCTTTACGTATCGGCATGCGCAGAAGATTACCCAGCTTGCGTATCTTGTCGGAAAGGACTTGCGAGTCGTCGACGATCGCCAGGCGTATCTGCTGTTACGTTGTGACGCAGAAAATCCGGACGAACTGATGAAGCGGCTGAAATCGGTGTTGCAGACATCTGAGGGATTGTCCTAAGATTCGGCTCCTTTCGCCTCGAACGCAATCGCAGTTCGACCTCGATCCGCAACGATTGACCGTATCCACGGACCTACCTGAAAGTCACCACGGATGGTGCTTAATATTCACAGGATTCAACAAGCAGTTCTTCTGGCTGTTTTGCTGGGACTCTTACCGGTAGGTTGTCAGTTGCGCAAACCGAAAGATGTCGTCCCCGTCGTCGGGCCACCACCTCCACGTTACAGCTACAATAACGACGCACCCTCTACACTACCGCTCGATTCCTACGCCGAAGAACTAACCTCTCCGCAGAACGAAACTTCGCTGGTGAGTGCGGATCTGAACAAATCAAATAATCCGTTCAAGGATACGAAAACTGTGGCGTACGTGAATGGGGAACCCATCCTCGCGTCCGAAATACTCGAACCCTATCTGGAAAAGCTGGAAGAACTGAAACAGAAGGCTCCGCCGGAACAGTTCCAGCAATTGAAATTGGGATTAATCGAGCGCGACTTGCCGATTCAAATCGACAACCGTCTGCTGATTCAAGGATTCAAATCGACCTTGAAAAAACAACAGCAGGAAACGCTGGATCGCGTGATTACGTCGTTGTTCGAAGAAGAAATCCTGAAGCTGAAACAACAGTTCGAGGTCAACACCGATCACGAACTCGAAGTGGAACTGCATAAGAAGAATTCCTCGCTGGCGTCTTTGGAACGAGCCTTTGGGAATCGCGTGATGGCGGCCGAGTTTCTGAAATCCAAAGCGGGGTCGATACCCAAACCGACGCGTCAGGATCTCCTCGCCGAATACAACAAACGAAAACAGGACGAATTCTATCGTCCCGCGCGTGTTCGCTGGCAACAGGTCCTGATCTCCTACGGCGAAAACGGAGGCAAGCAGGGGGCCATTCAAAAACTGACGCAAGCCGCCAACGATCTGAAACGGGGTGTCGATTTCGCGGAGATCGCCAAAGAATATTCCGACGGACCGGGAGCCGAAAAGGGAGGATACTGGGACTGGATGCAACGCGGCAGTCTGACCGACCAGGCGTTGGAAGAGGCCTTGTTCTCGATTCCGGTCGGCCAGATCAGCGATGTGTTCGTCAGCGAGACCGGCGTGCAACTCGTGAGAGTGCTGGAACGCGAGCGGGAACATTACATCCCGTTTGAAGACGTTCAGGAAGCTCTGAAGGATGAAATGACCAAAACCTTTCAGGAAGAAGCATCCGATCGGGTGATCAAGGAACTGCGCGAAGAGGCCGTCATCCAGACGATTTTCGACAACCCGCGACCAAACATCACACAAGCCCGTTCAGAATCTCGGCAACAGCGGGAGCCTTCCGTCTCCCCGATCACTCCCATTGCCTACGACGAATCAAATCCGAACAACAACATCGACCCTCAAACGTCGGTCGTCGAGGAATCTCCTTTCTTCGATGATTCGCCTGTTTGGGCCAGGCCTAACAATACCGCCACGCGGTCCACTCAAACGGATAACCCCTTCCAACCGCTCACCAGCGGAAATCCCTTTGAATAATCGGCCAAAACCGGCAGTTCCTGCCGTCCGAAAACAAAAACTACAATCCTGAAAAAAGAGTAGAAAAAAATCGAATCCTCCCCTTGACCCTATTCGGGGGATTCAATATTTACCCCACACAAGTCACATCAACGATCGATTCCGATCACGATAACTCCGTTTGCCATTCGACCTCCCAAGCTCGTCCGGCAAACAACAAGTCACACCTTCCGGCAATCCCGTCGGAAACTTCACTTTTACAATTCGCATGACAACCGACAGTCGCACGACGCCGACTGGTAAGTCGTTCTGGAAATAAGTTTCCGGAGGCTTTCCCGTTTTCGTCGCACGAATGTCAAAGAGTTTTTTAACCAAGACACTCTCTGGTCTATATTGGAGGACAGTACGTTGGGCAAAGCATATGGAATGATAGCCTGTACCACGCTGATCGCGGCGGGGTTGTGGATCACCAATCTTGGTGACTCCCCCTCCCGGGCGATCGCTGGTGTTGAGACCGCGGGGACATCCCCGTCTCTCTCGACAAACCGTTCGGCGACGGGATACTCTCCCGTTTCCGGTTACTCATCGATTGCAGCCCGACCTGCAACCGAACAACCGACCGTGCGTGCTCAGTCACCCGACTCGGGCGACAGTCAATTCGGCACGACCAGCGGTCCGCTGCCGTTTGACTCTCCTGAAAAACGGAACGCGGTCAAACTGTTGCAGTCGGCTCGCAAAGAGCTGAAAGCAGGTCGCTTCGATATCGCCCGTCAAAAGGCCGCCGAAGCCCAGCAGTTAAACGCCAAGTACGCTGTCTTCGAAGACAATCCTCAGCTTGTGTTGAGTGAAATCGAGCGACGCACCGGCGGACTGACCTTCACTCCAGAGCAGAATCAGGGTGTCGTGACCGCTCAAGGGCAATTCAGCCCCGGTCAATCGGCTCCGATTCAGCAAACCGGATCCGCCGATGCGGCTGCTTCCGGTTCTGTAAAAAGCCAGGCCTTGACGTTGTTGCGGGAAGCTCGCACCGACATGAGTGCCGGTCGACTGGCTGCCGCTCGCGAAAAAGCCCGGAAAGCTCAAGGCCTGAAAGTCTCATACGGCTTATTTGAGGACACTCCGGAATTATTATTGGATGACCTGGCACGATTGGCGGCCGCTCAGCCGACCGCCGCACCATCCGGTTCTTCCAGCGACAAACAGGTCGCACAAGGTCTCGTGAAAGAAGCGCGTCAAGCGTTGCTCTCAGGCAACTACGACACCGCTTATCAGAAAGCAACCGCCGCCCAAGAGTTGGACGTGGCTTATTCGTTACTCGACGATCGTCCTGAAACGGTTCTCCAGGATCTGGAAATCGCGATGGCGGGTGACTCGAACGCTCCGACCGCCAATGTGGCTCAAGCTCCTCAACCATCAACGCAGCCGAACGCTTCCGCTAACGCGGACGCCGCTCGCGCTCGACAATTGGTGGCGGATGCCCGAGCCGCACTGCAAGCGGGACGCGTTGATGAAGCCTGGGCGAAAGCTTCGGCTGCCAGTCAAATGAATGTGGCTTATCAGCTCTTCGATGACACGCCTCAAAAGGTGATGTCGGACATCGAGCAAATGCAACCTTCGGCATCGCCCAACACGTCGATCGTTGCTCAAGCCAATGCCACGACTCCTCCTGCTGCCTCGACCAGTTCTCCTTCCGCCTCAAAAGCTGCCCAGCTCGTTCGCGAAGCACGGCAAGCCTTGCGAGCCGGACAATTTGAAGTTGCCAAGCAGAAAGCCCTGATGGCCGATCAACTCGATGCCACTTACGGAGCGATCGACGATCGTCCTGAGCTCGTGTTGCGTGATTTGGCCGCCATGACGAGCAATCCGTTTGGCGGACCGGTCAACCCAGCGGGTTACCAGCCAACTGCGGGAGCGGGCACGTCCCCCTTCGCAGCCACGGCCAATAACGCTACTCCAGTCTATCCGGCTACCATGTCGGCTGACCAACTCTTCGATGCGGGTCTGTCACAGATGACCAACGGCAACATGCCGGCCGCACGAGAAGCTTTCCTGTCGGCTTATCGTCAGCAGGAACAACTCGATCCTCGTCGTCGTCAGCAATTGCAGGACTTCCTGCGAGAGTTGGCTCCGAAAGGACAAGCGGGTGTGCAACTGACTGCCGGTAACAGCTACGACTCGGCTCCTCAACAACTGGACTTGGTCGAACAACAACGAGCCATCGCCTACGACCGACTTCGTTCGGACGTCATGAATTCGATCTTCAAAGCGGAACGTCTGCGGGAGAAAGATCCGGATCAGGCATTGACGGTTCTCGATCAGGCTCTGGCCAGCGTGGAAAACTCCGATGTCGGAGACGAAGCCGCCAAGAATCTGATCAACAGTATTCGTCGCACGCAAACCTCCGTCAACTCCTACAAAGAGCAACAAGCTCCCTTGCTGGAACTCAAACGACGGAACGAAGAGAACCTGGCGATTGTCGAATCTCGAATTGATTCTCAGATTCGCGTCGAACAGGAACTCGCCAAACTGGTCGATGAGTTTAACGGATTGATGGACCAGCGACGGTTTGCCGAAGCGGAAGTGATCGCTAAGCAGGCTGTGGAACTCGATCCCGAGAACCCGGTCAGTGAAGTGATGAAATGGAAAGCCAAATTCGCTCGTCGAATCGCTTTCAACAACCAACTGAAAGAAGACAAAGAACAGAACTTCATCGATGTTCTGAACGATGTCGAACTTTCAGCTCTGAATCCGGTTCATTCCGATCCCATCGCCTACGATGCTCAACGGTGGAAAGAAATCACCGATCTTCGTCGTGGTTTCGGCGGTCCGGATAACAAAGTTCGTACGGAATCCGAGAAGAAGATTGAAGAATCTCTCTCTCGCCAAATCTCGCTACACTTCGACAACGCTCCGCTCACCGACGTCATGAAGCACGTCGCCAACCTGATGGGCATCACGGTCTACGTAGATGGGCCGGCTTTGGCCGAAGTGGGGATCGAAGCGAGTACTCCGATTTCGATCGATGTCGATGGCATCATGCTGAAATCGGCCTTGAACCTGATCCTCAAGCCGATGGAACTCGGTTACAACATCGAGGATGAAGTTCTCAAGATCACCAACAACATGCGTCAGCAAGGAAAACTGGTCACGCGATCCTATCCGGTCGCCGACCTCGTCGTTCCTCTGGCAAACTTCCAACCGAGCCCTGAAATGATGGGTCCCTATATCCCGAACTTCAGCAGTGGAGGATTTGGGGGATCGGTGGCGAATAACGGTAGCGGTGTCGATCTGGGAATCGTTCCCGGAATGATGCAGATTCCGGATAACGGAACGTTCGCTTCTAACTCGTCACCCTTCGGAGGAGCTCCGACGGTCGGAACCGATAATCAACGCACCGCCAAAGTGAACTTCGAGGAACTGAGCGGGCTGATTACGACTACTGTCGAGCCTGATACCTGGACCGAGTTCAACGGCAGCGGTTCGCTGATGGCCTCGGAATCCACCTTGTCGCTGGTGATTCGCCAGACCCAACAGGTCCACGATCAAATCATCGACCTGCTGGAACAGTTGCGACGTCTCCAGGACTTGCAGGTGACGATCGAAGTTCGCTTCATCACCGTCTCCGATGAGTTCTTCGAACGAATTGGGGTCGACTTTGACTTCAACGTCAACGACAACGTCGGCATCGACGATGATGGAACGCCTCCCTTCGGATCACCCGGCGGTGCGGGCACGACGAACAACAATAACAATAACAACAATAACAACAACAATAATAATACCGGTGGTGCGACAAGCAACTCCTTCGATCCACAATCCAACAATCTCCCCAATCTCGATAACTTCGGGGGGTCGATTGTGGGACTGTCCGATCCGAACCAGACATTTACGGATGACCTAGATATTGGATTCCGACAAGGATCGTTTGACCTCGGTGTGCCGGAGTTTGTGAATACGGACCTCTCCGCAGGAGCCTCGATGGGATTTGCGATCCTGAGCGATATTGAAGCCTTCTTCTTCATCAACGCCGCTCAAGGGGACAGCCGATCGAATATCCTCCTGGCTCCGAAAGTGACGCTGTTCAACGGACAGGCCGCTTTTGTCGGGAAGTTCGCACAGCGACCGTTTGTGACCGGATTCCGACCGGTGGTGTCGGTGGGATCAGTTGGTTTTCAACCGATCATCACATCGATTCCGGAAGGTATCTTCATGGGGGTTGCCGCGGTGATCTCTGCCGATCGTCGTTATGTGAGACTTTCGGTCTCACCGAACTTCACTGCCATCACCGACGTCCAGACTTTCTCCATCCCCGGTGGGGCAGTGGGGAACGTCGGGGTTGGTGCTATCGGTGGAAATACCGGTGGTAACCAAGGTGGTAACCAAGGTGGTAACCAAGGTGGTAACCAAGGTAACAACCAAGGTAACAACAATAATACTGGTGGAAGCGCCGGCAGCTTTACGATTCAGCAGCCGATCGTGGACATCGTGACCGTGCAAACCACGGTCAGTGTCCCGGACGGTGGAACTGTTCTGCTGGGTGGCGTCAAAACGATGTCAGAAGGACGAAACATGGCCGGTGTGCCAATCCTGAACAAGCTGCCTTATGTCAGCCGCCTGTTCAAGAACACCGGTGTGGGTCGTAGTGCTGAGAGTGTGATGCTGATGGTAACACCACGCATCATTATCCAGGAAGAAGAGGAGATGCTCCTCGGTATTCCTCAATCTTAGGATTCTCCTCCTTTCGGAGTCTCTGGGTCCGGGCCGTCGCGAATTGCGGGAATCGCGGCGGCCCTTTTTTGCGCGCAGAAGAAACGCTTATCTGATCCGGTGAAAGCTTACTCGGTCGCCAGCAGAGTCTCCGCCCCTTGGGCAATGAGTGAGTCCGCAAGCTCCCGACCCAGATCGACGCCTCGCGAAATCTCTCCCGAGACTTCCGCTTCCACACGCTCGGAACCGTCCAGACTCAACACCACCCCGCTGAGCGTTAACCGATCACCATCGATTTGACTGAACGCACCTAAAGGAGCATGGCACCCGGCTCGCAACGTCGAGAGTAAGGCTCGCTCGGCCAAAACACAGTTCATCGCCACGGGATCGTTCAATGCCGACAACGCTTCCTGAGAACGTTCGTCATCCGCCCGGCATTCCAGACCCAACGCTCCCTGCGAAACCGCGGGAAACATCTGGGGCGGCTTTAATCGAACAGAGATTCGATTACCCAATTCGAGTCGTTTCAATCCCGCTTCCGCGAGAATGATCGCATCGTACTCTCCCTCATCGACTTTGCGCAGGCGCGTTTCGACGTTCCCCCGAATTTCCGCCAAGTCCAGATCGGGACGCTGATGAAGTATCTGAGCCTGTCGGCGTGGCGATCCCGTGCCGACTATCGCTCCCTCTTCCAGGTCAGCCAGCGATTCCCAGGTCGAATTTTCAGGGAAGACAAGAGCATCGTAAACCGATTCCCGTTCCGGGACTGCAGCGAGCGTCAGTTGTTTGTGTTCGGCGGTCGGTAAGTCTTTGAGGCTGTGGACCGCGATGTCGGCTCGACCATCGAGTAACGCCGATTGGACCTCACTCGTAAAGACTCCCAAGCCTCCAAATTGACGCAGCGGCTCCGACCGATCCCGATCCCCCTGGGTGGAAATCTCGACCAGCTCAACGTCCTTCTCGGGGAACGCCTGCCGCAACAGGTCCGCCGTGTGATTCGCTTGCCACAACGCCAGACGACTGGCTCGCGTGGCAATCCGTAGAGGAGATTCGCTCACTGTAATTCCTCATCTTCGCCTGGCCCCTCGTCGGAAGAGCTTTCAGTGTCGTTCCCTTGGTTCTCAGGTAAACTGGCGACAATCGCTGCCGAAAAAGCTTCCGGAGAAATCTTTTGCTGAGGGGGGACCAGCACGCCGCACGAAAGACAATACTGGAACGCCTGATCGACCGTTAAATCGAGTTCGATACATTCGCTCTTCGGAACCATGATCGTAAAGCCGGTCATCGGCATCGGTGACGTCGGCATCAATAAGGCCAGCATCGGTTCGTTCAATTCTTCGGCCACTTCCCGCATTCCCTGTCCTGTCACGAATCCAAGCGACCAGATTCCTTCGCGGGGATATTGGACCGCGACCACCTGGTTGTAGGAAACGGTTCGTTCGGTGAACAGGAAATCGGTGACCTGTTTGACGGAGGAGTAGACGTTACTGATGACGGGAACCTTGCTCAGCACCCGGTTTTCAAAAGCGTTCACCGTCCACTGGCCGAGCTGAACCGTCACTACGCGGCCGATGAAATACAAACTGACGATCGTGATAATGACTGCGACAGCGGACAGGTGAAAAATACTTTGAAAGTACCGAATGGTGACCAGTTCCATGTAGATGCCGATGGAGGTCGCCGGCATTGAAGAGGCCGGTATCACCGACGCCACATCCTTGTAATCTTCATAGGGCACCGCACGCGATCCCATCGTCACGTAAACCTGTTCGCTCTCGGAGAGCACCCATTCGGTTTTCACATCAACGGTGACGCGGGTGCTTCCCTGTTCCTGCGCGGTCGTTTCCAACTGTTTCTGCAGTCTCTTTTTCAACTCGGGAGTGATGCGATAATTCGTCTGGCAGTATTCTAGCGGAGGAAGTTTTTCCCAGGGAGTCAGCGAATCGGATTTCACCGAGTCCTCGATAAATTGAGCAAAACAGTAACGGACCACGGTGCTGGTCGGTTGGATGATGTAATGGTTGATGCCTCCGAAAATCCAGATCAGAATCACCACCGTCAGAATGGGAGGTAACGCAATCGCCAACCCGCGCAAGAGGATCCGTGACGGATGCAGTTTCTTGTGTTCGGGATCAATTTCCGGGGTCGGGGGTATTTGCGACATGAAGTCCGTTGGTCTCTGGTGGTTGGGCGGGCGAGCCTTTCACTTCCAGTATATGGCCCATAGGAGCCTAGCCAAGTCCGCGAGCTAAAACAGAAACAAATATTGCCTCCGCTCCTGCTTTTTTCAGAGCACGAGTGCAGGCATCCGCCGTAGACCCCGTCGTCATGACGTCGTCCACCAGTAGGATGCGTCGGTCCCGAACGAGGTGACGGGAACTGACCGCAAAACTATTTTTCACGTTTTTGCGGCGTTGCGTGGGGGCGAGTCGAGCCTGATCCGGCGTATGTCGCGTTTTGGTCAATAAGTGACGGGCGAACGGTTTTCCCAGATTTCCGGCGACACGCTCCGCCAGCTCCGCGGAACAGTGGTAACGATCCCACAACCGCTTACGCCAATGATGCGGCACGCATGCCACCAGATCGACATCCCACGACGCCAGCGTCTCATTCCCGATTCGAGACAACAGATCCGCCATTTGAAGCGTGAGCGGGTGCGACGATCGTGATTTACAGGAGATACAAATCTGCTGCAAGGCGTCGCCGTAGTTACCCAAACTGTATACCTCCGTGAACGCATAACGCTCATTCCGGCAATGCACGCATTCCGGTCGATCCGGCGCGAAAGGCCCCAGCTTCGCACCGCAAGCAGGACATCCCCGGTCGTCACCAGGATCAAGTTTCCGAAAACACTCTTCGCAGAGCAGGGGATGCAGGGCATCGACTGTCTCGATCTCCCCTTGGCAAAGCCCGCAGGAGGGAGGGTAGACAAAATCGATCGCCGAACTGACAACCTGCCCCAGAAGAGACGCTTTCATGAATCACTCCGCGGCGACCAGAGAGGCCAGAACCTTTCGCGTTCCCGAAAAAGTGCGGCGTCCGTGCATCACCAGATAATTATCGACCAGCGCGACATCACCGTTTTGCCAGGGAACATCGAACGTGATTTCTTCGGCGAGATCGGCAGCTTTCAGCACCGCGTCTTTATCCAAAGGCGTTCCATCACCAAGAGTGATTGCTTTGGATGGATCGTTGCGGCTGTCCTTCCAGCCTTTGAACGCCGCGATGAGCTGGTTGTAGAATGTTTTACGTCCATCGGAGAGAACTCGAACGGCGGGCAAGACCGGTGTCGTGGCTTTCAGGCAGCCGTCCTCCAGCCATTCCCAGGTATATCCGAGTTCCAGCATGCGGGACTCCGCAGCCTCTTTGGAATCTGCGCGGAAGGTGCTTTGCCAACTGCGTCCCATCCCGGAATTCGGATCATTTTCCGCCGGCATGATGTTAGTATAGAGCAACCCCTTTTCTTCACAAGCTTTGGCGAACTCGGGGATTTCTTCCTGCATCTTCTGAAACAGAATATCGGAGCGGCAAAGTGGTGTCGCGCCGCCTGTCTCGGCGGCTTGTTCGCAGAAGAACAATAATTTACTCGGGTAGATCGGCGTTTGTGCCATCTCATGATGCAGATAGATGGTCACCTCCGGAGGAGCTTCGTTGGCCGTGAAGACTCGTTCCGTCCGATTAACACGCACCGCGTTCGAGAGCGAATCCTCGTAGCGGAAATTTTCAAAATCGAAGGCTTTGATGAAGGCGTCAAAATCCTGGTCGGCTGCGAGTGGGAAATCGCGGAACAGTATCGTTCCCGATTGAGCGAGCTGCTTTTCCAGATCAGCTTTGTTTTCGGCGACCCAGTCGATCGCCTCTTCGAGAGTAGCGTCGTCGGATTGGCAGGCGAGCACGACCGGAAAGGGGCCATCGTCGTAAGATTGCTGTCCAGGAACGGAAATTGGTTGCACGTCGATCGACATCAGAATGTCCTTTGTGTCTCAGGTGGGAAATTGTGGGGTGGGCTTATTCGTAAATCGGGAAAAACGTGTTGAAGGCGGCTTCGCAGAAGTCTCCCGGATCATTGTACCGCCGATCGCGGTTCAAGTCGTCTATGGATTTCATCTGTGAGTCCGATAGCTCGAAGTCGAACAGGCTCAAATTCTCGGCCAGGCGTTCGACTTTGGACGTCTTGGGAATCACGGCGGTTCCCCGCTGCACGCCCCAACGCAATAACACCTGTGCCGGAGAGCGGTCGATTTCTTCCGCGATCGCCTGGATCGTCGGGTCTTTCAAGAGGGACTCGGAGGCTTCTGCCATCCCGATCGGTACGTAAGAACTCGCCCCGAACGGAGAAAAACCGGTGACGGCGATTCCCTCTTCGCGGCAGAAGCGGAGCAGTTTCTGCTGGGTCAGGTGAGGATGAAGTTCGACCTGCAAAACGGCTGGCGGAATTTCCGCGTACGACAACAAATCGCGAATCAAGGAAACGTTGAAGTTACAGACGCCGATATTCTTGACGAGTCCTTCCTGGACCAGTTCCTGCATCGCTTCCCAGGTTTCCCGAATCGGCACTTTGATCGGATGCATTTTGGGATCAGACGCTTCGGGATCGAAAAACCAACCCGGCGGATAACGGGTCTCGATCGGCACGTATTTCAGCGCAATCGGAAAATGAATCAGATACAGATCCAGATAATCGGTTTTGAGATCCTGTAATGATTTGAGACAGGCTTCCTTGACTTTGTCCGGTTCGTGAAAGGTGTTCCACAATTTCGACGTCAGCCAGAGATCTTCCCGTTGACAAAGCCCCGCATCCAAAGCAGCCTGCAAGCCTTCTCCGACTTTGGCTTCGTTGCCGTAGTCGCAGGCATTATCAAAATGCCGGTAACCGGCTTTGATGGCTTCCTGAATCAGGTTGGGAATGAGTTCGGATTCGACTTTCCACATGCCGAGTCCGACGGCGGGTAGTTCTTCACCGGTGTTAAGTTTGATGGAGTTCATGGAGGGATTTAGTTTTAAGTGTAAAGATTTTATCTCTTTGCGTTCCTTTGCTTCTCTGCGACTTTGCGTCAAATTCGTCAAGACTTCGCTGTCAGCGTTTTCCACGGAGCACGATAATTGACCGCATTGAGCAACTTGTTGGCTTCGTCGTCATTGACGACGACTTCATTTTCGGCATCCCAATTCAAGGGACGTCCAAGTGCGTTTGAGACATAACCGAGATGTCCCGGCGTGATTGACCTGTGAGCGGCTTCGGCGGGCGCGATGCATTCCTGGCGGTCTTTCACGCAATCTAGGAAGTTCCGCACGTGGTTTTTGTATTTCCCATTTTTGGTCCGTCCGGAAAACTTCCAGTCAGCCCACTCGGGATTTGAGGCTTCCAGTTTGCCTCGTTTGACGTACAACCAGCCATCCTCAAAGAACCATTTCGTTCCCTGAGTGTTACGACTGGAAATCGTCGAGGTGACACCGTTCGCATATTCGCAGGCGATCGTGTATTGATGCGGCGTGTCGTAGATGGGTGTGGCCGACATTTCCCAATCGACCGCTTCCACTTTCGTCGGTCCGGAATGATCGAGACCCATCGACCAGTGAGCGATGTCGTTGTGATGCCCGATCCAGTCCATCAGCACCCCGCCGCCGAACGCCGTGTGTCCGCGCCACCAGCGATGGTGGCGAGCCCGCATATAAGGGAGCTTTTTCGCGGGACCGCACCACATCTCGTAATCGAGATGCTCGGGAGGAGGTTGGATCGTCGGATCGCCTTGTGGTTCGTTGTAGCTCACCGGTAGTCCGACTTCGATCCGTTCGAGTTTGCCGAGCCGACCGCTACGAACCAGGTCGGCACAATGCTGGAAGTCGACGTAGGAGCGTTGCTGCGATCCGGTCTGGAAGACGGCTTTTCGTTTCGCGACTTCTCGATAGATCGCCTGTCCTTCCGCAAACAGGTGCGTGACCGGTTTTTCGCAGTAAACGTCTTTGCCGTTCACGAGTGCATCGTACGCACAAAGAGCGTGCCAGTGATCGGGAGTCGCCACGATGACGATGTCGATGTCGTCGCGTTGCGTGATCTCCCGGAAGTCATCCGTGACCGTAACGCCTTTGAAGGTGCCCGTTTTCTTTTCGGCGGCGTACGATTTTTCGATCCGTTGTTGGGCGGGTTTCCGACCGTATGATTGTCCTTTACCCCATTCGCGATCTCGATAGTGCAATTCATCCACATCGCAGACCGCGACCAGTTGGGCGTCTTTCTCTTTCAGGAACTCATCGATCAAATTGAATCCACGGGAACCCGTTCCCACAATCCCGACCGTCAATCGATCGAGAGCCGACGCGCGAGTGGTCGAGGGAAACCAGAACGGTGCGGTGATTGCCGCGGACGAGCCGGCCAGAAAATGACGGCGTGTGAGTTGTGACATCAGTGCGAGCTCCCAGACGTAAGTATGCGTGAATTCTCAAACTATCATACCGGGAGAGCGTCGGAAATCTCCAGTCACGAATTGGAAACAGAGGACGGTTCATACTCAACCGTACACAGATGCCGATACGAGAGGCAGCCGCTCGTCCACAGCATCGCCAGTCCCAGGTAAACGGGAATCAAATGCCGGACGCTGACGTAGCCGACCTTCCAATGAATCCACAGCGTCATCACATAACAGAGCGTCCCTCCCGCCATCAGTGCCCGCCACAACCAGCGATTCCCGCGACGGAATCCCCACAAGCCCGACATCAATACCGCGAGTCCGGTGGAGAGTGTCATTCCGCCGAACGTCGCCCGGTCGTGGGCGACCAACGGCAAAAGCATCGGATTTGAAGCGCAAATCTCGTCGTAATCGACCTGCATGTATTCCAAATCATCTTCAATAAAGACGCTCGTCACCCCGAAGCCGCAAATGATCACTCCCGCCACAATCAGCGTGACACCGTGAATCACCATGACCAATTGTCCCCATTGTGATCGTTGCCAGTCCGCATCGTTGGTGAGTTCCGGAAGCGGTCGCCGGCGAATAGAGGGGAGATTGCTGTGCATCGAGAGAGTCAAAAACTGAAACATGATCGCCGTCACAAATGCATGAAACGGGTCGAAGTAACCGAATCCGAGGAACAGAAAAAATGAGAAGAACCCGACGAACGCCGAGGTCACAATCGCTTTATAGGCCCAATGATAACCTCCCCGATTTCCATACCAGGAGAGGGCGATGTAGATGATTCCGAGTCCCAACATGGTCCCGGCGAGCGTAACACGGTCGTGTTGCATAAAGTCCAGCAATTTGGGATTGATCAACAGCAGGTCGGCACGCGTCAATCCGCTGTGCGCTTCGTCGTACGGTAAGACGATACGCGTGGTGGCGATGAGGAACGCCATTACGCCTCCCGCCAACAAACCGATTCCCAACAGCAGCGTCCAGAACCATGACATTTGAGCGGGACGAGCTTCTTTTTGAGTGGGTGAATCGAGGGGCGGAGGATCGTACGACAGCACCGCTTCATTGATGCGTTTCGGTAAGCCGGGACCGGAAAACACCATTCCCGTATCGACAAGCACCAGATCGGCACCCACTTGTAACAACTGCCATCCGTCTCCCGGTTCGTGAATGCCGCCTGTCGCGATAACCAGTGGCAACTCTCCCACGATATCCCGTAAAGATTCCACCAGCGACAAGGTTTGCGGATAACTTTCTCGACCGAGTGTTATAGAGTGCCCGGTATTGTTCGATACCCCTTCCACCAGGTATCCATCCACCGGTATTTCGGCGGGAGATGACATCACGACATCCCAGGTCTGGGCAGTCACCTGGCGTAACAATTTAGATTCATTCGCTCGAATTGTTTCACAGAGAACCTGGGGGCATTCTTCTTCGACGATGAAACCTTCCACAAGCGGCGCGAGTTTTTCGACGACTTGTGTTGCCGTGACGTCCTCACCATGAACGCGTACGAAAACAGGAATGTCGAACGTTTTTTTCAACAGGTTCCACGCATCGTTCAGTGAAACCCGTTCCACGGTCGGCCGCAACTCGATCGATTCGTCTGCTGGATGGAGAATCATTTTCGGCGCAGAATCGGATTCGGCGGTGACCGGTCCCATTTCAATCAGGCCAACACCGAATTTTGCCAGCGCTTCGTGAGCCGAAAGACGAGGATCGAGCCGACATCCGATTCCGACGGGAGAGGGGAACGTTAAATCATCGAACGTCTTCTCCAGATTCTCATCGAGCTTGAAATGCCCCATAAACTCGATGACGTGTCGCCCCCACCACGAACGCCCGAGTCGTCCCATCACCGTAAACGCCAACGTCCGTCCCGCCGGAGGGGTGAGGCGAAACAGAATCGGTCGGAAAACGGTCCGATACGACCAGTCGGGCATGTGAGGACTCCCATGAGATTGGCACAGTGGACAAACCGCACTCTACCCGAATCCGTAACGGAAATCTTCAACGATCAAAACGATCAGGGAGACCGGACTTCATTCGCCGCAGCGAGACAGCGCCATCAAAGCGTAGGCAGTGACCAGATTGGGGTCTCCCTCGTACCAGCGGTCTGCGTCATTGATCCAACTCCCGTTGGCTCTCTGCGACTCGGCCAGTTTGCCGGTCAACTCGGCTCTCCAGTCATGCTTCCGACCGAGCGAGTCTTCGAGAGTATCGACATCCATCACGTCGAGAGTCTTGGCGAACGTCTGGTAATAGTAGAACAGTCCCTGTTGTCCCATGCCGGGATTCTCATCGAGATTGTAATACTTGGTAATCCATTCCCAGGCGGCTTTAACGCGGGGATCGTCTTTTTCGAGACCGGCGTAGACCATGCTCTTCAGTCCCGCATACGTCATACTGGCGTACGATCGCAGTCCACCGTTGGCTGTTTTACCCGCTTTCGACTCACCGCCCGCGGCGGGCGTGTAGTAGAAACCTCCATCGTTCACTTTGGCGGCGAATTCTGTGTTATTGTTTTCGGTTTCCAGATTTTGAGTTCGAGATACGAATTGTAGCGCTTTTTGGATCGCTGGGTCGTCGTTTTTCACGCCGGCCGATTTCAGAGCTTCAATCAGAAACTGCGTATTGGACAAGTCGGGCCGTTTGTGTCCTCCATACCCGGCTCCTCCGTAAGCGATGTCGCTCGATTCCAATCCTTCTCCTTCATCCCATTGCAGGCCACGCAGAAACTTTTCCGCGTTTCGGATGATGCTGTCGTAACGCCCATCCGCGTTTACCTTTGTGAAAACCATCATCGCAATACAGGTTTCGTAGTTCCGATGGGTGCTGTCTTTGTAATAGATGCCCCCATCTTTCTTGACGAAGGATTCCAGGTGAGCGAGGCCCTTTTTCACCGTCGGGTCGTCCGCAGTCAATCCGGCATCCAGAAGACCATTCATCGCCAGGCCACTCACTCCGGGAGCAGTGGGAGATGTCCAGCTACCGTCTTCCGCCTGAGATGTTTTCAAAAACGCCACCCCTTGCGAAACCGTCTTTTTCAACACAGCGGGATCCGGTCCGGCGGCATCCAAAGAGGAGGCCGGAAGAGAGCCGATGATCGCGAGTGACAAGGTCAAAAGGAGTTGACAGGATCGGTACATGGTGTGTTTTCTCTGCAAAGTGATTGATCGGATGCTTGAAAAGACGTTTCAGGCGACCTCATTCTAACGGGAAAAGAGCCCAAAAAAACAGCCGTTTTTCGAAACGACCGTCCCCTTCTAAGAAACAGACGGTAAGTCACACCTGGCTGGCTCTGATCTTGTCTTTCTTGCGGAGACGTAAGGATTGTGACGACCGCATCAAATATAGCTGGAACTCCTGAAAGGTCAGTTTTCAGCCTCTTCTCACAACCAGCATAACCGTTACTCTACAAGAACTTCCGTCCGATTGTTAATTTCCGGACAGTTTATCCTCCCAGTTCCTTCGCGCGCAACGCAAAATGGCAGCATCAACTTGAATGACTCCTTTCGACTTCCGTCTGCAAGGCTATCCCGTGAAACAGCAAATCTCATCACTCAGTTGGATCACCGATCTCGCAAAACGAGTGCTCGAAGAAATCCTGCCTATCGATCCGCTGGCCCCCATCGGTTGTCATCATTTTCAGGACCCGATGACCGGCCAACATGAAGTGACCCTATTCGTCTCCAAGACGGAAATCGTCGGCGGGGCGGACGACGGGCGGCGAGACGATTCCAAGTTCTGCCTCGATCTCAATGGGGTCTTCAATCTGTTCCAGGAAGTGACCGACTTTCGGTGGCAAACCTCCCCCGTCAATCAGGAAGACGAACTCGGAGCACACATCGCCGTCGAGGGGCTTTACGAGGGGCATCCTCTGTGGCTGCGGATTCTCGGCTCCGCTCCCGAACGCTACGACCACGGACGCATCATCAACGTGCATACGGCGGAATTGGAAAATCTCTGGCAGGATGAGTTGTTGTAAAAATCTACTGCTGTGCGACGGCGAAATCGTGGTTGCTCACCAGAGCCGCAATTGACATACTGTGGCTCCACGATCGATAGAGACTCCCATCAAGGATGACCGAGACGATGTTACACGCCGTCGTGATGTCTGGAGGTTCCGGAACCCGCTTTTGGCCACGTAGTCGAAAATCCCGCCCCAAACAACTACTCGCACTGGCGGGCAAAAAGAGCATGATCCGCGAAACCGTGGATCGCGTGCGTCCCTGGATTGCCGAAGAACAGACCTGGGTCGTCACGAATAAACGACAATCCTCCGCCACCGCCGAAGAACTCCCCGAAATCCCGAAAACTCAGATTCTCGTCGAACCGCAGGGACGCAATACCGCCCCCTGTATCGGCCTGGCGGCCGTCGCGCTGTTGGAGAAAGATCCCGAGGCGATGATGTTGGTGATGCCCGCCGATCATGTCATCGGTCCGAAGGAAAAATTCGAAGCAGCGGTTTTGATGGCGGTCGAGACGATCGAACAGGATCCCGAAAAGTTTGTCCTGTTCGGGGTCCCTCCCAACTATCCCTCCACGGGATTCGGCTACATCGAACGAGGGGAACCGATCGACGGTGCGCCGGAAGGTGTCTATGAAGTCGCTTCCTTTCGCGAAAAGCCGGTCCAGAAAGTCGCGGAGGAATATCTGGCGAAAGGTTCCTTCTACTGGAATTGCGGAATTTTTGTCTGGCGAGCAGATAAGATCCTGGCGGCGCTAAAACGCTTCGAGCCGGAGATGCACGAACGGCTGCAAAAAATCAAACCGAGCTTCGAGACACCTCAATGGCACAACCAGTTGCAGATCGAATTTCCGCTGATGAGATCCGTCTCCATCGATGTCGGCGTTCTCGAAAAAGCGGCGACTGACGAAGCCGGACGGAATGTCGCGGTGATCGAAGCCCCGTTTGAATGGGACGATCTGGGTTCCTGGCAGTCGCTTCCGCGGCGCTTCGAGCAGGACGAAGAGGGCAATACCGTTCAGGGCCATTACTGCGGCCTGGAGACGAAAAACTGTATCATCAGTTCTCAGGATGACCATTTGATTGCGACGATCGGTGTCGAGGATCTGATCATCGTACACACTCCCGATGCGACGCTGGTGGCTCGCAAAGATGACGAAAACGCCATCCGCCAGTTGATCGAAAAACTGGGCGAAAACGATTATGGCAAATACCTCTGAGCCTCACTCCGACGATTCCCCCGATCCGTTTCCTGCGGAGGGGGCCTTGCTGGGAATCGATTTCGGCACCAAGCGACTCGGTTTCGCTGTGAGTGATAAGGCTCAAACAATCGCGTCTCCCGTAGAGAACTATCAACGCCAAAATTCGGACGTCGACAAACGGGCTCTTCTGCGGCTCAAAGAAGATTATCGCATTGTCGGTCTGGTCGTCGGTTTGCCGGTTCATATGAGCGCTGCGGCCCGTCAGTCATCCGTTCTGGC
>JABURQ010000177.1 GCA_014762625.1 Planctomycetaceae bacterium | reverse complement strand
GGTCGAAGCAGTCGAATCCTCAAGATTCGACGATGCAGACCAACAAAAAGCGGGTAACTGGCTCGCCATTCGTAGCCAAAATGGAATTTGAAGACGGGCTCTGAATTGTCGTTGGCAAATTACTTTGCACTGACGTCGTAACAAAAGATTAAATCCTGATCCCGCAGGAACAGCTTACCATTGATGACGACCGGGTGTGCCCAGATCAGACCGCCTCTTGAGGAACGAAATTCGCTCAGCTCGGGAAGTTTGAAGGTTCCGTGCTCGCGATATTCTTCGCGGGTCGCCTCGACGAGTGCAACTCTCCCGTTGACGGGTTCCTCGACACAGTACAGCATCCCGTCAGCATAAGTGACGCTCCCTTTTTTCAGACCCCGCTCGCGCCATAAGTCTTCGCCCGTCATGAAATCCATGGCAACCCAACCGGCGTCGGAGTGACCGTAGATGGTATCGCCGAGCAGAACGAGTCCGCCGTGGTGGTTTTTCATGCGCGTATGAAAGTAAACCTCTTCGGTGGAGTAGTCTTTATTCACTTTCACGAGTTTACAACCCGCGCCGTAAGCCGAGGTGATGAATACATAGTTGTCTTTGATCAGAGGCGTCGGAATCACCGCCACTCTGCCGGGGGGCCAAGGTTCCTGCCAGAGTACCTTCCCGTCGGATGCTTTCAAGCCGAAAAGAGTGTTCTGGGTCAGTTGGACGTATTGCAGTTCGCCGTTGATGATGGCGGGCATAATCGACGAGTAGTGGACATTGGCGGGTTTCTCTTCGATCTCTCCGTCCTTTTCGAGTTCGGCGGTGACGGCCGCTTTCCAGATCACCTCGCCGTTCATTTTGTTGAAAGCGACGACAGTGGCATCCTCGGCACCCGGACTGCAGAGAACTTTGTCTCCATCGACGAGAACTGATTCCGAATAACCCCACTTGGGAACAATTCCGCCGAGACTTTTGACATCGACATTCCACTTCGTCTCACCGGTATTTTTATTGAGACAGGCGAGGTGCCCTTGTCCGCTGAGTGTGTAAACATAATCGCCATCGACGGTAGGTGTACTGCGCGGTCCGCCTCCCCAGGCATTTTCGAGAAACGGGCCGACTTCGGTTGACCAGATTTCTTTCCCGGTCTTTTCGTCGAGACAGATCAGGTATTCCGTCTCGTCCCGACCACCCATCGTGTAGAGTTTGCCATCCACGACAGCGAAACTCGAGTAACCCTGACCGGCATCGCGGAAGGTCCAGAGCAGTTCAGGTCCACCTTCGGGCCATTCTTTCAATAAACCGGTTGCGGGAGAAATATCGGTGCGATTCGGGCCGCGCCACTGGGGCCAATCATCACCTCGGGCGATAGATGTAGAAAGCAGTAACGCTGAAACGATCAGCGCGGAAATACGTTGATTCATCGTTCAATCCTTTAGGAACAAATAATTCGGAGGAAACGGGTGGGGACGGTTCGAAAACCGGCGAGAGGGTAGGTATCGAGCAGTTCTTTAATAGAACTCAATTCAGGCAAAAACGCAAGAATTGGCTCCGAAATCAACTCGTGCTTACTTCTTGTCGGTCTCTCGCGTGGCGTAGAAACCGAACGTCTGTCCGGCGAGAGAGCTCACGCCCGCCATTGCCGATTTGTCCTTTGTCCACAGGTAGGTTTCGAGATCCTGCTGGGCGTTGTCGAGCTGAATCGTCAACTTGGCGTGTTGGGGAGGAGAGGCAACCCTTCCGAAAACTTCATAAGTGCTTTTGGTTTCGTTCGATGTGAACGTTCCGGCCAGAATCCGTCCCTTGTCAATCTTCAACCGCAGAGTTCCCGCCCAGCGACCATCGATCGAAATATTCCAGATGCCGGCGAAGTCGGTGGGGATGACGCCGGAGTGATCGGTGGGAGAGGCGTTTTTTGATTCCATCTCGGGTAACTGCGAGCCATCCATCCCCCATACCGTGGCTCCTTCGAGCAGAGAGATCGATTTGGTTTTGTCATCAGCGGTGAATGTTAAATCGCCCCCCTGGTCAGCGGGAACAACCTGACCGATGTCGAAGTCATAACTAAATCCTGAGAACAGCATAATGTTACTGCCTGACGCAGCCGTCACATCGCTGAGATCGTCCCGATAAGTCACAAAACGTTCGATCGTGAGGATCGGGATGAGGCCGTTATCCGTTTTGCGAAAAGCCCAGGTCATGGCGGCTTTCGTCCACTGGCCTTCACTTGTTTTCAGGATAACAACCGGCGTGGTTTCGGTATTCGACAGTGGTTGCAACTGGTGCAACTCGGAGAGCGTCATGGATTTTCTGCCGTCTGCGGAATCGGCCACTCGTCGCAGATATTGACTCGTATGTTGTTCGAAGACATCCGCTATCGATGCAGAACCACCGATATTGAAAACAGCAACCATCAGGAGAATGAGATAACGGAACATGGCAATCTTTCGGATGTGAGTTCAGGAATCACCCAGGTCGCGAAGAAAGTCTTCCGGAGTCGGGGCGTTTTCCAGTTGTTTCAAATAATCGGAATGAGTGTTGTTATCACGAGCTTCGATGTAGCGTCCTGTAATTTCCTGCCGACGAATTTTGTGGCGACGATGGGCGGTTTGGTATTCCTGTTGCTTCTTGATCGACATGACGAGTGCAAAAATACCGAGCAGGGGAAACAGCAGGGCGAAAGGACCGATCATTACAACGGCCATAAATGCCATGATGATTGTGACAATGAGCGCGAAACCACCTGCTAATACGCTCGGTTTACTTTTATTGCCGTGCTTGTCTGTGACCATCAGCGAATCTCGCTGGCGTTCCCAGCGTCGGGTCTCTTCGTTCAGCTCGTTTCGATAGACCAGTTCGGCGAGCTTCTTTTCCGTTTCGTCGAGCCGTTCGGTAGTTTCTGTCAGCTTCTCAGTCAGCGTGATCGATTCCATCCGCTTCACCGCGAGTGAAGACTTGCAGTGATTGCAGGTCACAAATTGAGCCGTCTCGGGGATCCGCAAGGGAGCGCCGCAGTTACCGCAATTGATCGATTCGAGTTGAATGGACATCAGGGAGTCATTGAGAGAAGCGAATTAATAATCCTGGTCTTCGTCATCCTCATCATCGTCGTCCCGGTAGTCGGGATGCAATGGGTTATCGGGCGAGAAGAAAAAATCAGCCAATCCCATCGGCATTGAGCCGCCGCCGAGCGATTGTTGTCGGCTTTCAGACAGGTTCTTGAGATCGAGAGCTTCCTCTCCCAGGCAGGCAATCAGCGCTTTCTGCCAGACGGCATCTTTCCCGAGTGGGTGTTCGGGATTCTGCATCAACTGTTTCAGGGCATAACGAAGGACGTTGATGCCGTCGCGCGTCGAATAGTCGAGCTTTAATTCGTGCGATTGTTGCAGGAATTCGACCGTCAGATTCAGCATCTCGTCATCAGCAAACGGAAGATGATATTTAAGGATCGTCAATTCCTCTTCGCGGTTCGGATGTCCGAGTTCCAGCGTTGGTTGCAAGCGGGAGAGAATATAATCGGGGATCTCGAACGTTGATTCGTCTTCGTTCATCGTGACCGCGCACCGAAAGTCGGGATGGGCGGGGATCGTGATTCCCGCGACGATCGATTCGACGTAACGACGATGATCGAGGAGCGGAGCGAGCGACGCCCACGACTTCTCGTTCATACGGTTTCCTTCGTCGAGGATGCAGACCCCTCCCCGAATCATGGCCGTCACCAGTTGCGAAGCGTGATAGATGATGTGTCCCTTCTCGCCGAGGACCGGAGTGACGAGCAAATCTTCCGGGCGGGTGTCGGCGGTGCACTGATAGATGTAAAGTTCCTGGTCCCGCTGTTTGGCGCAGGCCATGGCGAGGGTTGTTTTTCCGATACCCGGCGTGCCGACCAATCGGGGCGTCAGGGGAAGATCTTTTTCGTCGACGACCAGCCAGCAGGCGAGCATCTGTTTCAGGATTTCCTGCTGGCCGATCCACTCCGCGTCCGAGTGGTCGGGTTCGGAAAGATGCAGTGTGATGCCGTCAATTTCGTGCGTTTGACTCATGAGAGAAAGATTTTTCTAAGAGGTGTGTTGTCGAATGGCGAGTGTCAGATAATGCGGCAGATCGGAAGAGATCAGCCCCGGTTCAGTTTTCTCTGCGGCGGCGAGATCGCCGGCGAGACCGTGTAAATGAACGGCGAGACACGCCGCTTCGAACGGTTCCATCTGTTGGGCGAGTAACGCAGAGATTAAGCCGGTCAGAACATCACCGGTTCCACCCGTCGCGAGACCGCTGTTGCCGGTTTGATTGACGAACAAACGGTCTCCATCAGTCACTACGGTGTTGGGCCCCTTGAGGACTAGTACGGTGCCGCTCTTTTCCGCAAAATAGAAAGCGACTTCCTCTCGGTTGGACTGGATTTCGCCAATAGAGAGTCCACAGAGACGCGAAAACTCCCCAGGATGCGGAGTGAGGATCCGTGGCGTTTCCGGTTTCTCCAGCAGTGCCTTCGAGTCGGCCAGGTTATTCAACCCGTCCGCATCAACGACCAGAGGCAATTCGAGATTCTGGTACAGCAATTCCACCATCGCGGCCAATTCGTCCGATTGACCTAATCCGGGACCGAGGGCGGCAGCGGTCATTCCTTCTGCATGATCCCGAAGCAGGGGTTCCGCCTCCACCGAGAAACGACCTTCGTCATCGCTTGGCTGGGGGAGAGTCAAGTAGGAGGGTTCGTAGGAAGCAACAATGTCCAGGATCGTCTCCGGGATCGCCAAATAGACCAGCCCCGCGCCACTTCGTAACGCCGCCATGCCTGAGAGAATGGCGGCTCCGCTCATGCCGCGACTTCCGGCGATAATGAGAACTCGTCCAAAGGTCCCTTTATGCCCTTCCTCCGGGCGGTCGGGAAAGGGGGGAAGATCGGTGATGCGTTTCATGACTCCTCCCGCAGATCGGCCATCCTACCGGCAATCATGCCGGCGATGTAACCCCCTTTGAAGCCGCTATCGATATTCACGACGGTCACATTCGACGAGCAGCTATTCATCATCGAAAGCAGGGCCGCCAAGCCTTCGAATTGAGCCCCGTAACCGACACTCGTCGGGACGGCCACGATCGGGCAGGAAACATATCCCCCGACAACAGACGGTAAGGCTCCTTCCATACCCGCCACCACGACGACGGCGTCTGCCTGCTGAAAGCGATCGAGTTGACTCGGCAAACGCTGCGGACCCGCCACGCCGACATCGCTGATCAAGTCGGTTGGTATCCGCATCCAGCGAAGTGTCTCGACCGCTTCCCAGGCCACGGGAAGATCGGTTGTTCCGGCGGCAATCACCGCGACTTTCGTCGGGCGAAGCGCGGTTTTCTGGTTCAGGCGAACGGTGCGCCCTTCCGGGTGATGGATGGCGTCGGGATGTTGCGTTGTGATCGCTGTCGCCTGCGCCTCGTTGACGCGAGTTGCGAAAGCGTCCTGTCCGTGATCGAGTAACGTCCCGAAAATCTCGACGACCGTTTCGGTCGATTTCCCTTCCGCATAGATCACTTCGGAATAGCCGCAGCGATCCGCGCGATTGAGGTCGATGGCGGCTTCGTCGAGAAATTTGGTCGGGATTGCGCGGGCCGACTCCTTCAACCGACGGAGCGCGTCCGCGGGATCGGTTTGACCGGAACGGACCTGTTCCAGCAGCAGGGTGATTTCGTGATCGTTCCACATGTTCGTTTGAATCTCACTGAATTCCGTTTTCTGCCAGTATATCGACTGTACGCCCGAAAAGAAAAAGAGGGAGGGCTTGGGAATTTCGACGGCGACGATGGCATTTTGTCGAAAGCTTGGAATAATCAATCAAACAAACTCTGAACAGGAAACAATTTCATGCCTCGTTGCCATTTTGCATTATTGTGCGTTGCTCTGATTCTCTCCGGTTGTGCCGGAGAGACGTCGAAACCGGCGGAGTCGATTGACTATTCTCAGGAGGGGCCGGATGGTCCGAACGCCGAGGAAGAATTCACGACGACTGAGAGCGGTTTGCAATATCGTATCCTGCGGGAAGGAACTGGCGAGAAGCCTGAAGTGACCGATCGGGTGGCCGTCAGTTATCGCGGCTGGCTCGACGATGGGACCGAATTCGACAGTTCCTATTTACGTTCGGAAGCGATCGAGTTCCCCTTGAATCAGGTCATCCCCGGCTGGACCGAAGGGATGCAATTGGTGAGCGAGGGAGGCAAAATTGAATTGTCCATTCCCTCAGACATTGGCTATGGACCGGGTGGAATGCCTCCCGTTATCCCTCCCAACGCACAATTGCACTTCATTGTCGAGTTACACGAGGTGAAATGATCATCGCGTGCTGATCTATTCCGCGTGTGCGGCGGGCAGAATGGTGGCGTTAGCAGGCCGACCGACAATTGCCGGTTCGTAACGAATATCCCGTTTCAGTTTGTGCTGGCCCCACCAATTCTTCATCTGGTGGAGTAAACCCCGCTTTTGCGGTTCGTGCGGAGTTGCCTGATAACTCATCATTTCCTCGGGGTGAATCCATTGATGGGAAGCCGTGCAACGAGGGCAGTCGCACGTCGATGCGTCTCCCGTGCAAAGCGGTTCAGAATCAGTGCAGGAATCGTCGTCATGGAATGTCTCGAACCAGTCCTGCATCTCGTAAATCAGGCCCCGTTTTTTCGGTTCGGCAACGGTTTGTTCCGTCATCACCGGACCGTAAAACGGCGACTCTGTAATGCCGGTAGAGTAAGGCTCCTCAGAAATCGCTGCCGGCTCGGCGGCAGTGGGTTGGGGAACTTCGATCGAAGTGGTTTCACGCGGCAAAGGTGGAGGGGGAGTTTTGCCGGTCAGCCGGGGAACGATTTCGTCGGTCGGTAGTTCGGCGACTTGTTGAGGGGCCGCTTCAAACGTCGGTTCGTCGAGAACTGAACTCTCCTGTTTGATAAAGTTCGGATTGTCGATATCCGCCCCTGTTTCTTTTGGCGGTTGGATGTCAGCCGTTTGCTCGGGAACTTCGGGCACAAGTGACGCGTCTTCTTCCGTCAGGCTGGTGTCTTCCTGTGATGGGAAACCAGGTTCCAGATGAGGTAAAACGAACGGAGAGGATTCCTCGTCCGAGGAGGGAGCGGCAGGCTTGTCACTTAACCGATCGTTTTCGGCGTTGAGACCGGCTTCGATCGCTTCAATTTTTTCCGATTTTTCTGAGAGTGAAGTCTTCAGATCGCTCGTTTCCTGTTTCAGATTGGAAAGCGCTTGCCGCAAACGGTCAATTTCTCCCTGTGAGGATTCCAGGTGTTTCGAAAGTTCATTGCTCTGAGACTTCCAGATTTTGGCTTCTTCATTTTCCCGAACGAGTGCTTGATTGAGCTGCTGTTGCTGTTGACGCAGTTGTTCGATTTCTTCTTTCAGTGTGGCCTGGACCGACAACCACGCAGGAGCCTTCGGTGACGCGTCGGCAGGAACGTCAAGCTGTTCAGCGGGCGGGGTTGGTTGGGAAATCGTGGGAGCGCCGGTCCCTGATGGTGTGAGATCGATCGCGGGAAGTTCGAACGGTTGTTCCTGAGTTTCCTGGGGATCGTCCGATTTTTGTGAGGGCTCTACGGGATTCAGTCTGGGGTTGACCGTTTGCCTGGAGACGGTGGCGGTTTCCAGGCTTCTCGAAGAGAGTTGGCCACCGACCGATTCTGATCCCACGGCAATGCTCGGTTCCGCAAACGGATCCGGAGGACGCTTCTCGTCCGACTGGTCTGGAGAAACGGAAGGAACTTGGAGCGTGACTCCCGCTCCGTTTGAGAACCCTAGCTGTTCGTGCGAGGCATGAATCACCCACAGCGACATACTCACGACGAGCGCGAGCGTCAAAGTGGTAAAGGCGATTTGGAGTGGGCGTGAATTCATGATGACTTCCTGTCAATCGATGAAAGAGCGTGTAATGGGACGTCAGGCTTTCAGGGAAAAGCTTGACGCTTGAGTTCGTATAAGCTGCCATCCCCTTCGAGAATCACACGACCCGCTAGGATCGTCTGAATGCGATACGGATAACCGAGGGGGGTAATCATCTCCTGTTCTCCAAATGCTCGTCCATTGATGATGGCTGTTTTCCCGGAAGCACTCAGCAAGGTTTCCTGTAAGCGGAGCGAACTGGGGGCGGGCTTGAGAGTTGGAGCTGGTCGTTCATCCGTCGTTTGGACCTGTGACGACGAGGCGGGATTGACGGTGGTGACCGACTCTTTTTCCGTCGATTGGTGGTTGGAAACTTCGGGATCCATTGTTGCGGAAGGAATCCCCGCCATCCGTTCGATCATCGCCGGCAACCAAATCAGGATTGCCGCCATGATCAGCAGGTGAAGAACAGAGAATTTTTGCTTTCGTCTGGCCATCAGACGGATTTCCTGCGGGAGAGATTCGATGTCCGTATAATAAAATCATCGGAATCAGGCAGGGTTCAACGTCAGTAGAATCGGCATAACCGTTAAAAATTACCAGATTTGTCGCAGAAATAATCCCGCGCAAAGAGAAAGACAGCGAAACAAGATCCCCTCAAAGCTGATCGCTTTTCTTGTCGCGCTGTCGAAATTTCAATGAACCAGTATTTGAATGTAGTTGTTCAGAGCGTCTCGATTTGAATTTCGAGGGCACTAAGAAAGAAATTGGAGAGCCTAAAAGCTATGCTCTGTCGTTAGGTATCGTATATTTCTAACTTAATGTAGGCGCCGATTTCACAATTCCAATAGGATTTCCATCCGAAAAAATGATGAATCTTCTATCCACCAGTGGGAAGCGGGCAAGGATCTGGAAACTGCGGTTTCCAGAATGGTGGAGAGTCGAGCGTTGACGCTGCTTTAACCTACTGTCCCAGGTGGATAACCGGTGCAATTTCGGGGACTTGCCACATTGATTCCGGCGTATAAGAGGGATTTACCTCCACATCCAGCATGCCCATCTTCATCGTTGTTCCCGCTTGCGGCCATTCGAGAACCACGCGGTGGGGAATGGAGATGCCGTCTGAGGTGGTGGTGTGATTTCCAATTTGCGCCCGGGCTACCAGAGTTCCCCGAGCATCATACAGAGCGTGTTCCACGATCTTCCCTGTGCAGAGATCGACGCCGATCGACTTGATCATCGTTTGTCCGGAGGGAGAAACTTCGTTGGACATCAAACTGACGCGGTTGTCACTGAGACGCTCGAGCGTGTACTGGCTGGGGTCGATCATTACGACGCCGAACGCTTCCATCACCCACTCGGGATTGAACGGGATGGGAAGTTGACGCTGTGCGGTCTCCATATCTTCATGCGCGGCGGTGATCACGTACGGTTGAGGTGAGCGACGGATCCAGAACCAGAATCGTTCCTGATTGGAGCCGAAGTCGGCTTCTTCACCCAACAGCGAAGAAGCCCGTAAGCGAAAATTCCGCGGACTTTCCACCGCCATCTGTGCCGTCAGGTCGACGGGGATGGATCCTTTTTGTTTCAGATGAATCCCCACTTTGGTCGATCGCCAGGACGTAAGCCGGGAAGCATTCGCGTTGAGGTGGGCGATGATTTCTTCTTTGGAGACATCCGGAGCAAACACGCAGGGAGGAGGAGACGCGAATGGATTGTGGGGTTTGACGAGTTGAGCCCATTGGCAACCGGTTAGGATCATCGATCCCGCCAACACCATGAGACCGCGAAGACGTCTTCCGCGACGAGTCTGGTTGTGCATCGGTGGGTCTCCTGCCTCATTAACGATAAATCGTCGCCGTCAATTCGAGTTGCAACTGCTGGATTTCGTCATTGGATAGCTGTTGGTCGCGGATCAGGAAGGGACCTTCTCCCTGCGAGCCGCTCAACCGCAAAAACGTTTGTTCGCCGTCCACGTCGGATCGCTCCAGTTTCAGTCGTTTCTTCTGCATCAGGAGCAGAGCCAGAACGTATTTGATTTTTTCTTGAGCCGGGTTGGCGTCTTCGATGATCTGTTCAAAAAATTCGAAGAGCGTTTCCCCGTCGAGTTGTTGCGGTTGATCGCTCTGCTCTTCCTCCGGAATGGTGGTTTGCCAATGAGCCAGAAACCCTTCCGGCGGCGTCCCCGGCCACCCCTCACTCGAATAATCGAAGCGGACGACTTCTCCCTGTTCTTCGATCAGAACGCTATGGCAGCGTTCGCCAGGTGCAAGCGGTTCCCCGGTTGCAGCGCAGGTTTTTCCGACCGGTTTGACCTGATAATCCATCGTCTACGATCTCTGGAGTTTGGGGCGGGAATCCTAGATCAATGTTCCCGTCAGGACAAGATGAGACCGCGCAGCAATCATGCTCGAAAAACTCATGCTTTTTCGGCATTCTTTCTCGACGATCGAAGTGCGCACGCTGAAATCCGGTCCGATTTTGCGCCGAAACTCCGGATGAGGCTCTCTCTGAGAGCCCATCCGGTTTCGGAGAGTCGGAACCTGTCTATCGGCAGGACGGGTCGTGAATCAATAGGTCGGCAGGTGATTGACGGCCGCTGTGCTGTACGGTGCGTAATAGGTAGGTGTGGCAGCGACCGGGGCTCCAATCGGTGCGGTCGCCGAGACGGCCGCGGGAGCGTATGCGGTCGGAGCCGCGCCTTGATATCCGAGGTTGCAATTACCGCCGGGACAGGCCGGGCTGTAAGGTTGGTAACCACCTTGATAGGGACCACCGCCGTAATATCCGGGCCAGCCGCAACAGCCGATGCCGGTACTCAATACAGCCATAGACAAGCAAACTAATGCAATCCGTTTCATTTCTGGGAATCCTTTCCTGAAGATGAATTGACTCTCCGAAGAGTCAGTCGAGTTGTGGGAGGAGGAAAAATCAAGCCGAGACCGAAACCGGTGGAGCGGCAGGCATCGGATGTCCTTGCGAGAGAAACAATCCCGCAGAGTGTCGATAATGGTCGAGTCCATACACCATGGTCGACCGTTGTAAAGTCAGTAGGGAGTGGGTGAGGGGAAATCGGGCCACATGTCCCCGGCGCCACAGTTCGACCATCAGCGGCCAGACGGAATTTTCCGCCTGAGGAGCCACAATCCGCAACTCATGGGTAGTTTGCAGGACATTGACCGAAATGTTTTGACGAAAGCCCCACCACTCCGAAAATTCCTGGGAAGTTACTTTCCAGACGGTGGGATCATCCTCGGAGAGGCCGGGGTTCGAACCTCGTCGGGGATCGCCGGTCCACCAGCAGCCGAATTGATGAGAGTCGTGGGAATCTTCTGAGTAGAAGATATGTTCGACCTCAAAAGTGTTTTGTGGAACTGGTTCGCAGAGGCGGCCCCGCAGTACGTTGACCGAGTCTGCTACCAGATTCAGCTCTGGTTGATGAGGATACCCATCCGTAAATATGATCGCTTCGTAGGGCGTCGGCAGGTCGTGAATTCGTAACCAGACGCCCTGGTGATGTTTGATTTCCTGATGGACCAGCCACAGCCAGTCCCGAACAGCCAGTTCCTGAAAACGGAACGGGTGTTGCGACGAATAGCCCTGAGAATCGAGCAGACCGTTGGGAGAAACGTCAATCATTTCCCGGTCAAACTGCAACGCGGTTTCGGCTTCTGCTCGACTCATCGGATTGCGACCATCGTAGAGGACGAATCGCCCCGAATTCTCACTCAGGAACTCATAAAATGAGCGTCCCGATCGATAGTGGGCCGACGGAATCCCAGCCGCGCGCAACCAGCTTAACATCGTCCGGGGAAGCCCGGCGGTTAAGAGTGGTAACTCGGATGTGGAATGCTTGAACGTCATGGGTTCAGTCCCCGAAACGGCGATCACCGCCGTCAGGTCAGATCAGTTAAATCTCTTGATAGGGTGTTGTTTTATGGGAGAATCTTCGAAAACCCGGCTTGAACGGGCATTCGTGGTGTTATCGAAATCAGGCGAAGGTGCCAGTCGGGAGGAGGGGGGAGGAGGTTCGATAAACCGTTAGGAATCAACAGTCATCGAGTTCTAGATTGTCCCTGAGGGAGGGTCAACGGCAATAAGTGCCGAATTCTCTGAGAATTGTAAGAATGGGAAGTAATTTCGGGATTGCGGCTCAAGTCGAGGTTTTTATACTTCTGACCGACGACGATGAATTTTCCGTTGGACGATCCTCACAGGCAAGGAGGCCCGAGGTGCGCAAGACTCTGATTGTCGGTATGGAGACTCTCTCGGGACGATATCTCTCCCAAGCATTCTCCCGGTCGCAAAGCGTTCTCGGCGTCAGTTTGTCGGGGGGGCAGTTACCCCGGCATGGCGACGCAGGTCCTCTCTATCCGATCTCCGAAGCCGCGGCGATTGAGTTCCTGAAACACGAGGAAATCGAGCGGGTGATCTATTGTGGCGAAGCGTCCCAATCGAGTTGGACTCCCGAACTCAAAGAGTCGCGATTCTGTTCCGATACCCAAGTGCTGGTCATGTGGTCGCGTGTATGTGAAACGTGTTCGACATCGTTTGTATTTCTCACGGCGGACAGCATCTTCGACGGTCCTTGGATGTTTCATGCGGAAGAGAGCCAATCGTTTACTGAGACCCCCTGGGCACACACTGTTCGCGCGCAAGAAGAAATCGTCTCTTACAACGAACGTGCCTTGATCGTGCGTTCGCATCTTCTGGGATTCGCTCCAGAGAGCTTGCTGACCACACATTTGTTTCCGTCGGCCACAATTCCCTTTTCATCGGAGTTCTCAGTCACCCAACACGCCACGCCGCTGTATGCCGGTCGCTTCGCACGTATGCTTGAAGATCTTCTTGATGCCGAACCGGTCGGGCTTCTGCATCTCGGTGGCGGAGAGCGGATCAGCCGCACGGCGTTCCTCTCACAATTGGAGGATCGATTTGGACGGTGCGTCAATTCTCCGACATTGGGAGAAGAGAAGATTGTACCTTGTCGCGAAACCTCTTTGAGGTCGAGTCGAGCGAAGCCGCTCCTGAAGGAGGGATTACCGGGTATCGAGGATCTGTTAGACGATATCGCTGCCGATCTGGAATCGGGAGTTGCCGCGCATTTTTCCGAAGTCTCTGTCGATCGACATCAACAAGTCGCGTGACGGGTTCGCTGTTCACCCGAAGAGTAGCCGCCACGGATCAGTTTCCGACGATTGAGAAGCGAGCGGCACGCTGCTCCATCGCGCCGGTTGATCGATCGTGAGACCGTCCGACGGAAGTTCCAAGGCGCGGGTTCCATTGGTTGTGGCCAGTTTGAGAATCTCGGGAGGGGGGATCTGTGGAAACGTTTTCCGAATGTGTAATACTTCTCGCCACAGATTCAGATCGGGGTTCGAACTGCGACCGTCCGTGCCCAGAGCGACGTTGATTCCAGCCTCCAGCAACTGCGGAAGCGGGTGGGGTGGATGTTGGAAATAGGCGTGTGTCCGCGGACAATACACGACCGACAGCTTTGGTTGTGTGGCGAGGTAATCGATTTCATCAGAACGCAGATCGTTGCCGTGGATGATTAACGCCGAGTCCGCTTCAGCCAGCATTCGCAAATAATCGTTAATCGTGCGCATCTCCGCCCAGACGTCGCCGGGCCAGAGATTCATCACTTCCAGAAAGCTCCGGAACTCACCCGCACAAGTTCCGATCAATTCTCTCTCAGCACGGTTCTCTGCAAGATGCATGGCGAGAGGAGATTGATGGGCTCGACTCTGACGGATGATTTCCCTCAGAAGATCGGGATGAACCGAATACGGTGCATGAGGACTCAATCCGATTTTCAAATCTGCCCGGTTTGGTTGATACGTGGTGAGCATATCGCTCACTAGGCCAATTTTCTCACGAGCGATCTCTTTTGAGATGCCGATCATTTCCTGAAACACGACACCAGAGATGTTTGATTTATCAAGCAAATGAGCGGAAAGAGGCGAGGTGGCGATCTCTCCGACAGCCGTCGTATGAGTTTGTATGACTTCTTCAATTCCTTTTGCAAGAGACGCTTCGCGGGACTCTTCTGACTGACGGCTGCGAATGACGGCTCGGATCCAGTCGGTGAAAGGGAGCGACGGTTCGATCGGACGATCCAGGCCGCTGAACTCCAAGTGGACGTGTGCGTTGACGAGTCCGGGAAGAATAGCCACGGAGCCGAGGTCTTCGGCCTCAGGAATGTCATGTGTTGTAACGTCTGTGAGCAGTCCGTCTGTGACGATGATTGTCGCATCGGCGAGCGGTTCGCTCGCAGTCGGAAAAACCCAGCGAGCCCGATACGCGGTTTCGGTCGGCACGACTCATTCCTCCGCGGTCTCTGAAACTGACTCGGGGAAGACCTGCTCAGTCAATGCGGGTGAGACGTCGTTTCCGGAGACGATCAGGTGTCGAATGCAGAGCCCGCCTCCCACAGAACAAATCAGCAGCAGGATGAAAGAGAACGACAAGCCGTTCTCATTCACCTTCACGAACCAGCTTGTCGTTTCTGCAGCAAAGAATTCTTGTGGAATTCGTTCACTGACCACTCCCAGCGCGTTATTGACGAAATGGAACAGCACGCCGGGGAGCAGGCTCCCGCTGCGTAGTGCCAACAATCCCAGAACCAGTCCCAAAAGAAACGCATTGAAGACCTGTTGGGGAATCATATGCATCACCCCGAAGAGTAACGCGGAAAAGACGACGGCGACTCCCGTGCGTCCGTTACGGCTGAAGCCGCTCAAAATAAAACCGCGAAACGCCAACTCCTCACACAGAGCCGGTAATAACGCGAACACCCCGACCAATTTGATCAGACTCAGATTCGGATCGCTCATCGGAGCGAGAATTTCTTTGATGCGCGGCGGTAACTCCGGAAAGAACCAATGGAGGTAGGATTGCAATGTCATCGAGAGGGGGAGCAGAAAAATCGGCAAGAGGATGCCCATCGCCACCCATTTCAGTCGGGGAGCGTGTAAACGAAACGTCCGACGGAAACTGGAGGTGAGCATTAGCCCCATGAACAATGCCGGGGATGCGATGATGGCGAGTTGTTGAACGGCGAGCGATTGCAAGATGGCATCCGCTTTCGAGACGTTCGGATCGCTGAACAAACCCTGAAACAAGCCGAAGGAAAGAAACTGCATAATCATAATGGTCGCGAATGCGATAATGGCTTCCCCGGACGTGGGCAGCGGTTCCTTCTCGCGGAGCAGGTGCTGGAACCAAAGTTTCAGATCGAGGCGTTCCGACTCGCGGAAGAGAACTTCTTCGCGATGAAACTGCTCGATGGCCCACCACAGAGCGATCAGGCTGTAACCGATGCTGGTCAGGAGCACCGGCAGAATGTAGACGAAAACATCAATATCCGAAATCGGGCTGAGAATCAGGTTTTTCAGCAGCAATCCCAATCCGACGACCGGAATCACGCTGTTGAACGGAGTCAGTTCCACCCCCGGCGACATACAGAAAACCGTCAACCCCATCACCACAATCATGAGCGGCGTCAGATAATACTGTCCTTCCTTGGTACTTTTGGCGAACGTCGCCAGGGCCAACGACATGGCGCTGAACATCGCGGCCAGCGGAATCACCATCACTCCCATCGCGATAAATGAAGTAAACGGTGGGAGTGTTAGGTTCATCATCTTCAACGCCGGTGATTCTCCCGCCATCGAGATCATGTAAAACGCTGTGATGCCCATGCTGAGGATGTTGAAGATCGCCGTCAAAATGCTGAATAGCAGGATTGTCAAAAATTTGCCCAGAACAATCTCACTGCGGGCGGCGGGGCTGATCAGTAACGTCTCCATTGTCCCGCGTTCTTTTTCCCCCGCTCCCAAATCAATGGAGGGGTAAAAGGCACCGGTCAGTGTCATTAGAATCAGCAGGGTTGGAAAAAACCGGCTCCAGATATTGGCGGAGTGCTGTTCTTCCTGAGCGGTATCTTCCACATGATGTCGGTCACCATCCTGCAAACGCCGCTCGAACAGCGGATCGATAAACGCCTCGGGAAGATTGAGGTTTTTCGCCCGTAGTCGCGTCAGTTCCCGGTCGTACTGTTCCAGAACCGAGATCGTCTGACGGTAGGCGAGCTGGGATCCCTCATCGGCACCATTGTATACGACGATGGGGCGGATTGACTGGTCGATCACCTGCCCTTCATCGGGGCGATCCTGCGTCAGGTATTCCCGGACAAACTCATCAAATCCCGGGGGGAAGTAGATCACCACATCCGCCGGAAAAGAGGCAAACGCGGTGGCCAGATTTTGTTCCACTTGCGCCAGTTTGGGGGGAGCTTCCGTCTCGTTTTCGGAAGCTTCCCATCGATCGATTCTGTGTTTGGCACGCACCAACTCGACTAGATGATGTGCCTGCGCGAGGAGATCTTTTTTCTCGGTATCTGCGTCCGCTTCTTCCTCATCCGGCGCCGTTTCCAGAACCAGATGCAAACTTTCTCCCGCGTCGGGAGAAGAAGAGAAAAAGCGTTTTTCAAATCGATTCCCGTCGATCAGACGGGGCGTTTCGGGAAGATGATCGTTCCCCAGTACCACAATCTCCCGCTCCTGGTGGCTGAACAGAACTGTCATCTGCAGCATCCCGACCCCCATGCCGGGATACAGCAATAACGGCAAAATCAGCATCATGAACAGCGTCCGCCGGTCGCGAAACTGGTCACGGATTTCGCGAGCAAAGATTAACCTGACGTTCCGAGACTGCATCATGAGGAGGTCTCCTTGTGGAGATCGGCCCCCTCGGTGATGCGGTTGTTGGCAATTAATTGATAGAACAGTTCTTCCACATCCGGTTGCTGGAATTGCTGCCGGAGTTCATCCAGTGTGCCGGCGGCAAGGATTTCTCCCTTATCGATGACGGCCACCTGATCGCAGAGCCGTTCGACTTCACGCATGATATGGGTCGAGAAGATGATGCATTTGCCCTGTTCGCGGAGTCGGTCGATTGCGTCGATCACACTGCGTGCCACCAGAACATCGAGGCCTGACGTCGGTTCGTCAAAGATGAGAACCGGCGGATCGTGAATCAAAGTCCGTGCGATGGAAACTTTCTGCTTCATCCCGGTCGACATCTTCGCACCCAGAATGTCGCGAAAATCGTTCATTTGCAGTGTCTCGAAGATCTCTTCTTGCCGTGCGATGCGTTCCTTCTCAGGGATCCCGTACAAGCGTCCGAAATATTCGACCATTTCCCACGCCGACATCCGATCGTACACTCCGGTATTCCCGGACATGAATCCAATATGTGCACGGACCTGTTCCGGATGTTTGACGACATCAAATCCGGCCACTTCAGCGTGCCCTGCCGTGGGACGTAAAACGGTCGAGAGGAGACGCAGGCAGGTCGTTTTCCCTGCTCCATTCGGCCCCAATAATCCGAAGATTTGCCCCGCTTTCGCCGAGAATGAAACGTTCTTGAGAGCTTTGACATCCCCCCGGCGGATATCGCTGAACGTTTTCGTTAATCCTGTAACTTCAATCATGGAGAAGAGTTCCGGGGCTCGGAAGCGTCAAGGTTGCGGTCTTTATCCTACGCATTCGAGGCCCAACTCGCGAGCGCGACGTCTCCACTTTTCAAACAGTTCTCGCATTCTTCACCGTGAGACCTCAGGACCGTCTCAGACGGGCATGTTCAAAACCGGTAACGAGGTCTGTTGTTGACGACGTTTCAGATATTCTTCTTCATTGAATTCGTCGATGTATTCGTAAAAGACGTTTCGCTGTCGCGGAATATATCCCACTCCCTCGATACAACCGCGGATTGTCTCCAGCGACAGGTGGTGAACGGTCCCCGCTTCCGCGACGACGTTCTCCTCAATCATCAGACTCCCCATGTCGTTGGCTCCGTACAGAAGGGCCAACTGGCCGATCTTCTCTCCCTGTGTCACCCACGACGATTGAATATTGGGAAAGTTATCCAGATACAACCGGGTAAGCGCCTGGGTTTTGAGATATTCAAACGATCCCGCCGGAGGAATGTGATCCATCTCGGTATTGTCGGGCTGGAACGACCAGCAGATATGCGCCGTGAATCCCCCCGTCTCATCCTGTACCTGCCGCAGGCGTTCGAGATGCTCGACCCGCTCGGCGAGCGTTTCGACGTGGCCATACATCATGGTGGCGGTCGACTTGCCCCCCAGTTCGTGCCAGACGCGATTCACTTCCAGCCAGTCGTCCGTCAACACTTTTCCTCGCGTGATCGCCTGGCGTACGCGATCGACGAGAATCTCTCCGCCTCCTCCCGGTAACGAACCGAGTCCCGCCGCTTTGAGGCGTTCGAGGACGGTCTTGAGTGGTTGTTTGCTGATTTTGGTGAAGTGATAGATTTCGGGGGGGCTGAAGCCGTGAACGTTGATGTTAGGGAATTTCTCTTTGATCCCCGAAAGCATCTCCTCGTACCACTCGAGAGGAAGTTTGGGATGCAGACCGCCTTGCAGCAGGATCTGCTCGCCTCCTAATTCGACCGTTTCCTGAATCTTCTGATGCAGGACTTCTTCCGGTAGAACGTAGACGTCCGGATGGTTGGGCGGTCTGTAGAACGCGCAGAAATCACACACTGCCGTGCAGGCGTTCGTGTAATTGATGTTGCGGTCGATGTTATAAGTGCGATAGGGCTCAGGATGGAGCCGCTTGGTCACTTCGTTGGCGGCGGCTCCAATCGCGGGGAGATCGTGCGATTCGAGAATCGTCAAGCCTTCCGCAGGCGTGATCCGTTCCCCGGCGATCGCTTTATCGAGAATTTTCTGCAGAGTGGAAGACAATTTCCGTCCCTCCCGGTATCAGTCCGGTTTCCGCGGCGAGTTCCTGAAACAGGCGGAACCCGTGTCGCTCTGCCGGACCCAGGTGAAAGTATAGATTGTGTTGGAGATAATTGGCGGCGGTTTGAACCGAAAGTCCTAACGCTTTGGCTTCCTGCTCGGCGATTTCATCGATCAGGCCCAGACCGCGATCCCGGGCGTTCGAGAGTTCCGCTTCAAGCCGATCGAGGTCCACGCCGGGACGAGCAGCCCAGACGGCAAATACAAACGGCAGGCCGGTCCATTCGCGCCACTGGTGCCCCATATCCCAGACGGTGTGAAACTGCTCGTCGGGGGAGTGCATCGCCCGATCGCCGATCATCAGAATGGCATCCGCCTCGGCGTCAAGCTGTTCGGAATCCAACGGCAGCGCACGCACCTCCGGTTCGACGCCGAATTTGTGAGCAAGATAGGTCCGCACGAGCGCGGCGCTGGTTCGTGAGCCTTCGTCGAGAGCGAGAGTCTCGATCGATCCGGGCGCGACACGCGAATAGAGTTTTACGCTCATCACGTCACCGCGAGTCGCCACGCACGCGTCGGAGATTACTTCGTATTCGGGATGACGCAAACACTCCACCGACGGGATCAATCCAATATCGAGAGTTCCATCCGCGAGGTGATCCGCGAGACGGCTCGGGTAATCGAGCGAAAGTTCGCAGAGCGGCGAATCTTCGAGGCCGGCGATTAACGGTTTGGAGTTCAAATAGCTGACGGCTCCGACCCGCAAAAGTTGCGGAGGAGAAGTCCTTTGATGTTGTTGTCGGGGTGCGATTGCCATGGTTGTATCGTTCATGATTATAGGCTCTCTCGAACGTGACGCAATCGGTAGAGTTGCGAGGATGTGTCTCTGGCGGCTAGGATGCCTCTTCTTTTACGATAACCGCACGAAATCCGGACTTTTCACCGTCCCTACAGGGTTCCACTATGTCTCCGCTTGAGATCGGCATCATCGGCATGGGAAACGTCGGTTCGGGGGTTGCCAAGATCCTCACGAATCAGGCGGACATGCTGACGCGCCGAGCGGGGCGTCCCATCCATCTACGTAAAGCGACCGTCCGGGATCTCAGCCGGGATCGCGGAGTCACGCTCCCCGACGGCGTTCTCACAATGGATGTGAATGAAGTGATCGACGATCCGGAGATCTCGGTCGTCGTGCAGTTGATCGGCGGCATCGAACCGGCTCGCGAAATCATGCTGCACTGTCTCAATGCGGGCAAGAATGTCGTCACCGCTAATAAAGCACTCCTCTGCGAGCATAGTGACGAAATTTTTGCCGCCGCCAGAGAGAACAACTGTTGCGTGGCGTATGAAGCCGCGGTTGCGGGCGGAATTCCGATTATCGATGTCGTGGGAGAATCGCTCGCCTCGAATCAACTCCTTTCCATCGAAGCGATCCTGAACGGAACCAGTAACTTCATCCTGACGGAAATGTTCAATCGGGATGCCTCCTACGACGAAATCCTCCACGAAGCTCAACAACTCGGCTACGCCGAAGCCGATCCGACCTTCGATATCGACGGCACCGACGCGGCTCAGAAACTGGTGTTACTCACACATCTCGCCTGGGGAACGCGGGTCTCGCTCGAAGATTTCCCGCGCCGAGGGATCGACACCCTCGAACTGGCCGATCTGAAATACGCGGGCGAACTCGGTTACAAAGTGAAACTGCTGGCAACGTCGCGTTTGACCGACGATCGTCTGGAAATGCACGTCCAGCCGACGTTGATCAAAACGGATCGACCGCTGGCCAATATCGATGGCGCGTTTAACGCGGTTTCGCTCATGGGAGATGCCGTCGGTCGCACCTGGTATTGCGGTCCCGGAGCGGGGCAGATGCCGACCGCGTCCGCCGTCGTGTCCGATATCGTCGATATGGCGTTGGGACGTACTGCGCTGACGTTTCCCCATCTGGAAATCTGGCGCGCAGGGAGCGAGCACGAGGTCGTTCCGCGTGAAGAGATCACGAGCCGTTTCTATCTCCGTTTTCAGGTCGAAGACCGTCCGCATGTCTTCGCCGATATCGCCGACATTTTGGGACAGCACGACATCAGCCTCGCTTCGATCATTCAACACGAGTCCCCCGAGTTGGATGAAGCGAAAGAGGGAGAGTGCTCCATCGTTCCGCTGGTGGTGATGACACACCGGACCCAACTCGGCAAATTGCTGGCGGCGGATAAAGCCCTCTCCGAACTCGACGCCCTCCGCGAGCCGCGGATTCGTTTACTGGTCGCGGATTGAGCGAGGTTCTGCATCGATGGCGATGGATGCGGGCGATTCTTCAGTCTGGTTTCTCTGACTTATCTTGCCGGAGTTCGTGAAGCAACATTCCAAAGGCTAATCCCAGTACCGCTCCGAGGCTTAATTTTATAATTTCCTGCTCGGCTCCGCCGTTGACCTGAGGCCCAAAAAACGAACCGGTGATGATGGCCCCCAATGGTGTTGTGACACACGGCCAGTAGTAGCGTGTGATCATTCCCACAACTAAGTACAACAGGATCACAATCATGATCGCGTGGGGGAAAAAGTAAGCCACGAGCGGACAACCCACCAGAACTGGAATACAACCCAGGTCAGTCTTGGACATCGATAAGAATTGTCGTTTCTTGTTGACCATTTCGGCAGGCCTGCTTGTCGAACTCTCTAATGACAATGATATTAGATCTGCCCTGCAAGTCGTTGGATCTCATCGAGTTTTTCCGAAAAGTCACCATAAATGTATGTCTCTGCACCGAACTGTTTCTGATTCCGGGCAATGTAGGCGGCAGTCTCCAGAAGCAATTTTTCAGTGTCCCCCGTAATGCGTTCGCGGTCAACTTTAAGAACCTGCAACAGCATCGACAGAAAACAGGACGCCGCATCCGAATCGCTTTGACCCTTTGAAGATTTCAGGTATTCCACATAGGCGGGAGCATAGAACTCAAACGGCACCTTCGGCATCGAGATAAGATCTTCGTAATAGCAAAGCGAGTTTTGTTCAAAGAACGATCTCGCTTCCTCAAATGTCTTGCGAAAGAAGATTTTGAGGGCGTGGTTCCCATCCAGATCCATTGGATCGATGTGCCCCCAATCAGAACGGTCAGGTATTCGCATCAGAACCTCACATCGGAAATGACTGAGTCGCGAAACGACAGGAAACCTCATGATACTCGTTCAACAACGTGATTTCCGTCAAGAAATATTCTTTCAGGCGTGATGCGAAGAGAGATCAGAATCGGTTTTACCGGCCTGAGAAACATTCACTCTCTCAGATGTACTGGCCGGTGGAACCGGCGCAACGGCAACCAATCTTCCACTTACCCGAAGGCGAACCACATGAGCCCCAAGGCAATCAAAGCCAGCACGATAATTCCGCTAGAATTCTTTGATCGCTCTGTTTCTTGTTGAACACTCGTGATTCGAGACCAGATATTGATTCCGCATCGCGCGAAACAGAGAATCGCACCCGCAAACAAAATGATGACATAGACAGTTTGAAGTATCCCACTTCCCAGGAAAAAATTTCGGGCAATCTCCCATTTTTGCTCCACGGCTGATAATTCGGGATCGACTATCGTGGAAAAGACATACAACACCAGCAAATTCCAGGCACAGAAGAGTCCGCCCAGAAAATAGAGTCCGGCTTTCAACGTCGCTCCGGCGGGATTGACTTTCTCGGTTTTCTCCGGAGGAGTGGAGTTTATAAGGCTGGCGTGTTCGTTCTAGAGAGTAGGACCGGTCTCGTCGGCCTGAAAACCTTCACTCTTCAATTGGAATCATCCGCTCGACTCCACGAATGGATGAGGAATGTTCCAGGACGATCTTCCACTCGCCTTTAATATTCCTGAGGACCGAGGTGGTGCGGATATGAATTTGCCAGCGTGAATCATCTTCCAAAAATTGAATCTTGAAGAGATGCTCGAAGGTAACCAGCGCTGTGTCGTCAAGCACCCGCGTTGAGATGTTCCTAGCTTCCGAATCGTAGTAATGAAGGTTTTTTTGGTCTTCTGTGTAGGCTTTTTGAACGGCTTTGTAACCCTGGTGACGGAACCCGGAAGAGACAAGAACCTCGATTTCTTCGGACTGCTCGTAAAATGCTGTCTGGAGTGCGGGGTTGTTCTTGTTGAACGTAGTCACCCAGTCGGCAATGAATTCCCTGGGTGATTTCTTTTGCTGTTCGCTTTCATGGGCGAACACGGTGGTCGTGAGAAATGCTACGAGTGGGAGTGCCAATAGGATTTTGCGATGCAGCATGGGTTCCTCTTTCAAAATCAATACGATGCGAATCGGGCGTCGGCGATTTATTGATGATCTTTTCCGCCACCGACCAACCGGCGGTCAGCGGTGTTGATTTCTGATGACGGTCTTAACAGTGAGTCCGATGAGAAAATATTATTCCAACGATTGAGAGCGAGACTCAGCTTCTGCTTTGATCGCCTGGCAACGTTCCTCGATCAGCCGTTTCAAGTAACCAGTCATAAACAGCTTGTCGACAAGCCAGCCGAGGGGGCCCAAAGGTGAGTGAAATACGATTTCGTCCACCATCGTTGTTTCACCGTCATGACTTTCGAACCAATGATCGTGCATAAACGATCGAAACGCTCCTGACGTCATCTCGTCTCGAAAATGGTGAGGACGGTCAACTTCTGTAAGTTGACTGGTGAGTTGTTGTCGTACTCCGAGATGTCGCGCCTCCCAGGTCACCGACTCTCCGAATTCAATCAGTCCGGTGGTACAACCTGCGACGGCCCGTTCGCCCGTGTGTTCAAGCGACTGTGCATGAAAATCGATGTCGCGTGCCAAGTCAAAACATTCTTCAGTTGAAGCCGCGATGCGGGTGACAATTCGAATGAAGGCCATAAAATTCCGCTTACTTGCTCTGGAAAGTTTCTGCCTTTCATCTCTTGGCGGCAAAACATCGTGTAATCAATCGTACCTGTCGCCTTCTGGTCTGTCACGAAGTTTTCTTCTCTCTTTCACAATCGCACCAGCGCATCAAAAAACACCCGGCTGATCTCACAGCCGGGTGGTAAGGTTTTCAAATTGTGATCGCCGAGATCAAACTTCTTTCGAGTCGATCCAAGTCATCATGCGGCGGAGTTCTTTACCGACCCGTTCGACTTCGTGTTCGCGTTCGCGGCGACGGGTCGCTTTGAAGCTCGCCTGATTCGCTTTGTTCTCGAGGATCCAGTCGCGGGCGAATTCGCCGGCACGAATCTCTTCGAGGATTTTCTTCATCTCGGCTTTGGTCTCTTCGGTCACGATGCGAGGACCGCGAGTGTAGTCGCCGTACTCGGCCGTGTTCGAGACGCTGTATCGCATGTAGTTGAGTCCGCCCTGGTAGAACAGGTCGACGATCAACTTCAGTTCGTGCATGCACTCGAAGTAGGCCATTTCCGGTTGGTATCCGGCTTCGACGAGTGTTTCGAACCCGGCTTTCACCAGAGCCGACACACCGCCGCACAGCACGACCTGTTCGCCGAACAGGTCGGTTTCGGTCTCTTCCGCGAAGGTGGTTTCGATCACACCGCCGCGTGTTCCACCGATCCCTTTGGCATAAGCGAGTGCCAGTTTGCGGGACTCTTCGGACGCACCATCGACCATGGCGATCAGTGAAGGCACACCACCGCCGGCGACGTATTCGCTGCGGACGAGGTGACCGGGACCCTTGGGAGCGACGAGAGCCGCATCGACACCTTCCGGCGGAACGACTTGAGCGAAGTGAATGTTGAAGCCGTGGGAGCAGAGCAGGACGTTGCCTTGTTCGAGGTTTGGTTTGACGTCCGATTTGTAAACGTCCCCCTGAACTTCATCCGGCAGGAGCATGTTGACGAGATCGCCTTGCTTGGCGGCTTCGGCGGCGGAGACCGGTTCGAAGCCGTGACTGACGGCGAGGTCGTAGTTGGCGGAACCGGGACGTTGGCCGACGATGACGTTGCAGCCGCTGTCGCGGAGGTTTTGAGCCTGTGCGTGACCCTGCGATCCATAACCGATGATGGCGATGGTTTTGTCCTTGAGGAGCGACAGATCAGCATCGTCGTCGTAATAAACTTTGGCACCCATGGTTGTTCTCTCTTGTAAGTTGCCCGGATGCGGATCCGGAAGGCCGATGAAAAATGTGGTTTGATGACCGAAATGTCAGCCAGACATCCGGCGGGAACGAACTCTCCTGCGTTCCCTCTGTTTTCAGACGGGTCACGAACCGGCGTTCGCGGGTCTGCTGAATGAAATCGCCCGATCGTCCCCTCAGGCGTTGACGGTTTCCTCTTCCTCAGTCGATTGGGTTTCCGAATTGGCATCGAAGATGAAAGCATCTCCACGCAGCATGGCGATGCGTCCGGTTCGTACCAT
The DNA here is from genome assembly GCA_014762625.1 of Planctomycetaceae bacterium. GTDB lineage: Bacteria > Planctomycetota > Planctomycetia > Planctomycetales > Planctomycetaceae > JABURQ01. The sequence goes on along the minus strand of JABURQ010000177.1, from coordinate 46,469 downwards.
TTCGATAATCCCAAACTCACGCATCGCTTCGATGAACGCTTCAATTTTGCTTTCTTTCCCGGAAATCTCAATCATCACGTGTTCCGGAGAGACATCCACGATCTGGCCGCGGAAAATGTTGACCAGTTCAATGATTTCCCGGCGGGTTCCACCCTGCGTGCTGACTTTCATCAGCATCAGGTCCCGCTCGACAAATTCCTCTTTGGAGAAGTCGAGCACTTTCACGACGGTGATGATTTTTTCCAGTTGCTTCCGGACCTGATTCAGGACCTTTTCGTCGCCGTTGACGACAAATGTCAGACGTGAGAGTTCCGGATTCTCAGTGGCGCCGACGGCCAGAGAATCAATATTGAAGGCGCGGGACGCCAACATACCCGAAATATGAGCCAGCACACCCGGCTGGTTCACTACTAACGCTGACAATACGTGTCGCATGACAAACTCTTTCTGCGAATGTTCCTTTTCGGCGGGGCAGACCAGTTCCAACTCCCACCAGAAGGGGGAACCAGTGTATCCGACGGAGAATCGGTCCACAACCAAACGCGTGTTTCGACGAAGATTCCCGGTCCTTCTGTAACGATTGGGAGGCTTTTGGTGAGCACGCGAGGCTCAAGATGTGAGCCCGACCCCACTTACGATCCCCAGGTTCGGTCCGCACGTTAAACGCTGACCGCCGGAGTTTGATCGTTGAATGACCGACGACAATCTGAGTCCTCCCCGATTATCGTCTTTCCAGTCCCCCTGTTTTTCCGCTAATCTGGAAAGTGCTCGACGATCCGCCTTCAGACTGACATGGCCTTTCTATGACCACAAAATTGTCCCCGCTTCTGTTCTTCCTGACGATTCTTGCTGCTCCGGCCTGGGGACCGCTTCAAGCCGATGAAAATGAGTCTCCCGCCATCCCCGCCCAACAGGATGTTTCCGAACTGACCGAGCGTGTTAAGGAATCGCTCGTCGTGGTCACCTTCTCGGGGCGGGACGGGAAACAGGAAGGGCTCGGGAGTGGTTTCATCATCGATGCGGACGGTCTCATCGCCACCAACATGCACGTCATCGGTGAGGCGCGACCGATTCAGGTCCGTTTACAGGATGGGCGCAAGTTCGACGTGCAGACGATTCTCGCTTCCGACCGACATCTCGATCTGGCTGTCCTGAAAATCGATGCGTCTGATTTACCGGCGTTACAATTAGGGGATTCTGATGCGGTGAAGCAGGGGACTCCGGCGATCGCGCTCGGGAATCCGCGCGGGTTTCGTTTCAGTGTGGTCGGAGGAGTGATCTCGGGGATTCGCGAGATTGACGAAAAACCGTTGATGCAATTGGGGATGCTGATCGAACAGGGGAACAGCGGCGGACCGGTCATCGATTACGACGGAAAGGTTCAGGGGATCGTCGCCCTGAAGTCGCTGGCGGAGAAGAACGTCGCCTTTGCGGTCCCGATTAACGAGCTGAAACCGCTGCTGGAAAATCCGAATCCAATACCGATGAAGCGCTGGTTGACGATCGGTGTACTCGACGAATCAGAATGGAACACGCTGTTCGGTTCCACCTGGAATCAACGCGCGGGACGAATTCTGGTGAAAGGTCGTGGAGAGGGATTTGGCGGACGCTCGATCGCGCTCTCCAAACAGGAGGTACCTCAACCTCCTTACGAAGTGGAAGTCGCAGTCCGGATGGACGACGAAGGAGGGGCGGCGGGACTGGTCTTCGAATCGGACGGCGACACTCGCCACTTCGGCTTCTATCCCTCGAACGAATCGATGCGGCTGACACGTTTCGACGGACGGGATGTCTTCTCATGGACCGTTCTCCAGGAACTCCAAACCGCTGCTTATAAGCCGGGTGAATTCAATACGTTCAAAGTTCGTGTCGAACAGGACAAGATCCTTTGTTACGTCAACGATCGACAGGTCATCGAACAGACGGGCGAGACGCTACGGACGGGGCGCGTCGGGCTGGTGAAATTCCGCGACACAGTTGCCGAGTTCAAAAATTTTCGTCTCGGCAAGGAGTTGCCCAGTTTGCGTCCCTCGCCGGAAGTGGTGGCTCGTCTGAAAACCGATCTGGATGGTATTGACCTGACCCGAACTCCACCGCGTGCAGTGGCCAAACGGTTTTTGGAGGAACAGCATGCCGGCGCTGTGATGGCGCAACGAGCCGACGAACTCGAAGCGGAGGCGGAACGACTGCGACAACTGGCACAAGACGTCCACGTCCAGAAAGTGATCGAGCGACTGAAAACGCTGCTGGAGGTTCCCGACGAAGAGGTCGATTTGATACGGGCGGGGTTGTTGATCGCCCGCATCGACAATCCCGAACTTCGGGTTGAGCCCTACCTGCACGAAGTCAACCAGATGGCGAATCAGATCAAAGCGTCGTTTCCCGAGAATCCGACCGACAAACAAAAATTGGAATCGCTCGATAAGTACCTGTTTGAGGAACTCGGGTATCACGGTAGCCGTCACGATTATTACAACAGCTCGAACAGCTATCTGAATGAGGTGATCGACGACCGGGAAGGCTTGCCGATTACTTTATCGGTCCTCTATATGGAGCTTGCCAAACGTCTGGAACTTCCGGTGGTGGGAGTTGGACTGCCGACGCACTTTATCGTCAGATACGAACCGGATGAGGGCGAGTCGCAGTTAATCGATCCCTTCCACAAGGGGAAACGGATGTCTCAAAAAGAGGCGGAGCAACTGGTCCTGCAGAATACCGGTCGCCCCTTCGACGAACAGGATCTGGCGACCTCCGGGAATCGGGAGATCATCGAGCGGATGTTGAACAATCTCTTCGGAATTGCTCGTAACAGCGAAGACCCGGACGCTATGCGGCGATATACCGAAGCGTTGGTGATCATCGCCCCCGAGGCCGATCATTATCTCTGGTTCCGTGCGGTATTGAACTATCAGACTCAGCGGGAAACCGATGCGCTCAAGGACATTGAAATGCTGTTGGAGCGTCCGAATCTGGAAGTCGATCGGGAGCAAGTCCGGCAACTGCGAGAAGTACTCAAAAAGAGTAAGGTCTCTCGCTGACCAATTTATCACGAAGATGAAAAAAATCCGTGTACTGACCAATTTGTAAGCTATCTTCTGGTTGGTGAAGGTCGGGATTCCGCATCTCGTTGACTATGAACAGACTTGACTCAAGACTTGGTGTGTCACATGGAAGTCAGCGATTTCCTCTCTGCACATGACCTTGATGGCATACCCCATTACTCGATCGATCGGTATCAGATCGAGCGAACCCTGGGGAATGGCGCAATGTCAACGGTGATGCTGGCTTACGACCGGAAACGGGAACGTCGTGTCGCCCTGAAGATTCCCCACGCCCAACCCGTCGATCAAATGGAAATGTTCGAAAAAAGGTTTTTGCGCGAAGCGAAAGCCGCGCTGGCGGTGAAACATCCCAACCTGTGCCGTCTGTTTCATGTGGGGGTCGATTCGGGCACATTCTTTCTGGTGATGGACTACATCGAAGGGGCAATGGTCTACGACTTGCTCGAAACGTCGGGGCCGTTATCCGAAAAGGATGCTGCAAAGATCATTATGCAGGTCGCTTCGGGAGTGGCGAAACTCCACCGCCAAGGAATTCTGCACCGAGACCTCAAGCCCGAAAATATTATGATCAAAGCTGACGGTACACCCGTGGTCCTCGATTTCGGTCTCGCGAAATTCTTCGAAGGGGAAGGTGCCTGGGACGACCTGACGGAAACCAGCCAACGGATTGGAACTCCGGCCTACATGGCTCCCGAACAGATTCTCGGCGAGAACGTCACGCCGCTTTCCGATCAATTCAGCCTGGGAGCAGTCTTCTGGTTGTTGCTTTGCGACCGGGAACCGTTCGAGGGGACTCCCCTGAAGGTGATGGATGAAATCCTTGCCGGTGATTATGCTTCTCCACGCGATCTTCGTCCTGGACTTTCGATCGAAATTGAACGGCTCTGTCTGCGATTGATGTCGCACGATCCCCAGGATCGCTTCGAAAGTATGGATACGCTTGCGGCTGAGTTTCAGCTCTTTCTAGACGCTCCATCAAAGTTGCGTGTCTGACGTCTCATGTTTTTGGTGGCCGATTTCGGATTTCTTGGCCCGTTCCGCGAATGGTGACTGTCTCCAACGCGCGTCTCGAGCCGGTTCCTGCCTCAGTAGGGCAATGGTCCCCTCGTCCTCTTCTCGAAAAGCGAATCGAGGGAAGCTCTTAGGGGAGAGCTCCATTTTCGTGTGGACTCTAGAAGCACGAAGGGGGACATACCGAGAATAAAAAAGCTCTGCGTTGTTCTATCTTCAGGCTTGGCAGAGGATTACGTCGTCGGATGGTTATTCGGTGGGACGGTGAGCGATTTTCTCGCGAATGTTGTCTTTTTTCCACAAAAAGACGCATCGCTCCCATTTGTGACCTAGGTTTTTCTCAGTCGAGAACAATTTCTCGAGGAGACGGGGATCCGTGATCGAAACCAGACCCCATACTTCGACTCAACCAGGTGTTATCAATGTCTTCTGTAAACTCCCGAATGCGCAACGATAGCGGCCAGATGTCGTTTGAGCAGCTTAAAAAGCTGATTCATAACAAACTGGTGGACAAGCTTGATTTGTCACGTCTCGGCGATATGGAACCCACTGTTCTGCAACGTGAAGTGCGAACCGTCGTCGAACATTTGTGCGATTCTGAAAATCCGTTGTTGAATCGTTCCGAGCGCGAACGACTCGTGAACGAGGTGCTCGATGAAGTGTTCGGTTTCGGGCCGTTGGAACTGTTGCTCAAAGAAGATGATATCGCGGATATCATGATCAACGGGCCCAAGAACATCTTCGTGGAACGTAACGGTCGCATCGAGAAATCAAAAATTAATTTCAATGACGAAGAGCATTTGCGCGCGGTCCTCGACCGCATCGTCTCGCGGGTGGGACGTCGCGTGGACGAAACCACGCCGATGGTCGATGCTCGTCTGCCTGACGGCTCGCGTTTGAACGCCATCATTCCGCCGCTCGCATTGGACGGCACATCGTTGACGATTCGTAAATTTGGTTCGAATCCGCTGGGACTGGAAGATTTGATCCGGTTCGGTGCGTTCACACCCGAGATGGCGATGTTGCTCGAAGGAGCGATGCGTGCTCGCTTGAACGTTTTGATCAGCGGCGGTACCGGTTCCGGTAAAACGACATTGCTGAATATGCTGTCGAGCTTTATCGGTAACGATCAGCGGATCGTGACGATCGAAGACTCGGCGGAACTTCAATTACAACAGGAACACGTGCTGCGTCTGGAAACCCGACCGGCGAATATTGAAGGGAAAGGGGAGGTCTCCGCTCGCGATCTGGTCCGCAACGCCCTACGTATGCGGCCCGACCGAATCATCATTGGTGAGTGTCGTGGTCCCGAAACGCTCGATATGTTGCAGGCCATGAACACCGGTCACGAAGGATCGCTCACCACCATCCACTCCAACAGCCCGCGCGACGCGATTGCTCGTGTGGAAACCCTCATTCAGATGGGGGGACTCGATATTCCCATGGTTGCCGTCAGACAACAGTTCTCGGCAGCCGTCGATTTGATTATCCAGGTGAACCGTTTACAGGGCGGACCTCGGAAAGTGACCCACGTCACCGAAGTGATGAATATGGAACAGCAAACCATCATCATGCAGGACATTTTCCTCTTCAAGCAGGATGGCGTGAACGAAGAAGGAAAAGCATACGGTCACTTTTACAGTACCGGCGTGCGTCCCAGTTTCATTGGTCGCCTCGAAGAAGCCGGTATCCGGCTTCCCCAAAACCTGTTCGCCGAACGTGTCTTACAATGAGTGATCGCAGGGAAGAATCTTCCCGGAGGGTATAAACATGGAAAATCCAATGATGATGATCGCCATCTTCGGCGGCGTATTTGGTGTGATTCTTGCCGTAGGAATGTTTCTGCGAGAAATGGCGCCCTCGGCTGCGGAAGATCGTTTGGCGGTTCTCACGGGGAAAAAAAACGCCCCCGGAGATGGGAATGTCGGCGGAGTCGTCAAGAAGGAAGTTCTTCAGGAAGGCGTCTCCGGTGTCGGCAACGCGCTGGGACAATACGCCGAGCGTTTGGGGAACGTTAATCTCTTTTCCGAACAGGCGAATTCACCGTTCGGCCTCGATGTCTTTCTCCTGCTAACCGTCGGAGCGGGAGCGCTCGGTTTCGCGCTGGCGATGGCGATCAGCGCTCCCTTCGCGTTGTGGCCGATCATTTCGCTGGCGTTGGCGGGGGGCCCATATTTCTGGCTGGCGTGGCAGCGTAAACGACGATTCGCGAAGTTCGCCAAACAAATGCCCGATGCGATGGAATTGATCGGTCGGGCTTTGCGTTCCGGACACTCGCTCGCTTCCGGTTTGCATGTGGTCGTGGAAGAAATGCCCGATCCCATCTCCAGCGAATTCTCTCAAGCCTACGAGCAACAAAACCTCGGTGTGCCGTTGGAAAAAGCGCTCAAGACAATGCTCAATCGAATGCCCAACCTCGACCTCAAATTCTTTGTGACGGCGGTTGCCATCCAGAGACAGTCGGGGGGGGACCTCGCCGAGGTACTCGACAAGATTGGTTATGTTGTCCGCGAGCGTTTCAAAATCATCGGACAGGTCCAGGCGCTGACCGGGGAAGGTCGTATTAGCGGTATCGTACTGATGGCGTTGCCGGTCGGTCTCTTTCTGACCGTTTATTATCTCAGTCCCGATTACGTGGGGTTGTTGTTTACACATCCTCTCGGACGAAAGATGTCGGGGATGGCGATCGTCCTGCAGCTCATCGGGGCCTACAGCATCAAGAAAATTATCGATATTAAAATCTAATCTCTGACGCCGTCGGTTTCGACTTGGAGACCGGCAAATTCAAGGAGAGACATAAGATGGAAATCTGGCAAATCATCATGTTCGGTTCGATCACCCTGTTTTTATGGGCGGGGATTTCGATCTTTACCAACAAACCGAGTCGGGCTGACGAACGTCTCGATCAACTGCGCGATCCCAACCGTTCAAAAAACCAGAAAGACGGTGGCGCCAGCGTGCTCGAAAAAGCAGCCCCCGCTCTCTCCAAAGCGCTGCAACCCAAAACAGAGCTCGAACAAGACAAGTTAAAAATTAAATTGGCGAATGCCGGTTATACCTCTCCCAATGCGTCACAGATCTATCTCGCAATTAAGTTTGCTTCCCTCATCGGTGTTCTAGCACTCACTGCAACATTCGCTTACGTTCGTTGGGGGGTGGGGCAGGATTTCTGGGTCACTTTGGGATTCGCGGGAGCCGCCGGGTTATTCCTCCCGGAAATGATTTTGTCGATGGCGAAAAATTCGCGTCAGACGGCGATTTTTCGTTCCTTGCCGGATACGCTCGACCTTCTGGTCGTTTGTGTTGAAGCCGGACTCGGTTTGGATGCCGCAATGCGACGGGTGGCGGAAGAACTGGAAGATACCCACCCCGAACTGTGCGGTGAATTTCATACGGCCAATATGCAGCTACAGATGGGCCGCGGACGTCGTGAAGTCTTACACGATCTGGGAGTCAGAACCGGAGTGGACGATATGCGTGCTCTCGCCGGTATTCTGATTCAAGCCGACAAGTTTGGTTCTTCCATCGCTCAAGCCCTACGTGTGCAATCCGATTCAATGCGGGTGAAGCGTCGTCAGATGGCCGAGGAGAAAGCACAGCAAACCGCGGTAAAATTGATTTTCCCGCTGGTGCTCTTTATCTTCCCCGGAATTTTCGTGGTGCTCGTGGGCCCTGCTGCAATCATGATCATGGAAAATCTGCTGCAAAACTAATCGTGATCGTGTTTTACTCGGTCTCGTCCGCCGCCTCGCGCTGAAATTCTCTCAACAGCGAGGTGGCATAACTTCCTTTGGGAAGCTCGAACAGGAATCGTAAGCCGTCTCCCTCACGCACGATGTCGAGCTCTGCAAGGCGAATCAAATAAGGGCGACGAGTTCCGGGCGTCATTTTTTTGAAGCGGCGGAAATCGTTCATGACCAGACCCGATTCCGCCAGTACCGTTTCCTCCTCCCAGAACGGTTGATCCAGCGGCATCTTCATCTTCGGGCCAAACATCGGCCCGGTAATCGCCGTCGCTCCCCGGTCGAAACGTTCCTGTTCTTCCTGAATCTCCTCTTCGACGACAAACTGCCCGCCCGATTTCACGACTTGCATCACATCGCCCCGCTGCACGGTCCACAAGCTGCTGCTTTTTAAGCGTCTGACGAGACAGCGGTTGAACAACTCCGATTGTACCGCATTCAAGCACAACCGTTGCAAATGGCTCCGCTGCGAATAACTCATCTTGCCAAACGGATTCTTCCCCTGTAACAGTTCGATCCCCTGTGACAGAGTGTTCCCTTCGTGACCGAAACGTTGCTCGCCGTAATAGTTCGGGAATCCTTTTTCCAGAATCAGATCACGCAATTCGAAAGCGCGTTCGTCGAGCGATTTATCGATCCCCCGTAGCGTGACTTCAAACCGGTTCCCGGCGAGATGCCCGGTTTTCAATTTATTCCGATGCAGGGCGGACGACAGAATTGTTACGTCGGGATCGTCGAATGAGTCCAGTTTCTCTTGAGCCATTGCCGGCAGGCAAATCGTTTGAATGGTGACGGCGTGGCGATCTTTCTGTCCCGCGGCGGAGGCTTGTTTGGCGCTCACTTCGCAATGTCTGGCAAGCTTATTGAGGACATCCTGAGTGTTCAGATTCCGTTTTTCGATTCGCACGAAAAGAAACTCCCCCTCGCCGCACGGTTCGTAGGCCGGGATTTCCTCGACGTGGAAATCTTCGGGGGACGATTTCAAAAAACCGCCGATTCCCCGCAAAGGATGAGTCAGGTATGGTAGAGTCCGTCTGGGATGATTCATAAACGTTAGTAGAAAGAGCAAACATGCGATTATCGTTCGGTGTCTCGACTTGCATCATAACGATCCTCTCCCTTTCCGCCCATGCTGCCGACCCGATTCCGGAGACGACCGTGAAACTCCTCAAAACATTTATGGACGAACTGGTCGAGATCACGCCGGGCGAAGGCAAGTTCCCGAAGTCGTTCCAGATGGGGAGCGTGGACGGTCCCGAATCAGAACGTCCCGTCCACGAAGTCACCTTTGAGTATTCGTTTTCAATGGCCAAATACGAAGTCCCCCAGAATCTCTATGAAGCGGTGATGGATGAAAATCCGAGTCGCTGGAAAGGTCCCCGCAACTCCGCCGAGATGATGACCCACGCCGAGGCCGTCAAGTTCTGCCGGAAACTGACCGCCCTTTTGCAACAGGCCGAGTTACTGAAAGACGACGAGCTGATTCGCCTCCCTTCCGAAGCCGAGTGGGAATACTGTTGCCGCGCGGGAACCAAGACAAAATATAGCTTCGGCGATCAGGCTCGCAAGCCGGACGACGAAGGGAAGCAAGCCTCGATCCTGGACGCTTACGCCTGGCACACCGGCAACGCGGCGGGCAACGATCCTCCCGTCGGCGCACTCAAACCGAATCCGTGGGGGCTCTACGACATGCACGGTTACTTGTGGGAATTCTGCGCCGATGACTGGGCTGACAACTACGAAAACGCCACCCAGGATGGAGCCGCCCGGAAAGTGAAAGGTTCCCCAAAACTGGTCATTCGAGGCGGGAGCTGGATCGATGAATGGCCCAACCTCCGTAGTGCGGCGAGGATGGGCATCCCCCCGGAGACGAAATCACCCGCCCTCGGATTTCGGTGCGTGAAAGCGACAAAGATAGAATGACGATTCGTTTGACGCAAAGTCGCCGAGAGGCAAAGACACGCGAAGGTAATGTGGCGTGTTTTCGGGCGTGTTGATTTTGAGCAGGAATTCAGGAAGGGTGGCACTGGCGGCTTGTCCGCCAGTGAGTGGATTAAACCACGGATTTCGCGGATGACACGGATCAAATCCTCGAGGTTCGTGAGAACACCGTCTGGAATCTGGTAAGGCACAAGTTTCTCACTTGTTGTACGATCATGATGATTCCTCTTGTGACTTCTCACCCAACCGATCCTGTGGATCGGATGGGGCACCCCTGCGGGAAATAAAAAATTGTAAAAACTCGCGTGAAGCTTTCTGGTGGGTCTCGCCTCACTGAGAGAGAACTGCTTCTTGTCAGACACAGGAGAATCATCCCATATTTCCAAGTTGTTATTCCGATTCACGTCAGCGTTTTCTCGACCTGGCTCGACAGAAAAACTGGCGCATCGAAACGCTTCCCCTGGAGCAAACTGGTCCGGACGGAGAAGAACTGGCCATCGATGTTGCCTTCTCGCCCAACGAACAGGCGGATCGCAGGTTGGTGATCTCTTCGGGCGTTCACGGCGTGGAGGGTTTTTTTGGAGCAGCCGTCCAATTTGCGACACTCGAAGAATGGATCGACGAGCTTCCCGACAATGTGGGCTGTCAATTCATTCACGCCATCAATCCTTACGGCTACGCGCATCGGCGAAGGTTCAACGAAGAGAACGTCGATCCCAATCGGAACTTTCTCTAGGGCGATCAGACGTTCTCGGGAGCACCGGATGGCTTCGCGAAACTCGATCCGTTTCTCAACCCAAAGCGGCCTCCCAACCCGCTCGAACCCTACTTTCTGAAGTCGTTGTGGAAAATCTGGCGTCACGGCATGCCGACACTCAAACAGGCCATCGCCTCGGGACAGTATGAATTTCCCCAAGGCCTGTTTTTCGGCGGGAAGGAACCATCGCAGAGTTACCGGTTATTGGAATCTCGTTTTCGTGATTGGTTTGCAAGAGTCGATCGCGTCGTGCATCTCGACTTTCACACCGGCCTCGGGAAGTGGGGCGAGTGTAATTTGTTGTTGGAGAATGCTCTGACTCGCTCGCAGGAAGAGTTCTTGAAGTCCCAATTCGGTGAAGGATCGTATCAGGAATTGGCCGCCGATGGCGTTGCCTACGATGCCAAGGGAGGATTTGGCGGTTGGAGTTTTCGAGAGAGCGGCGTCCGAGATTATTTGTTTGCGTGTGCGGAGTTCGGGACCTACGGACCAGTGAAGGTCCTCCGTGGTCTGCGTGCCGAGAATCAGGCCCATCATTGGGGCGAGCCAAAATCCGAATCGACTCATCTGGTGAAGAAACATCTCAAGGAATTATTCTGCCCGGCATCTCCAAGTTGGCGCAAGACCGTATTGAATCGCTCGCGCGAACTGGTGATGAAATCGATTGAAGACCTGGGACAGTCGTAGCGTGATACGAGGGTCCGGCAAATCAGATGAGTTTTGACGCAAAGTCGCCGAGAGGCAGAGAAACGCAAAGAGTCGAAGGGAACGCTCATCTCCGCTAATTAACGCTAATGATTTGCCAAGTTCCTGATTTTGAATGAGTAGAGCAGAATTCAGGAAAGAATGAGTTTAACCGCGGATTTCGCGGATAGGATTCTTAACCCTCCCTTACCAAGGGAGGGTTAAGATGAGGAACGAATCTTCGGGGAGGGTTGAGAGAGTCAGGGGAAGAACATTAAATCTCGCGCAGAGGCGCGGCACCGCAGAGAAAGAAAGTCATGGGAACACTAATCTTCGCTAATCGACACTAATGAGTGGCCATGTTCCTGGTTTTGAATGAGGAGAGCAGGAATTGAAGAAGTGTGTGGCAGTCACAGATTTCGCGGGTAATACGAATGATTTTAGCCGCGTTCGTAAGAACGCAAATGATTGCGGAGGTGACTCTCTCTTACAGAAAGCCACGTTCTACTTCAACAGAGTTTCGAAGATTGGAGCCGCCGACGGAAGTCGGCCGGGAATAAAGATTAAATCTCGCGCAGAGGCGCGGCGGCGCAGAGTAAGAAAGTCATGGGAACACTGATCTTCGCTAATTGACACTAATGACTTGATGTTCTGCTGATTAGTGAAGATTAGCGTTTATAAGTGTTCCTGATTTTGAATAAGACAGAGTGTGATTCAGAATTCAATAACATTGGTCGCGGCCCCCAAAAGATCATCAGAAATGATCAGCACTCCTCGGAAATATTCTACAACCATTCGATTTCCCCCTAATTACACTTTTCAAGTTCGGGATTGTCGGCGATCTGTTGTCTTAACTCATCCAGGAATGCCTGACCCTGCTCTTCGTTAATGTAGTCTTCGAGTTGCAGAAGCGGCCTGAGTTCGTAATTGGTCAGCGTTGAAGTCAGGTGTGAAGAACTCAGTTTTTGCATCACATCGAAAACATAATTCTTGGGAATCTCATGAGCAATACACTGCTTCTCAATTTTGATCGTGCAATTCATCTGCTCCCGAGAGATGGACTCAATCGTGACTGAATACTGGCCAATGTTGTAGGTGAGAGATTCATCATCTCCATACGAGAGAATGCCACCCAGTTTCTCGCTGAAAACGCGAATTCTTTTCTTGTAGTCTTGCATGGGGCTCGGCTCTCTGCGTTCCTTTGCCTCACCGCGGCTTTGCGTCAAAAGCAAATCACAAAGAACCAGCTCACCCCAATATTGGCAGCATTGAAGAAGAGCCGTGTTGGATTTCGCCCGTCACGATATCGCCGATCAGCGTCGTCGGCGTGCAATCGTGGACACGGACCTTGGTGAGCGATCCGGCCAGACGTGGGTTGCCGTCGAAGACGACGATCCGGTCGCAATCGGTGCGGCCCGTCAGTTGAGTCGCCAGCGGCTGTCCCGGTTCGGGATCGACTTCTTCTGCCGCCTTGCGGCCCCATTTGCTGATTCCCTCGGTCAACACTTCGACGGTCGTGCCGATGAACTCGGCGTTGTCTTCTGCGCTGATGGCGTTCTGCAAGTCGAGCATTTCGTTGTTACGACGTTTTTTGATCTCTTCGGGGATGTCGTCCGGGTAGAGCGAGTGAGCCTTGGTGCCGGGACGTTCCGAATATTTGAAGATGAAGCTGTTCTTGAAGCGGAATTCGCGAATGATGTCGAGCGATTTCTGATGCGCTTCTTCCGTCTCGCCACAGAATCCGACGATGAAGTCGCTGGAAACCGCACAGCCGGGAATCGTTTCGTTGATGCGGTGCATCATTTCGCGGTACTCGGCAATCGTATAACCACGTTTCATCTTGGCGAGAACATCGTCGTCGCCGTGTTGGGCGGGGACGTGTAGGTAGCGACACGCTTTGGGGAAATCGCGAATCGCCTGCAACAGGTCGTCGGTCATATCTTTGGGATAACTGGTGACGAATTTGATCCGGTCGATCCCTTCGACCTCGTGGCACATTGCAATCAGGTCGGAGAGCCGGTGCAGTCGCCCGTCTTCGGTATGTTTGTAACTGTTGACCGTTTGGCCCAGGAATGTGATTTCCCGGACACCCTGATCGGCGAGCACGCGGACTTCCTGCAGAATCTCACTCGGCTTGCGTGATTGTTCGGGACCGCGGGTCGAAGGGACCACGCAGTAGGTGCAGAATTTATCGCAGCCGATCATGATCCGCACGAACGCCTGGAATGGCGACGTTCGCATTTCGGGATCGCGGAGCGGGTCGTAACTTTGAAAGCTGCCGCTCACTTCGTCGCGCGAGCCTTCTTTTCGTCCCAATGAGACCGCCATCTGTGGTTCGCGGTTGTCGCGAATCTCGCTGACGAGGCGGGGGATCTCGGCGAGTTGTCCGGTGCCGACGATCAGATCGACATGCGGTGCCCGCTCGAAGATCAGTTCCTGATCCTTCTGGGCCATGCAGCCCATCACGCCGATCACCTTGCTGGGGTTATTATTCTTGGCGTATTTGAGGCGTCCGAGCGAGCTGTAGATTTTGTGTTCGGCGTGCTCGCGAACGCTACAGGTGTTGAACAGGACCGTGTCGGCTTCTTTCGGATTGTCGGTGAGTTCGTAACCCGACTTCCGCAGCGCAGCGACCACCAGTTCGCTATCGAGCATATTCATCTGACAGCCGACGGTCTCGATGAACAGTTTGCCGTTATGCGTTTGTGTGTCTGGTTGTGTGGCTGATTCAGTCACGGTTTTGATATTTTCGCCTCCTCACCCCGGCCCAATAGGGAACTACGATTTCTTGCGCCCTCGACTTTCTTCCTCGCTATTCACTCGGCAGTCTCGGTTACACTCCATAGGAGGACAGGGTGGCATGCAGGTTGGCACGATGACTTTGACTTTTGTTGTTTGTCGATAACAGTCCTTCTCCTCCTCAGGAGGAGAAGGTGCCCCGAAGGGCGGATGAGGAGGTTCCTCAGATTTTCTAGGTATTGACGCGTTCGACGTATTTGCCGGTTTCGGCGTCGATTTTGATTTTGTCCCCTTGGTTGATGAATGCGGGGACTTGCACTTCCGCCCCCGTTTCGACCGTTGCCGGCTTGGTGACGTTGGTGGCTGTGTTACCCCGGGCGGCGGGCTCGGTGTAGGTGATTTCCATCACGACGTGTGCGGGAGGCGTCATGTCGATCAGTTGTTCGTTCCAGAACAACAATTCGACCGGCGCGTTTTCCTGGAGGAACGTGGTTTTCTCTTCGCACGCTTCGGTCGGCAAGGTGTATTGTTCGAAGGACTCGTTGTCCATGAAGGTGAAGCCGTTGGCATCCCGGTAGAGATATTGCCCCTTCCCGTAGCGGATGTCGGCCCCTTCGACGGAGTCCCCCGATTTGAAAGTTCGATCGAGGATCGTCCCTTTGGTAAGGCTTCTCAGACGCGTTTTATAGAGCGCCTGCCCTTTACCCGGTTTGACGAAATTGCATTCGATCATATCGTACGGATCGCCGTCGATGATCACTTTGCAACCTTTACGAAAGTCGCTGGTGTTGATGGAGGGCATGAGTGTGTGTGACCTGTTAAGTCCAAAATTGTGAAATTGTGGGTCGGACGTCCTCCTGGGTCCGGTGAGGACTTGCGGAACGTCGATGAACTCTCGACACTTTAGCAAATGGCGGGGTGGCTGAAAATGCCGGGAGGTGGTTGTCTCACTCCGCAATTCGGCATTCTGGTTCTGATTTTCAGGGGGTTTTTGTCGTGTCGGTCACTTCCCCTCCTTCCGATTGGCATCGGTCGCTCGCCGCAGCGATCCGCGATCCCCACGTCCTGCTGAAAAGTCTCGGGCTCTCCGCCGATCTGTTGCCTGCCGCCCGCGATGCGGGAGAACTCTTTCCGCTGATGGTGCCGACCAGTTTTCGGGACCGGATGGAATCGGGAAATCCAAACGATCCACTGCTGCGGCAGGTGTTACCCATCGTCGAGGAACATGCTGAAAGCCCCGGCTTTGTCGTCGATGCGGTCGGGGATTCGGCCTCCAAACGTGCTCCCGGATTGCTGCACAAGTATCATGGCCGGGCGCTGCTGGTGACGACCGGTTCGTGTGCGGTGCATTGTCGGTATTGCTTCCGCCGTTCGTACCCTTACCACGAAGAGCCGCGTACGCTCGACGACTGGGCGCCGGCGTTCGATGTTCTGCATGAAGATACTTCGATTCGGGAAATTATTCTCAGTGGAGGAGACCCGCTCATGCTGACGGAGGTTCGGCTGGACGATCTGCTGACTCGCTGTGAAGCCGTTCCTCATCTCTCGCGGGTGCGGATTCATTCGCGTTTGCCGATTGTGCTTCCCGATCGGGTGAATCAGGAATTGATCGACCGCTTACGGGCGTCGCGGTTGACGCCGATCATGGTGGTCCACGCCAATCATCCGCACGAAATCGTCGATGATTGTGCCGAATCGTTAAGGGAGCTGGTCGAATCGGGAATAACGACTCTCAATCAAGCGGTCCTGTTAAAAGGAGTGAACGATTCGGTCGATGCGCTCGCAGGCCTTTCCGAGCGGCTCGTCGATCTCGGCGTCATCCCCTACTATCTGCATCAACTCGATCGCGTTCGCGGAGCGGCACATTTTGAAGTGAGCGACGAACGAGCGTTGGAACTGATGGCCGAGTTACGCCGGCTACTTCCCGGTTACGCAGTGCCTCAACTGGTCCGCGAGATCTCAGGGGAATTGCATAAAGTTCCGCTTGTCTGATCAGAGCACGCCTGCGCCGAACGAATCCCCTTCGTTGTCGTAGAAGATTTCCTGTTGGGGACGACGCTGTTCTCCCGCGTGCGGATCCTGTTTCTCCTCATGAGCTCCGTCGACGCGACGTTGTGCCGAATCCTCGTCGGGCTGATGTGCCGACATCGGCAAAATATCGGGATTCGATTCCGTCTCCTTCAGTCGGGCATAATTCTCTTCGCCGTAATCATCGTAGCGGCAGGTGTATCCCGGTTCTTTGGCCCGGACCATTTCCTCTTCGAACGCGGCAACTACCTGATCCTGGATCATTTCGCGACAATCGCTGTTGATCGGATGAGCGATATCGGCGTAAAGTTTTGCACGACCGTCGTCTTCATCGAGTGCACGGTCGGAATCGAGCGACGTTCCGCAACCGTTACAGTAAGCGGCGCGAAGATGATTCTTCATTTCGCATTTCGGGCAGCGGTCGGTCAGCTTGCGACTCGGCATCGCAACAAACGGACCTTTGGTGCCCTGGATGATTTTGAGATCTCGGATCACAAAGCAGTAATCGAACGTAATCGAGCAGAACGCCTGCAGGCGATCGTTCGGGTCGGACATTAACTTGATGCGAATTTCAGTGATGTTCACGTCCCATTCCTCCTCACGGGATTTGCGGCCTCCCCAGACTTTCAGGGGATGGTGGACGCGACGAAGAGGTGTCCCAGGCTTTGAGAAGCCAGATTCGCCGCGATGTCACGCGCCTCCGTTTCTGTTCGGCAAATTCCAAACCAGGCGGTTCCGCTACCACTCATTTGATGAGCGAGAAACGATTCCGCCTCGAACGCCTGCTTCACCTGTTCCAACAGGGGACACAATTGCTCGGCTGGAGCTTGCAGGGAGTTGTGCAGATGTTGTTCCAGTTCGTCGAGCCGTCCCGAACAAATCGTCTCGATCAGCGGTTGAGCCGATCGAGGATTCGCAGACGGGCGACAGGCCCGGTACACATCGGCGGTTGAGAGCCCCACCGGAGGCCGCACAATGACGGTCCAGAAAGGTTGACACGAAGGGAGCGGTTCGATGATTTCTCCCCGTCCCCGGCAAACTGCCCATGGGCTGTCAGCCAGAAAAAACGGGATATCGCTGCCGAGTTCGGCGGCGAGACTTTGTAATTCAGTCCGAGACAGATTGAGTGCCCAGAGTCGATTGAGAGCCGCCAATGTAGCGGCCGCATCGCTCGACCCTCCGGCCAGTCCCGCCTCGGCAGGAATTCGTTTATGGAGAGAAATCTCGACTCCCTGTCGGTTGCCTGCATGGTTTCGCAGCAGTTTCGCCGCCCGGATCACCAGATTGGAGTCATCCGTGGGGATCGCATCCACATCGATGGAGTGACCGTTTGGGATTTCGGCTGCGAAGCATTGCAGGCTGATGCTCTCAGTGGTTACCTCCTTGAAGTCCAAAGTATCGAACAAACCGACAGTCGTCATGACTGTTTCGATGTCATGAAAACCGTCGGGACGTTTGCCTGTTATTTCCAGAAACAGATTCAGTTTCGCCGGAGCTTCCACCCGCCAACCGAACTCCTCGCGTGTCATCTGCATGGTTCGGTCACAGGCATTCATAATGCCGGACAAGGCCATCTCCTCATGAGTTCGCGATCACGCGATTCAGAGAGACCTTGCACGGAAAACAGGAAACTCAAGCAATCCAAATCTATCGGGATATGATATTCAGCCGACACCACGGACGGCTGTCGAAATTAGGTCGAATGTTGATGAACGCTTTTGAATAGATCTTGATCATTCCAGAGATAATGGAATGACCGAAAGGCCATCTCTGATGCTAGCCGGATCTTCACAAATCGTCAATATGCGTTTCATACACCCCTTGTTTACAGGGGCAACAAGCGCTTCGAAAAAAGAAGACGCCGATTTTCGAGCGTCAGCGTAACGATCTGAGCAAATTCTGCGAGGCCCTCTCCCCCAACCCGGTGTTTTTCTCCGTTTCGGGCAGCGCGCAAAAAAACAGGGACCGGAATTTCTCCGGCCCCCGTTCTCTCGGGTCTGTTCTGTCGAGTGATCGGGAAGATCACTCGCCGTAGTATTTGGTCAATTCCTCGAAGATCAGCGGCTCCTGAATCGAATCGCTGGCGAGGCGGGCTCGGAACCGGTGATTCCCGGCGGTCGAGCCTTTGACCTGAATCTGATAAGCCACTTCCTGATTCGGTTTCAAGCTTTGTACCGATCGGAAGAAGACGATTCCTTTCTCGAAGACGTGATCGGAAGGACCTTTCGCTGAGACGAAGTCCACACCTTCCGGCAACTCGAAAGCAACGCCGACATTTCCGGCGGCGATCGATCCACCGTTCTTGACGCGGATTTCATAGGCGTTGTCAGCTCCCACTTCCACCGGATCGTCCAGATCGACGATTTCGAGAGACAAAGCCGCCGTTCCCTCGACTCGTGTATCGAGTTCGGCGATCGCCTGGGCTCCCTGATCGGAAATGGCAGCCACCTCGTGAGTGAATTCACCGAAGTTGACGGCGGCAAGATGCACGTTGATCTCGTGCTTGCCGCCCGGCTTCATGGCTCCGAAGAACCAGTCAATCACGCGAGTCTCCGCGTCATATTTTCCTTTGTTGTCCGCTTTGACGAACTCGAAGCCGTTCGGCAAACGATGACGAACGCGAACGTTTTCAGAGACCGCCGTTCCGTCGTTTTCGACGACCAGCGTGTACACCCCTTCGCGTCCTTTGTATCGCAATCCCGGTCCATCGAATTTCAAAGCGAGGCTCGGTGCGGCGACCATCAAATTGACAGACTGCGTGTTTCGCAGTGCGTTCGAAGATTCAGTCGCCAGCTTGATTGTTTGATCGCCACCTTCAACAGCCGCCAGAGCCAATCGAACTTCGCGAACTTCTCCCGCTTCAAGCGAACCCACTTCTAAAAGAAGTCGTTCACCACGAGGGTGTTTCAAGCCTTCCGGAATCAATGCTTCCAGAGAAACATCGCGAGCCGTTCCGGTTCCGGTGTTGGCGATCTTGATCACATGGGCGACCGGTTCACCGATCAGAACTTGTTCCGGACCTTCGACGCTCACCCCGATCACCGGCTCGGCGACGACAAACTTCCCGGCGGTTTCCCCGGTGAAGCGAACTTTCGAAGACAATTGGATTTCTCCGCGACGGCTGGGAATCAGCTTCACGGAGAGTTTTTGTTGGGCTCCGGGATCGAGCGAACTCAGCTTCCAGGTGACGCGGTCGTAGGCGGAACTCGGTTTCGGACGAGCCGCGGTCAGACGCACGGTTTGCGGAAAGAACGCATCGATTTCGATGTCTTCGACGGAGACGTCGCCGTTATTTTTCACCACCAGATCGAAAGCACACTCTTCACCGACCATGATCTCTCCCTGCGGTTTCCATTCGACGGAAACGTTCGGGTTTTTCGCGGCGACCTGAGGAGTCGTGAGAGGTTTTTGCGAAGCGAGATCCAGCTCTTCGATCGTTTGGCTCGCTTTGACCTGGATGATCTGGTCCTCTTTCGCGGCCCCTTTTTTGTTCGAGTAAGCGGCATGAATCACGCGGCCACCGGCAGGGTTCGCGGGCTCGTCTTTCTGTTCTACTTCATGAACCGCCGGCTTGGCATCCAATTTGTGAGACGCCTGAATGATCAGGCTCTTCTGCGGTTTCTCGACGGATGTTTCAGGTTCTGATTTTGTTTTTTCCGAGACCGTCGTCGCGGGGAACGGTCGCGTCTCTTTCTCGGGAGCTTTCTCTTCCGATTCGGTTTCAACCGGCTTGGTGGCGAGACGATTTCCCGGAGCCAGTGGATGATCGGCGGAGATTTTTTCCGAGCCTTGTTGGGACTCCAGAGCCGCTTTTCTCAACCGTTCGTACGTGGTACTGGCAGGTTGAGCCATCAACATTGAAGTGGAAACACACAGTGCTGTTCCCGTCACCAGAATTTTTTGCCAGCAGATCATCATGATCGCTCCTTCCCGAGAGGTTGAACCAACTTGTGGTTGATTCCGTGTATCCATTGTCTGTTGTTGATAGTGTGTAGGCACTGTTTGGGTGTCTGTTCGTCGCCGCGCGAGGCGGGTTCATTCGTCTTATCGGTTGTTCGGGTCCGGTAACATCACCCGATTTGGTAAGATTTTCCGATTTTGACGGTTTTGACAGCGTGTTAAGCAACGGATTTGTCTGCCATTCGCAGCAAAATCGAGTGTTTCCACGGACTGTTAAGTGCCTTTCTGCTTTCGACGCAACGGAATTCAAACTCAATCTGGTAAGATCAAATACGTATTTCCTTCATGAGGAGCCCACTTATGTCCGGTCACGTCACTCCCGTTCATTCCGGAGAAGGTGGACACCGATCCGAATATGCGCGTCCCGCCCGCTATCCTCATCAGAGTCGTTCCGTCCAGATGGCGTCCCACGGCATGGTCGCAACCAGTCATCCACTGGCGGCTCAGGTGGGACTGGACATCCTGCAATCAGGGGGCAACGCCGCTGATGCCGGCGTCGCCACTTCCGCGATGATGGGACTGGTCGAACCGATGAGCTGCGGGATCGGCGGCGATCTGTTTGTCATCTACTGGGATCATGCGAAGCAGAGTCTCACCGGGCTCAATGCCAGCGGCCGCTCTCCCCAACATCTGACACGCGACCTGTTCCTGGAGCGGGAAATCTCGCAGATTCCACTCAACAGCCCTCTCTCATGGTCGGTTCCCGGCTGTGTCGATGGCTGGCAGGAATTATTGAATCGACACGGCAGCCGCTCCCTCAAAGAGTTGCTCGCCCCGTCGATTCAAACAGCCCAGGAAGGCTTTCCCGTCCCGGAGGTCATCGCCGGTTATTGGTCCTCCGCCGCCAATGCACTCTCCAAATGGCCGGGCTCCGCTCACACTTATCTACCGGGGGGAGCGCCTCCCGCGGAGGGGGCTCTCTTCAAGAATCCCGAACTGGCTGAGAGTTACCGTCTCATCGCCGAACAGGGCATCCAGGCATTCTACGAGGGACCGATTACCGAGAAAATCCTCGCGTGCAGCGACGACGTGGGAGGATTTCTTTCACACGCGGACTTTACCGAGCATACCTCAGAATGGATCGACCCGGTCTCGACGAACTACCGGGGCTACGATGTCTGGGAACTCCCTCCCAACGGACAGGGGATCGCTGCTCTGGAGATCCTCAACATTCTCGAACAACACAACATTGCAGCGATGGGACCCAAGTCAGTCGATTGGATTCATCTCTTCACGGAAGCCAAGAAGCTCGCCTTCGCCGACCGGGCTCGGTTCTACGCCGACATGAGCATGGCCGATGTTCCCGTGGAGGAATTGATCTCGAAGGAATACGCCCGGCGTCAGAATCAACGCATCGATATGCAGAAAGCGGCGACGAATGTCGCTCCCGGTGATCCGCGACTCTCGATGGGCGATACCATCTATCTGACTGTCGTCGATAAAGACCGTAACTGCTGCTCGCTGATCCAATCCAATTTCCACGGCTTCGGATCCAAAATCGCTCCGCCGGGAGTGGGATTTGTGATGCAGAATCGAGGCGCCTTATTCACACTCGAAGTCGATCATCCCAATGTCTACGAACCGGGCAAACGCCCCTTCCATACGATCATTCCCGCCATGGTCACTAAAGACGGCAAGCCCTGGTTCTGTTTCGGCGTGATGGGAGGAGACATGCAACCGCAAGGGCACGTGCAGGTCCTCGTGAATATGCTTGATTTCGGCATGAACGTGCAGATGGCGGGGGATCTGGCTCGTGTCAGCCACACGGGCTCACCCACACCCACTGGACTCCCGGAAGAAGAGGGGGGCGGTGAGCTGCTGGTGGAACCGGGAATTGACGACGAAACCATCCGACAACTCGAACAGCGCGGCCATCGAGTGAGACGGGCCGTCGGGGCATTCGGCGGCTATCAGGGGATTCGGATCGATCCGGAAACCAATATCCTGCACGGGGCCACCGAATCGCGGAAAGATGGTGCCGTCGTCGGGTATTGATAAGCTGAGAACCGGTCGGTTCCTTCCTACGAATTTAACACTTCGGAGTTAGGATTCGGTCTTGTGAATTTCTACGAGCCAGAGACATGAATGACTCCTCCTCGCAACAGCCTTCCTCCGAAGAATCCAGTTCCGGTTCTCAATTATTGATCGCTGCCGCGGCCGCATTCTGTACCTACTTCTGTATGTACGCGTTTCGCAAGCCGTTTACGGCGGCGACCTTTGAAGGGGAAACCCTTTTCGGAGCGGGCTTGAAAACCGTACTGGTTGTCTCGCAATTACTTGGCTACATGCTGTCGAAGTTCATCGGAATCAAAGTCGTTTCCGAGATGCCCGCCAAAGCGCGGGCCTGGGGAATTGTGGGATTGATCCTGTTCGCGGAAGCGGCGTTGGTCGGGTTTGCGCTGGTTCCTCTCAACGTGAAATTCGTGATGCTGTTTCTGAACGGGCTCCCGCTGGGAATGGTCTTCGGTCTGGTGCTGGCTTATCTGGAAGGACGCAAACATACCGAAGCGCTCTCGGCGGCGCTGTGTGCCAGTTTCATTATCTCCTCGGGAGTGGTGAAATCGGTGGGGCGCTGGTTGATCGTGGATCAGGGGATCAGCGAATATTCGATGCCGATGATCGCGGGGGCGATGTTTCTATTGCCGCTGATTGTTTCGGTTTGGTTCTTGCAGAAAACTCCTCCTCCCAATCAGCAAGACGTCAAACTTCGCAATGCACGCTCCCCGATGGATGGGGTGTCCCGAGGGCGATTTCTGGTCGCCTACTGGCCCGGTTTGTCGTTATTCATTTTTGTGTATGTCGCGCTGACGATCATTCGCACGATCCGCGACGATTTCGGTGTGGAAATCTGGCGAGACATGGGAGTCGAAGGAGAACCGAGTATCTTCGCAAGATCGGAAACTGCCGTTGCCGTCTGTGTCACGGCCTTCAATGCTCTCGCGATTTTGATGACTCATAATCTGACCGCGATCCGCGTGACGATCGGCGCTCTCTGTGTCTCTTTCGGGCTGGTGGCGACTTCTGGATTCCTGCAAGCGAACGGCACGCTCTCTCCCTTTGTGTTCATGGTGGTCTGCGGAATCGGACTTTACGTCCCCTATGTCGCTTTTCACACCACTTTGTTCGAGCGATTGGTGGCGGCGTCGCAACATCCCGGGAATCTTGGCTTTCTGATGTATCTCGCGGACGCCATCGGTTATCTCGGTTACGCGTTTGTGATGGTTCTGCGTTCCTCGATGAAAGAACCGACTCACTTTCTTCCCTTCTTTTGCATCTCGCTGTACCTCGTTTCCACGCTTTCCATCGTGGCGTTAATCGGCTCGATGATTTACTTTCATAGAGTTCTCTCTCGCGAAGACGCCCAACGGCTCTACGAAGAGGATCCTCAGTCACTCGAAGAACTCGCTCCCGTCGAATAACGCCACCCTCTCATGTCATCTGTGTCCTCTCATCTCTGTCGTGCTGCGGTCTTCACGGCTACCGATCGACCGCTCGAGCTTCGCGAGTTCGACGTCCCTGATCCGCAGGCCGGTGAAGCCGTGGTTCGCGTGGAGTGCTGTACGGTCTGCGGCAGCGATCTGCATACCATCACCGGAAAACGTGAGGAACCGACGCCGACGATTCTCGGACACGAAATTCTGGGGCGCGTGGAAAGCGTCGGCGAACCTCCTCTCAACGATCTCACAGGCGAGCCGCTTTCCCCCGGCGCTCGCATTACCTGGTCGGTGGCGGTGTCTTGTGGAGAGTGTGACCGTTGCCAGTCCGGTTTTCCTCAGAAATGCCGGTCGCTCGTGAAATATGGACACTCCCTCGCTATCGGTCCCCATGCACTCAGCGGTGGTTTTGCGGAAAAAATTCTGCTGCGAGCGGGGACGGCGGCGATCAAAGTCGACGAGTCTCTCCCCGCGGAAGTGATCTGCCCCGTCAACTGTGCGACCGCCACCATCGCTGCCGCTTACCGTGTCGGGGGAGAGACTACTGGTCAGAACGTATTGATTTTCGGCGCCGGGATGCTGGGGCTGACGGCGGCGGCTTGGGCAAACTCGGCGAAAGCCCGTTCCGTCACCGTCTGCGATCAGAACTCCACTCGCCTCGAACAGGCTAAGCGATTCGGAGCCAATCGGACCATCCTCTGGCAGGATGATCGGGAAGCCTTCCAGACTCAACTGTTGCAGGAAACCGATGTTGAAGGGTTCGATCTGATTCTGGAACTCTCTGGCGCACCGGCAGCTATTTCAGCCGCGGCTCAACTGACAACGATCGGTTCCCGAATCGTGCTGGTCGGTTCGGTCATGCCGGTGGGGGATGTTGGATTCGATCCGGAACAGATCGTTCGTCGCTGGCTTTCAATTCACGGCGTTCACAATTACACGCCCTCCGATCTCGCGACAGCCGTTCGATTTCTCGAAGCTCATCAAGCGGATTATCCCTGGTTGGATATTGTGGAAACGGAGTTTTCGCTGGACGAAATTAATGACGCCGTTCGTGATGCCATCGAACGACGTCCCATTCGGATGGCCGTCAAACCTCAACCAGGGGCTTACGCATGACGACACATTACGATGTGGCGGTGATCGGCGGAGGCATCGTGGGGCTCGCCAACGCCTGGATGGCTGCCAAACGAAACCTGAAAGTGTTGCTGCTCGAACGAACGTCTGTCGCGCAAGGGGCCTCGGTCCGCAATTTCGGTATGATCTGGCCCGTCGGACAACCCGCGGGAGAACTTCACGACATCGCCCTCCGTTCCCGCAATTATTGGCTGGAGCTGAGTGAGGCGGGGGCGATCGATCTCGAAACCTGCGGCTCCCTGCATCTGGCTCACAACGACGACGAATGGGCCGTTCTCGAAGAGTTTGCGTCGCTGGGAACTTTCGGCGTCCAACTACTCACTCCCGCAGAAACCTGTGAACGGTCGCCGCTCGTGAATCCCGTCGGCTTGTGCGGGGCGCTCTGGAGCGACTCCGAAATCCGCGTCCATCCGCGAACGGCCAGTGCCAAGATCGCTCACTGGTTGACGGAAACTCAGAATGTCGATTGCCGCTTCAAGACTCCCGTGGTCGGTATCGATGATGGCGAGGTCATTGCGGCGGATGGAACTCGCTGGTCCGCCGAAAAAATTCTTGTGTGCAGCGGCAGTGACTTGCAAACGT
Source organism: Planctomycetaceae bacterium (assembly GCA_014762625.1). Classification (GTDB taxonomy): domain Bacteria; phylum Planctomycetota; class Planctomycetia; order Planctomycetales; family Planctomycetaceae; genus JABURQ01. The sequence goes on along the minus strand of JABURQ010000177.1, from coordinate 21,394 downwards.
TGTATCCGGACGTCTTCGCCACGTCCGGTCTGAAACTCTGCAAACTGCAGATGCTGAAATCGGTCTCTCAACCGGGACTCCCTTCCAACCTGCCGCACATCGCCAGCGGACTCACCTTGCGACACTACGCTTCATTTGAAGTTTGTCCGTCACTGCAACAATTGAAAACACGTATCGCCGAACAGACTCCCGAACTCGATCGCTACGGCATCCATGTGATGGCGTCAACGTTTCCGCAAGGGCAGATTATTCTGGGAGACTCCCACGAATACGACGAGGCGATCACGCCGTTTGATTCGACCGAAATCGACGACCTGATGTTGCGGGAACTCCGGAAAGTGATTTGCCTGAATGACTGGGAGATCGCCGAACGTTGGCACGGAATTTACAGTAAACATCCCGAAGTCCCCATTTTTTCAGCGACTCCCGAACCGAACGTCCACATTCTGGTGGGACCGGGTGGAGCGGGAATGACGATGTCTTTCGGACTGGCGGAGCGAGCCTGGAACCAAACGATAGGAGCGACCTGATGATCTCACCCTGCAAACAACTCACAGCCGTCGTCTTCGACTGGGCCGGGACCACAGTCGATCACGGCTGTTGCGCACCCGCGCTCGTGTTTCAGAAAATCTTTGCCGCACGAGGCATCGAGGTGACCGCCGCACAGGCGCGCGAACCGATGGGGAAAGCCAAACGCGACCATATCGCCGCAATTGCCGCGATGCCTGATGTTGCCGCGGCCTGGAAAGCAAAGTTCGGGAGTCCGTGCGGCGACGCGGAAATCGACGAGTTGTATGCCGAGTTCCTCCCGCTTCAGAAGCAGATCCTCAAAGACTACTCCGATCTCATCCCGGGGGTCGCGGAGGCCGTCAATCAATGTCGCGAGAGGGGATTGAAGATCGGTTCCTCGACCGGCTACACGCCGGAACTGATGGAAGTTGTCATTCCGGAAGCCCAGCGGCAGGGGTACGAACCTGACTGTGTCCTGTGTTCGGGGGATACCGCTCAGGGACGTCCCGCTCCCTATATGCTACATTCCGCCGCCGAACAGTTGGGAGTCTGGCCGATGTGGTCGATCGTGAAAGTCGACGATACGCCCGTCGGGATTGAAGCGGGACGCAACGCCGGATGCTGGACGGTCGGAATCACACGGACCGGAAACGGCGTTGGCCTCTCTCTCGAAGAAACCGAAGAACTGCCGGCGGAAGAACTGCAATCGCGATGTGAAGCCGCCGCCGGGAAACTGCGGGCCGCCGGTGCGCATTACATTCTGGAATCGGTCGCCGATCTGCCTGCTTTGATTCCTGAGATCGAACAGCGTCTGGCGAACGGCGAATCACCGGTGACTGTGTAAAAGGGTGAAGTTTGCCAGATAACATCGCGTCAACTGTCACGAGTCGTCTCTTACCGGTTAATACGACCCGCTTCCAGAGCTTCTCTCAAATACCAGAGACGTCCTCAACTCGTTCTTGAGAGGCGGATGGACCCTGATGGTATTGTCAACATTCTCAATGAACATTACAAATCGAGCTGAATCTCCCAATGGGACAACGGAAAACCCAAATCGAGCCCATCTTCATTCTCAGCTTCAGGGTTTGTCATGAACGATTTTTCAGAAACACAGAACTCCAAAGCGGACCTCTATCTGCATGTGGGGATGCCGAAAACAGCCACCTCTTTGTTGCAGAAGTTTCTGTTCACCGAACATCCTCAGGTCGAGTACCTCGGAAAATTCATTCACGGTACCAATGAGAAATTTCCTCTCAAATCGATCGATTCTTTGATGAAACGAGCCCTTGGAGGGGAGGCTGTTTGCTCCGAAGCGGACTTTGAACAACTCTTAGAGCATTCTCAAGCGGCAAAACTTCAGGGAAAGTCACTCATTCTTTCAGAGGAGTTGTTGTCGGTTGGAAGTTTGTCTCAGCAACATCAAGCGGCTGATCTCTTCAAACAATATTTTCCTGATTGCCGAATCGTCGTGGTTCTGCGAGAACCGTTGGAGTATCTGGAATCTCTTTATTTTCAACGCTTGAAGGGATTCAACCTCAAGCACCGTAGCTATCATGAACTCAAGGACTCGTTTGGCGAACCACCTCGATACTTCAGCATCAACGAATGGCTTGATGAAAGATGGCAACATCCTGAGGAACCCATTCGAGAACACCTGCGATATGCCGACCTCCTCGAGATGTATGCTTCCATTTTTGGGCTTGATAAACTGCATGTCCTTCATTTTTCTCAACTGAAGTCAGATTCCGAATCGTTCCTGATCGAGTTGTCACGGGCATTCGAAATCGATGAGAAGATCACCATCAACTTGATCTCTGACAAGCGTGTCAACGATCGCTGGACTCAATACCAGATCGAACAATTGAAATCGATTCATGCATCACCAATGCTGAGTCGAGAGTATCAACAATTGAGTCATCCCAAACAGCGCAAAGAGATGCTGGGACTGAAGGGCTCTGAATCGCTTCATGCTTCCGACAAAGCAACGGCCGAGATCTCGGACGAGTGGCAATCGAAAATTCATCGTTTCTTCGAATCGCAACGAAACAGACTGGGGCCAGAATGGAACTCGGTCGCGATTCAGAAAACGCCCGACAATCATTCGGCGCCCAAAACCGGCTCCTCGAAATCGGGGACCCGGAAAAAACAATCGCCACAAGCGTTCGACCGAGAGAAAATGTGGAAAAGAACGCGCCGCACGGGAACCTGGGAGGAATGTTGTCTCAATCTGGCCTCGCGCATGTCGTATGAATGGGCAATTGTCTTTCTACGGCACGTCTTTTCTTCCAGGCTGCTGCAATCAAAGTTCTTTCCAGAAAGTCGGCAAAGAATTCAAACAATTGCCACCTGGCTGAACCAGCCAGTTGATGTCAACAAAGCCGTTTCTCGACATCTCTTCGCGAATGAATGTAAAGATTGGCGAATGCTGGCCTTCGGAGAGATGAGCCTGGATCGAATTGAAAAATCAGTCACGATCGAGGGAGAGGAGATTCTTGAGCAGTATCGAGGCCAGCAACCTGGTGCGTTGATTGTGAATAGCCACTTTGGGGCGGCAAGAGTCGTGGGAAAAATTATTGCTGAGAAAAACTTTCCCCTAACCACCATTTCCGTAGGAGGTCGGGCCTCCAAGCTTGCTAATGTTGAGGCCAATTTGCTGTTAACCAAAAACTCATCGCCGACACAAATCGTACGTCAATCGATTCGTGACCTGGAATCAGGACGGTATCTCTATATTTCAGCAGATGGAGCCCAGGGGGATGCGGGAATTGAAATCGATTTTTTAGGCAGGAAAAGAATCTTCCGGACAGGATTTGCACAATTAGCCATCAAAACGGGGGCTCCCGCCATCCCGATCTTTGCCACGGTCGACGACCGTGGAATAGTGAATATCCAAATTCACGAGCCCCTGGATCCGGGACTCAACTCACAATCCAAGTCGGAACGGATCTCTCACCTGGTCACGCAATACGCACGTTTATTGGAGAGCTACTGGATTCAAGATCCCGGAAATATTCGACAAGATCAATTCGAAAAACATCTCCATGGTTATGGATTGACCACGGATACTGATCGGGGGGAAACATCGCTACCTCGCGCGGCATAGCTCTCAGAGGTCGTTTTCTTCTGGTCTGTGAGCATCCCGGCCTCGTTCTGGATCTAAAGCAAACGTGGACGAACTGGGCCCAACAGGCCAATGCCTTACCGTTTCCGAAAGATCGGCAGTAATCAGTTGACCTACCCCGGCAGGTCGAGCGTCACTTGTTGTTCGTGTTTCAGACGCAATTGACCGCAGGCGGCATCGATGTCGGCGCCTTTGCGCTTCCGCACGGTCGCCGGCACGCCGTACTGTTCGAGGATCTGTACGAATTCCTTTGTGCGCGGCGACGTCGGCTCGACGAAATCGAGTCCTTCCACTTCGTTCATGGGGATCAGATTGACGTGCGAGATCCGACCTTTGAGCAAGCGACCCAATTCCTGTGCGTGCTCGGGAGCATCGTTCACGCCCGAGAGCAGCACGTATTCGTAAGTCACGCGGCGTCCCGATTGTTCGAAGTATTCGTCGGCGGCGGCGAGAATCTGGTCGATGCCGATGTTATCGTTGACGGGAACCAGTTTGTTACGGAGTTCGTCGTTGGGAGCGTGTAGCGAAACGGCGAGATTGAACGCTTTATCAAGTTTGGCGAAGTCGCGAATTTTCTCGGGAAGTCCGACGGTGGAAACCGTGATGCGACGGGCGCCGAGCCCCATCCCACCTTTTTCGTTCAGCGTTTCGAGCACCGGGATCAGATTGCCGAGATTCGCCAGCGGTTCGCCGATTCCCATCACGACCACATTGGTGATTCGTTCCTGTGGATCGGTGATCAGTCGGTCGAGACGGAGCACCTGCTCCAGAATTTCTCCCTGGGTCAGGTTCCGCTTCAAGCCTTCCAAGCCGCTCGCGCAAAAGACGCAACCCATCGCACAGCCAACCTGCGTACTGATGCAAATCGTACGTCGTTTCGTCTCCCGCATCAGGACGCATTCGACAAGTTGCTTGTCGGGAAGTGAGAGCAGCAGCTTCTCGGTGTTGTCGGTCGCGACTTTGTGGGCGATCACCTCCGCGCGAAACAGGTCGAACTCCGCCTTGAGTGCCTCGCGCAGTTTCGCCGGGACGTCGTGACATTCGTCGAAAGCCTCGACGCGTTTGCCGAAAATCCATTTCCGGATTTGAGTCGCGCGGTATTTTCCCTCGCCACGTGCTTCACACCACACCTGCAGTTCGGACGTAGTGAGGTCGAGGAGATGTCGTTTTGGAGTGTCGTTCATGTTTCGGCGAGTTCTTTTCGTTTCTCACCGATGAGCTCAAGCAATCCTTTTTGCGGATCGGCGAATTTCTTGAGCCCCTCTTCCATCAGAACTTCCTCCATTTTCGCGAAGTCCACCTTTTCATCAATCTCGTTAAGGACATCGTCGGATGGAAGTTGATCGACCTGACGCGTGTACGTCACGTCTTCCATTTCCTGGATCGCTTCGTTGGTAGCGGGAGGATTGGTCTGGATGTCGGCTCCGGCCAGTGCGGCGACGTATTTGTCTTTCGGGTCGTCCGGCTTTTTGGTGCCCGTCGAGGCGAAGATCAGTTCCTGTTTGAGGGGGCAGTTCTTATCGGCCCAGAATTCTTGATTCAGCTTCCAGATTCGTTTCGCGTTGACGATGCCGACCTCGCCTTGAGCCGCGTCTGATAATTCGCTGACGTGCTTGTCGGTGTAGACGTCGATGCGGCTGATGAAAATGGAGTAGACCGATTTGAATGAATCGAGCGATCCGCGGCGTTGCGCTCCGCGCCACACGGCATCGCGCGCTTCCTTGTATTGTCGTTCCGTAAACATCAACGTCACGTTCACGGTCACGCCTGCGGCGACCAATTCCTCAAGAGCTCCGAGTCCCGCCGGTGTCGCGGGGACTTTGATCATACGATTGGAATGTCCTTCGGACCACTCTTTGCCGAGTTCGATGTATTTGGCGATTTTCTCTTCCACCGACAACGGACATTCGGTGTCTTCAAGCAGCGGATCCAACTCGAAGCTCACATAACCGTCGTCTCCTTCGGTTTGCGAATAAGTATCCGAGAAGACGAGTTGGGCGTCGTGAACCAGCCGATCGGTCATTTGCCAGGCGATTTGTTCGTCGTCGAGACCCTGACTAATCAGTTTGCTGATCGTTTCGTCGAACCGTCCCGATTTGATCAGATCGGAAATGATGATGGGATTCGACGTGGCTCCCGTCGCTCCGAGTGCGTGATTGGAGCGGACCAGATCCGGATCGACGGAATCGAGCCAGAGTTTGGTTCCGGTGGCGATTAGCGATTCGAGCGGAGAAGTCATTGGGAATCCTTCGTCTGTGGTCGTGTGGGCGTTACAAACTGTTCTCTTTATTCCATGATAAGCATTTACGCCGGAAATCCCACCCCCGCTCCCTGTTCCGAAGTGAAAAGGCGCGATACGCTACTCTAGAAGTTTCGGATAATCTGGAGAGTGGAATGACAACTGGATCGCAACATTGTCTCGTTACGGGGGGGGCCGGGTTTATCGGCAGTCACTTGACCGAACAGCTTCTGGACGCCGGCCACGCGGTTACGGTCATCGATGACCTTTCCACAGGACGCGAAGAAAATCTCTCCGCCGTTCGCGATCACGAGAAACTGACATTCCGTAAAGGTTCCATCACCGACCCGGTGCTGCTTACCGAAGTGATGCGGGGAGTCGATACCGTCTATCATCTGGCGGCGGCGGTCGGTGTGAAACTGGTTGCCGACGATCCGGTCCGTACGATCGAAACCAATATCTATCCCACCGAAACATTATTGAGACACGCGGCTCAACAAAATATCCGCGTGTTTCTGGCGTCGACCAGCGAGGTATACGGCAAGAACCCGAAAGAACAATGGACCGAAGAGGAGGACCTGGTCCTCGGTCCGACCTCCAAACCGCGTTGGGCGTATGGTTGTTCCAAAGCGATCGACGAATTTCTCGCGCTGGCCTATCACCGCAAGTATGAAATTCCCGTCGTCATCGGACGCTTTTTCAATGTGGTCGGTCCTCGCCAGGTGGGGCATTACGGTATGGTGATTCCCCGGTTTGTCGATCGGGCGCTGGCCAACGAACCGCTCACGGTCTTTGACGACGGACAACAGGTACGCTGTTTCGCTCACGTGGACGATGTCGTGAACGCGGTCGTCAAACTGACCAATGATGATTCCGCCGCCGGGCAGGTTTTCAACATCGGAAGCGATTTTCCGGTGACGATCAAAAGTCTCGCCGAACAGGTAGTGGCGTTGACCGAGTCCTCCTCGGAAATCCAGTTGGAGCCGTATCACACCGAATACGGATCCGATTTTGAGGATGTCCGCCGCCGCGTCCCCGACCTGACCAAATTGCAGGCCCAGTTGGGAGAAAAACCGACCCGGACCCTGGAGCAGATTCTGCGCGACGTGATTGCCGAAAAACGAGGTCAATGTTGAGCCGAGAGGATGCTATAATCATTGAGAGGGATTTTCTTCGCTACCTCTGATTCTGTTTCTACGAGATCTTCTTCAACCGATATGTCAAACGCCATCACCTCTTCCAGGCTGACGCATTTGTACCGCGACGCGGGGCGGCCGAACGATCTGTTCCCCGTCTTCGATCGAACGGCAAGTTTTCAGCCGTGGATTTTTGTATTGGCGATCATGCCGACACTCTTCGCATTTCAGCATGCAGCACTCAGTGAAACCGATAGCGAGTGGGTGTTACGGAGTCTGGATTTATTGAAGTCGGAATCGGTGGAGGGAATGGTTTCTCCCGGCGGACGCGATTCGATCAGCGCGATTCAGTCCCAACCGCCGATGAGTACCTGGCTGATGGCCGCGGTTCAAAATCTACTACCCGGTAAAGGAGCCTTCGAAGCGATGATCGTTTCCTGGCTCGGGACCGTCTTACTGGTGGCGGGTTGTTACTGGATCGTCTCCGACCTGTATGGCGGACGAGTCGCGATGTGGGCAGTTTTAATCGCGTCCGGTCAAACGGTCGTTCTGGGTCAGGCCCAGACCGTGCTTCCGATCTCCTTCACAATTCTCTTCGGGTTGCTCTCGGTCCGTTGGTTCGCCAATCATCTGGCCAAAGAACGTTCGGTCATCACCTGGCCGATTCTGGGGGGAGGTCTGGCGCTCGGTATGTGTTTACTCTTGGGAGGACCGGCTGTGTTACTGTTCGCCGGTCTCCAACTGGTTCAATGTCTGGCTGCGATCAAATACGACCGCCCCGCAGACGAATCGAGCATCTCCATTGTGGAGCCTTCGAGACGACTGATGGCGCTCTGTCTGTTGTGGGTGACCTGTTTCGCCTCCGCGGGTTGGTGGCCGCTGATGATGTCCTCCGCCTACGGACTCGATTTCTGGAAAAACTGGTTTATCGGCTTACCGACACAACTATCACCACTGAGCGAACTCGACCTGACCTGGAGTTTCTTCGATGCCCTGGGGCCGATGGTTGGACTTTCGTTTTACGGCCTGTTGGGCATCTTCGGCCGTTGTGTGTCGCGGGAAGCGACCGGTGATCGTTCCATCGCGCTGTGGTTCATTCTCGGATTCGCCGGTTGGATGTTGGGGCGGGTGCTCTGGGGACCAGAATCACTCTTCACACAATGTTCGGTCGTGCTCGTTGCCTTGTCGCTCGTCATTGCGGCGGCGATCGCATTTAACGAGGTGACGACCGGGAAACTGAGAGTCACCTGGGCCACGCTCTGGACGTTGGTTCCGATGATCGCGTTCTATTCCCGCTCGATTCAACATACGGATGAGTTTCTCCCGTTGTTGTTTTCTTCGGAAGGTTTTGTGATTCTGTCACTGATCGTCTTGCTGATTTTCTGCTTGCTGGATCGTCGTGACTTCTCGCCGCGTCGCTGGCCGCGACTGTTTGCCGCATTGTTTCTCTCGTTCTTCACCCTGGCGCACTTCGGGACCGCTGTGGCGTCCCCGTCTCCTCTGCTGCAGAATCTGGAATCGAGGGAACTCCATAGCGACGAACTTGCGCGGCTTCAGAAACTGCTGGACGAAATTCCGGGCGGGATTCAGGAAGTGGTTGTGATCAGCGAGCGCGAGGAGACCGCCCGCTTGCGGCTGCAACTGGTCCTCAACTATCCGTCGCGTAACGTTGTCATTTTGAAGGACTGGGATGAGCTGATGGCTCGTCTCTCGGGAGCGCCCCACAAACCGACGACGCTCGTCCTCGAATGGCGCGATCGAAATTCGCGCGAGCGGAATCAGCTCGCCGATACCTGGATTCGACGTTACCTGGGACGTCCTCAAAAATTGGGCGGCACCGACCTGCGTCTCTCGGTTTTCTTTCCCAAAAACGCCCCGCTTTGATCTTCAGCTTCACTACAGCGAAAGCGAAGGCACGCTCAAAGAAAGGATTGCTGACTACACTTCTCTATCGAAAACGGGCGGTAAAATAGATGCCGCGTCTTGTGGGATTGGCTGATATTTTGTTGAGGAATATGGGATAAAACCATCAGGCCAACAAGACTCCAGGCGACAAAGCAATCTTTGTTGAACAGGGGCAGGAGAGGGATTGACTCTTTCTACGAAGATTTCACAAGTCTGACACATTTCTTGGAGAGTATGAGCGTCGTCTAGTAAGTACGAAGGCATAAATCCAATATGAATTTGATCATTGCTCAATAATTTGATCGCTTGAGAGTCGAATGTATTTGACTGATCGATGGAAGGAAAGATCTCTTCTTCTTTCGCCAATTTGAGTACACGTTCTTGGTTGGATGACTCAAGGTGACGAATGCCATGAGACCAGAACCAAGTACGGTAACCGAAATCTGGTTCGAATGTAGGCAGAGGGAACAATTCAAGGGTGTCGGTTCGACGCTGTCCGGAACTACGACTTAGTAATGTGATTGGACTATTGTTTGCGTCTGGAAGCCCCAAGTACCTTAAGTATTCTTGATAGTCTGAACGATTGCTGGAGGGAACCCGATTCGCGAATAATGGGAACAATTCTTTGCTGCGATAGATTTGCTTGAAATCTGGGAAAGAAGAAAAAGGTTGGAACCCTTCGGCATCCCTTGCGTTTTGGATATAAACAAACTCGAAACATTCAGAACATACTGATTGCACGACCTGAGCGAGTCGAGCAACGGGGTAAAAACTTCGAGAAATCGGATTTTGCCATGCGACAAAAAGTGCATGTTCAACATTACTCATATTGGAAACCCCGAGAAATGATTGCGTGGTAATTGAGTTCAATCAGTTTGAGACAAAAACTACGAGCGGGTTCACTCATGATGTTGTTGGGTATCTTCTGTACGATTTGTCTCACTTGAGAATAATCAAGAGATTGGAGTCGATTGATCCACGCATCTGAGGGAGTATTGTATCTCGCAAAAGCAATCCTGAAAACATCGATTGGATGTAGTGGGTTTGCTTCTGCTTCTGCCTCATAGATGCGCGATCGTCCTTTACGGCTTTCCAGATATCCAACAATCGTCTGATCTCTTCTTGAAGGGCTGACTGTCTCATTGCGTCTCAATTCGGCTTGGTATTTGTCATCCCTTCTCCGATCTGTCAATTCTCTACCCAAACTAGAAGCATGATCGAAGGTTGGGGCGATTTCGGTGTCATGTCCAACAGTTTCAGATGAGGAAATTGTGATCCCCCAATTCTGGTGATGCCGGTCCGTGTTTGTGATTAACGCATCAAGCATTAAATAGCCGAGGAAATAATCACTTCCCGTAGTAACTCCTTCAGGAATAATTGCAGTCATAGGGGGCTGCGCATGATGTTCATCCAAAGCCTCAATGATTCGAGGCAATGTATGTTGAACCACGCTAAAATTGGGAGCTTCTTTGGGGTATGACTCGTCAATTTTAGACAACAACTCGTTTCCATGAACGAGACTGCATGATTTGTCCAACGGAAGAAAGTTTTTTGAAATGGTTCCTTTTTTATCGTTGCATACAGCTAGTTCTATTGAAGCGTGGGATAAGCCAATCCACTGGGCAATTTCAGCGGCGATTTTTTCGGACCAGTGTTCTCCTGCGTGCGATCGGCTTTCCTTAAAGAGATATTCTCCGCCATCCTCACTCTGACACCAAAATTTGGGTTTGGTTCCCATCTGTTCCATGCTCAGTCGTTCCCAATTTGAAACGTCGATGACTGGAAACAAGTGACAGACTCCGGTTATTCTTAGGAAACTTATGTTTTGTGCATTATAGCTGGGAGGGTGTTCTCTACCAGTGCATCACGAAACCGCCGTCGACGTTGATCGTCTGGCCGGTGATCTGAGCCGCTTTGTCGGACGAGAGAAACAGAATCGTATGAGCGATGTCTTCGGGCGTTTGCCAGCGGCCGAGAGGAATCACCGTGCGTATTTTTTCTCCCGCCCAGTCTTCATAGGAACGTTTCCGATCGTCGGATTGTCGATCGTTCCACGCCTGCCAGACCGACTTGTTGAGCGGCGTTTGAATCATGCCGGGGCAAACCGTGTTCACCCGCACGCCGTGAGGAGCCAGATCCTTCGCCAAGCACTGAGCGAAGTTGATATTCGCCGCTTTGGCGGCGGAGTAGGGGGGATCCGTTTGCGATCCGATTTGTCCCGCGACCGATGAAATAAAAACCATCGTCCCCGCCTGTTGCGTTCGCAGTACCGGGCCGACCGCATGAGCGACGCGGGTCATCCCCATGATGTTCACCTCCAGCACCCGTGGCCAGTCGTCGGGGGAGAGATTGTCGAACGGAAAACCGAATTTCCCGGACCCGATCGCCGCCGCGTGAACGAGATGATCGATGCGACCGAATCGTGAGAGAGTGATCTCTGTCGCCCGCGCCACATCGTCGGCTGACGTGATGTCAACCTGCTGGAAGTCGAACGATTCTTCTTCGGGGGATTGAAGATCCCAGACCGAGACTCGAGCGCCCTCCGCGTGAAACTGATCCGCCGTCGCGCGACCGATTCCGCTCGCTCCACCGGTGATCACGACGACGGAATCCTTCAGATTCAAGTCCATGGTTGCGTCCTCATTCGCGCAGAAAAAAGACCGCTCGAACCGAACGAGTCAGTACGAGCGGTCGTGATTCTCGACTCGTCAACTATTCTTCCATCACTTCTTTTTCTTTGGACTCCGCCATGTCGTTGACCTTGTTTTCATACTTCTTGGTCAGTTCCTGAATGTCGTCCTTGTAGCGCTTGGCGTCATCTTCGGAAATTACTTTGTCTTTTTCGGAGCCGTCGATGTGTTTATTGGCGTCGCGACGGATATTCCGAATCGCTACGCGAGCCTCTTCCGCCAGTTCCTTCACGCGGGAAACGAGCTGCGTTCGTCGCTCGGTGGAGAGCGGCGGGATGTTAAGGCGAATCAGGCGGCCGTCGTTATTGGGGGAGAGTCCGATATTGCTGGCGACGATCGCTTTCGCAATCTCTCCCGCGACCCCCTGATCGTACGGCTTGATGACAATCTGTTGCGGTTCCGGAACACTGATCGTCGCGACCTGTTTGAGAGGAGTCGGCGAGCCGTAGTAATCGACCCGGATCGAATCGACCAAACCGGGAGTCGCGCGTCCGGTTCGAAGTCCCGTCAATCCGTTGTGAAAAGTCTCGACGGCTTTTTCCATGCGTTCTTCGGTATCCAACATGACTTCATCAGGTTCCATAGCCGTATCCTTATTCATAGTGGGAAGTTACTGTCGTGTAGTGGAGCCTCTGGGCGAGTGGATTTCACCTCTCCATCTTGCACCAAGGGTAGCGTCTCGCCGTCTCGAATCCAAGCATTTGTCAGACCGGTTTTCCGGAGCTGATTTGCCCTATGCCGTTTCGAGCCCCTTTGTTACGATTCCCGCGAGAGCGCGAAGACGCGCCCGCTCCCGGATTCGTCGCGGAGAGTTTCCGCAACCGGCAGCCATCATCACGGACGCACATCTCAGCCAAAGGATTGGCCTTCGATGTATAAATTTCTGCTTTCCACTCGTTATCTGCGCACCCGATTCATCGCCCTCGCCAGTATCATCAGCGTGATGCTCGGCGTCGCCACGATGATTGTCGTGAATTCCGTCATGGCGGGCTTCAGCGTCGAAATGAAGGATCGTCTGCACGGCATCCTCGCGGATGTCATCATCAGCACCGCCAGCATGAACGGCGTGGCTGATGCCGATCGCTGGATGGAGATGATCGAAAAGATTGGCGGCGACGACATCGAAGGAATGACGACTTCGGTCGAAGTGTACGGCATGATGACGTTCAAGTTCGCGAACGAACCGATCACGCGTCCCGTGACTCTCGTCGGAATCGAGCCGCGCGGGAAGTCGAGCGTCGGACCGCTGAAGGAATACCTCCTCGGTTATGACAAAGAGAAAGGGACGCGCGACCCCAAGAGCGATCCGAATTGGGAACTGTCCGCCGAGGCAAAAGAATATCGTAAAAACTGGGTCTTCCGCAGCTCCTGGGAAGACACCGCCGACCCGGATTGGTCTGAATATAACCAGACCTCCTCCGGCCCGGAAACCGTTGACTCGGAACAACCTGATTTCACTGACTCGGAACCCGCCGGGGATCTCCCGGACACCCCCAACTTTGCCGAGAGCCCTTCTCCGGCAGTGACGCCTCCCGATGAGCTCGTGAATCCGTTCCTGAATCAGGATTCACCGCAGGAGGAAGTCGATCCCACCGCTCCCCTTCGCGGACGAGCCTACGTCGGACACGGTTTGATCAGTTACCAGATGACCGATCCCAAAGACGGAAAAGTGATCGATCGCCTCATGGTTCGACCCGGCGATGATATTCAGCTCTCCACTGTGAACGCCGCCATGCCTCCCGCTCCCGTCAGTCTGGGAGTGACGGTTGTCGATATTCTGAAAACCGGCATGAGCGAATACGATTCCAACCTCATCTACTGCAACCTCGATTACCTCCAGGAAGTGCGCGGGATGGTTCATCCTGGCACGAACGTTCGCGACTTCACCACCATTCAAATCAAGCTGAAGGATTATTCGAACGCCCCCGAATTGGTGAAAAAACTGAAAGCCGCCTTTCCTCCCGAGACGTTCGTCGTCCAGACCTGGGAAGATAAACAGGGCCCTCTGCTGGCGGCGGTTGAGATGGAATCCGCGATTCTGAACGTGCTGTTGTTCCTGATTATCGCGGTGGCGGGATTCGGGATCCTGGCGATCTTCTACATGATTGTCGTCGAAAAAACACGCGATATCGGCATCATGAAAGCACTCGGAGCCAGCGCCTCGGGCATCATGAGCATTTTCCTCTCTTACGGCCTGGCGTTGGGGATGGTGGGAAGTGGAGTGGGCGTTGCGCTGGGGCTCCTGTTCGTGAATTACATCAACGAAATCGAAACCGGGCTCTCCTGGCTGACCGGGCGGCCGGTCTTTAACGAAGAAATTTATTACTTCAGCGAGATCCCGACGATGGTCAGTCCGTGGATGGTTTTCTGGGTCGCCCTGGGAGCGATCACGATCGCCATCCTGGCCAGTATCTTGCCGGCGCGACGCGCGGCAAGACTCCATCCGGTCAAATCGTTGCGCTACGAATAACGAAACCGCAACCGACGACCGAACCAAAGATCCATTCCTGACGACCCCAGCAAACCGGCGTTTCATCAATGACTGAGATCCTATCCATGCCGACTCCTCAAATTTCTGCGGTTTCCATCCAGAAATCGTATCGCAAAGGTGATTTGACCGTTCCCGTCCTCAAAGGCGTCCACGCGAACGCCAACAAGGGGGAGTTTCTGTCGATCATCGGACAATCCGGTTCGGGGAAAAGCACGCTGCTGCATCTGATGGGGCTGCTCGATTCCCCGGACGTGGGGGAAATTCAACTCGACGGCCAACGCGTCGATAACCTTCCCTCGAAAACGCGCGATGAACTACGCAACCGCGTCTTCGGTTTCATTTTCCAGTTCTATCACCTGCTTCCCGAGCTGACGCTGCAGGAAAACGTCCTCACGCCGCTCATGATCCGGCATCCTATCTGGACCTACTGGCCGCGTCGCAAACATTACCGGGAGCTGGCGCTGGAGATCATCGAACAGGTCGGCCTCTCTCACCGCTTGAATCACAAACCGTCCGAACTCTCGGGCGGAGAAATGCAACGGGCGGCGATCGCCCGAGCCCTGATCGCTCAGCCCGAAATCCTGCTCGCCGACGAGCCGACCGGCAACCTCGACAGCGAGACCGGCAAGGAAATCATGGACCTGTTGCACCGCTTGAACGACGAACAGCAACTGACTATTATCATGGTCACTCACGACGAGAACGTGGCGGCTTCGGCGCACCGTACCATCCGTCTGGCGGAAGGCCAGATGGAAATGGTCGAAAACGCGGCCTGAACCTCTCGTTCCGCCGTGTGTCGGCAGTCTTAAGACTTCTCACAGAAGCCGGATCGCAACTTGCGGCGGCTTCTGTTTTTTTCAGCCCGACCGAACCTGGCAGTCTGCTAATCGAGCGGGTGTTTCCACTCTCTTTCAGGCGGAAGTTTCATCATGTCCCGGCAGGTGTATCTCAACGGCCAACTCGTGCCGCAGGAAGAAGCCGTTGTCTCCGTTTTCGATCACGGTCTGCTCTACGGCGACGGCGTGTTCGAAGGGATTCGCGTTTATTACGGGAAAGTCTTTCTGCTGAAAGATCATATCGACCGCCTGTACGAATCGGCGCGATCGATTCGTCTGGAGATTCCGATTTCTCCCGAGGAGATGACGACCGCCGTCGAAGAGACCGTCAAAGCCAACGACCTTGAAAGCGGTTACGTTCGCCTGGTGATTACGCGCGGCGCGGGAGCCCTGGGGCTCGACATCCGCAAAACCAGCAACCCGCAGGTCATCATCATCGCCGACACGATCACCCTCTACCCGCAGGAGATTTACGACAACGGCCTGCCGCTGATCACCGCCAGCACGATCCGCAACCATCCCTCGGCGCTCAGTCCGCGAATCAAATCCCTCAACTACCTCAACAACATCATGGCGAAGGTCGAAGCGACCGACGGCGGAACCATCGAAGCCCTGATGCTCAATCACAAAGGGGAAGTCGCCGAATGCACCGGCGATAACATCTTCATCATCAAACACGGCGTCCTGATGACGCCTCCCAACGACGCCGGCATCCTCGAAGGAGTCACCCGCAACGCCGTCATGCGCCTCGCCCGGGAAGCGGACATCGAAGTCCGCGAAGTCGCCATGACCCGCCACGACATCTACATCGCCGATGAGTGTTTCCTGACCGGCACCGCGGCGGAAGTGATCGCCGTCATCAGCCTGGACGGTCGCCCGATCGGCGACGGCAAGCCGGGCCCCATCACGCAGAAACTGTTGGGACTTTTTCGCGAACTGACCAAAGAGGGATCGTTCGATTAACGGCGTGTTGAGAAACGGTTTAAAATTTCAAAGGGCTTTTAACCAAAAGCCTGTGGAAGATTGCATCTGACGGAGATTTCTTGGGTTTTGGTAACCAATACGAGGAGCTCAAAACACCATGGGGTACGTTCACAAGCGGCAAATAAAATCTATGATTGTGAGATTCATTCTGAAGAGTGCGCACCGAGGACATCTGCTCGTTCTCTTGGTGTTTGCAATGACCACTTTATGGTCCTCAACTCAATTGCTGTCTCAGGAAGAGGGCAAATTTCAGCAACATCTCCAAAAATTGCAAGAATCAGCAATCGGAGCTTCACAAAAAATAGACGTTTATACGTTGGGAAGGATTCACAAGTCTGTCGTCTCTTACTGTGAAGCTGCAAATTTAAAAGTAACCTACGATGGAGTTCTTGCAGAGCCAGACCCAATAACAGTTTTCAAAAAAACAATAGGCTCCAATAGTGTGGGATGGACTGTCTCTGAAGGCATACCTATTAGGCCCGATACGATGTGGTGCACGGTCGTGATAGGCGACTGTAATGTCGGTAATGCAGGGCATTTGATTACAGTCGATAATCGCCAGTTTTATTTGCACTTCGAATTTGGTTTACATGGGCAAGAGACATTGGGCAAGACATTTAAGTCTTCCGATATCACTATCGATACGCACGTGAAACTCATGGCTGAATCGATAAGAAAAGACTTGCGATAGGCCAAGAGTGAGACTGTGAATCTGTCTCGGGCTCTTCACGATTGATCGCCGCTGAGGCCTCTCGGCGTTTTAGGCAACGATCGAATCAATTACCTTCCCTCGCGACAGCGGGATCGGACGCCCCTGGGCGTCGTGGATGATCGTCTCCGGAGAGATCCCCAGACAGTGCAGCACCGTCGCGATGTAGTCGGCGGGTCGGACTAGATCCTCCTCCACCTGTCCCGCCTGTTTGTCGGTCTTGCCGATCACCGTGCCTCCCTGAATTCCACCACCCGCCAGAGCGATCGAGAACGCCCGGCCCCAGTGATCGCGACCGGCACGTGCGTTGATTTTGGGCGTATGACCGAATTCTCCCACCCACGCGACCAGCGTTTCGTCCAGCATACCCCGCTGTTCGAGGTCTTCGATCAGCGCCGAGAAGGATTGATCCATGATCGGCATCAACCAGCCTTTCAGAGACTCGTTGTGTTTCTTGTGCGTGTCCCAGCCGCCGTTGTTTTCCTTCCCTTCAATCCGCTGCCAGTTGACGTGAACGAGCGTCGAACCGGCTTCGATCAGGCGACGCGCCAGCAGCACGCTGTGCCCGAATTTCGTCCGACCGTAACGATCACGCATCTGGTCCGATTCCTGCGTCAGGTCGAACGCCTGCCGCGCTCCCTCGCCGGCGAGTAACTCGATCGCCTGCGACGTGCGCAAGTCGTATTTCTCGGCGGAGGCGTGTTGGTCGAGCTTGTTCAAATGCCGATCGACCTGTTGCAGCAAACCGAGACGTCGGTCGAGACGGACTTGCGACACGTCCTCCGGAAGCGACAGCGCCGGGATTTGGAAGTCTTTCGCGGAAGGGTCGCAATCCAGCAGCCACGGATCGTATTGACGACCGAGGAAGCCGGCGTCCTGACCGGGCCAGGTTTTGTCGCCGACGTTGGCGATATGTTTCGGAAGTGTGATGGCGGACGGCAGTCCCTGTTTGTTTTGAATCTGCGTGCGGATCATCGCATCGAGCGACGGCCAGTCGTTCGGCGCTTCGGGGAGGGCGTTTTCGCGACTGAGCGGAATATGGGGCACGCCGGTCAGCATCTGATAGCCGCTCGAGGAATGTGCGTTGTCTCCCGTGGACATTGAGCGGATCACCGCCATGTGATGCGTGAGCTGTGCCGTCTTCGGCATTAAGCCGCCGATATGGAGACCGGGAGTTGAGGTCGGAATGACGCCGAAGGGAGTCCGAGCCGCGTCGGGACCGTTCGGCTTCGGATCCCAGGTATCGTGCTGCGGCACGCCGCCGGTCAGCCAGAACAGAATCACGTTCTTCGCTTTGGCGGGCGGATTGTCGTTCGCCGACGCGCGTTGTGCCAACAACTGTGGCAGTGTGAGTCCGCCGAGTCCCAGGCTTCCGACGCGTAACATCGTCCGTCGGGAAATTCCGTCACAGAGCGGCAATCCATCGTCAATCAGATTCAACACAGGCGGGACCTCGTTTGAGCAGCTTCAAAAATGGTGGGATCCTCAGGATAACACATCGAAAGGCGTTGATAAATGAATTTTCAACGATGCCTCCATTTTTGACACGCTTTTCAGTAATTCAGAGAGTGTTCATAACTGATTTTCACAAAAAGGATTACAGTGAATTTCTCAAGTGGTTATTGAAATAGAGCTTGATGAAATAGATTCTCTAGGATAATATACATATAAGCAGACAAGCGCGGGAGTTACCAGTGGTCAGCTTAATGCTGGCAGCGCCAATGGGCGTGGGATCCTCTGGCCCGGGGTCTGCTTTTTTATTTGAGCCAATCGAATTCGTCTGATTTTCGAATGACTTGAGCTGGGAATTCTGGCCAAATTTTTAAGCCTTATCCGAAAAGGCTTCCATTGTTTCTGTAAGCAACTCTCAGAATCTCTTTAACGTATCGTGTTTCGATATCACCGTAGTGATTTTTTTCAAGCATGGCCGCATAGGCACCGGCAACTGCATCTACCAATTGAAAACCGGCTCGAAGCCTATGTGGAATCGCGATAATGTTCTCTTCATCGATAACTGACCAATCAATTTGGATGGATTCTTTCTCGCGTAGTCTTTTGAGATAATCTTTGATCTCATCGTAAGACATGGCCGATCGGTTGGAAAAAATAATTCTTGCCTGTCCATTGCCTTCAACGTTTCTTTGGTGCTCGCGACAAAGCCATGAAACTCTTTCCAAAAGATATCTCACACAGTAGTAATATAAATTATAGCCCTGTTGTAAATACTCCGGTTCATTCAGCTCTCTTTTGTTACAGGCTACAGTGATTGTTCTGATGGGAACTGATGGAATTTGCTTCAAGTAAGCAACCTTTTGCTCGTGTTTCAATTTCCTAAAATGAAGATCGTGTTTGTCAGGTTTCCCAAGCAATTCTCGACATTCTCTTGTCAACTCAACAAGCTTGAGATCATTCTCTTTCTTGATTACTAATGCTGAGAGCACGAACCAAGTTGAGCTTTCGTTTTGACCATCGAACTTGAATCCTTCATCGAGTGATTCGTCAATATAAACCTCGAATGAATGTGTCACAGGTGATCAATCCTTGCTCGTGTACACTTAGTTCAAAAAAGTATACACAAAATCACACCTATTTCATTCCAACAATTCCAAACTTCCCTGCGCAGCATTAAAATACCAGATCTCCCGCTTCGGGAACGCCGCCTTCAATTCTTCCAGACGCTCGGCGTCCGGTCGGCCCTCATCGACCCGACCCCGAATAATTGGCGCGTCCCAAGACGGATCGTTGTCGATGTAGTCGATGTGCAGGTCGGTTTCGTCGTGATCGATCAGCACCAGCGCCCGGCGATCGCCGATCTCTTGTTCGAGCAGGCGATCGAATTCCTGATACTTCAGACGCGAAAAGGCGACGATCTCGACCTCATTCTGCATCCGGGCCACCGGCCAGAAGTCGCCCGCCGAGACATACATCGTCAGCATCGGAGCTGCCAGCATCCCCAGCCACCAGTACTTCAGCAACGGTCGGCCTTTGGTTTTGGAAATTCCCCAGATCGCCGCGGTCACTTCTCCCAACAACAAAAACCAGATCAGGCAACTTTCGAACACGTAATGCCAGTCCTGAATCCCGGTGAACCAGTACGGAGCATGCGCGACATGAATCGAGATCAAAGAAAGTACGATCAGCGCCCAGCGATTGCGCGCCTCGACCGCCAGAATCAGACAGAACAGACCCGCCATCGTCAACGGCACGATGCCCCACGTCCAACGCAGGCTGGCGACCAGTCGGGTGAAAACTTTCGTGCGCGCTGACTCGGGTGTCAGGTTCTCGGCCCAGTTGTCGTATTTGGCAAACGTCTCTTTCTTCCGTTGTCCCTCACCACGCTCGACATTGTCGAAGCCGTACACGTGGTTGGGCGTGTAGATCGTCTGAAACTGCGAATAGGGGAGCTTGAACAGATCGCCGGTCACCGCTTTGTTGATCGGCAGCAGAATCAACAAGCCGGCAATAATCGGCAGCCCGACCGCCAGATTGAGCTTCAGAATGGTGCTTCGCGCGGGAGCCGATTCGTCATGAGTCCACTGCACAGGACGGATCAGATTCGCCAAAAGCACGACTCCCATCGGCAACGCGAATCCCGCCGCCGCCATCGGTCGCGACAACATCGCCAACGCCAGACCGACGCCCGCCAGCATGCCGGATGCGAAAGACTTCGTCCGCCACATCCGCAGGTAGAAATAGAGAAACGACGACAGCCCCAGTAACGTCGGATGATGGGCCAGCAGCAGATTGCTGAACAACGCCAACGCCGGCGACAACGCACAGCAGAGTCCCGCGAAGAGACCGGTTCTATAGCCCCCCAGTTCCTTACCGGCGAGAAAGATGAAAATCGTCGTCAGCGCTCCGCAGATCCAGTGTCCCCAATAGGGGCGCCCCAGTTTGAGGCCCGGCGCGATGACCAGTCCCGTGGCGGGAAAATAACGACTGGCGAACGTCGTCTCATTTAGGACGTGAAACTGTGAGAATAGTTCGGGATGCGTCTCGTGAATTGGATACGACACGCGTCCGTCGAGGTACGCTTCCGCCTGCAGCAGGTAACTGTATTCATCGTGATAGGCGGGTGGGAGGTCGCCGAACTTCTGGTCCTTGATTTCCAGTTGTGAGACATGATGACTCATCAGGAGAGACAGACCGCCGAGGAGCAGGGCGGTCAATACAGTCTTGACCCGCGAGTCGGGAGCCGGGGAGAGAATCTTCTCCCGACCCGGCCACAGCCACGCGACCGGCAGCATCAGAAACAACAGCAACGGCAGCGTGCTGTCGTAATTGAAATTCAGCAGCAGGTTGGCCCATTCTCCCGATTCCGCGATCGCCTCAATCCTTGGCCATTCGATCAACAGTGCGACCACCACTCCTCCCAGCAGCGCGAGCAGCATCGCCGCGTTGAATGCACGGCTGCAAGGCTGGCATGATTGTGGAGGTGGCTTGGTCATTTTGAATGTAGGGTCCGCTGCGAGGACCGCAGTGAATATTATGAATAAGGAAAGCAGGAAATCAGGAAGCGGTTTTGGTTTAGTTTTCTTTCATTAGTGTTTATTAGCGAAGATCAGTGTTCTTTTCCAATTGACGCCTTCGCGATTCTTGGCCTCTTCAAATCTTTGCGTCAAGTACAACTCAGAATAAAAGTATATCCAAACTCGCCTCTTGAGTCGCTCTCACGTTCCGAGTCCAATACAAACATCACACCTTTCCTTCCACTTGTTGGTTCTTCACGGAACTTCGTGGGTCGTTTGAGCGATTGATTCCGGGAACAGGTTC